>CAYPOV010000033.1:0-20759 GCA_964412385.1 uncultured Geminicoccaceae bacterium
ATCCGCGCGCGTGTCGGCGAGCGCCCCCATGAGGACGGTCTTTTGACGATGGCTGGTCTCGACGAGATGATCGCCGAGGTCGAGGTCTACCAAACGGATATTCGTATTGTGGCTGAGGGTGATGCCGTGATGCTCGAGGCCAAGGCCCTGCCGCGCTCTGGCGTGTTCGCCGGGGTGCACCCTTTCCGGCGCGATCGCCACGCGCAAGCTCGCCGATGCCGATCCAGCAGACATTTTTTAGGACAGTTCCGATGGATATACTGTCCAGTGGCGCTGCGCCTCTCATCCAGCCGCGCCATTCGCAGATGCGCGATGCGGATCAAGATCCCATCCAGGTCGAGGGTCTCAATCATTGGTTCGGTGCAGGCGAGGCGCGCAAACAAGCGCTCTACGACAACACTCTGACCATCGCACGAGGCGAGCTTGTGATCCTCATGGGTCCCTCCGGATCAGGCACGACCACGCTTTTGACGCTGATTGGCTGCCTCCGCCAAGTCCAGGAGGGCAGGGTTCGATTGATGGGTCAAGAGCTCAAAACGGCATCGGAGACGGACCTTGTTGCGTGTCGCCGCCGTCTCGGCTTCATTTTCCAAGCCCACAATCTTCTCGAAAGCCTGACGGCGGTTCAGAATGCGCGTCTCGGGCTTGAAGTTCATGGCCAAGCGACAATGGCCGAGTGGCACGAAGCCTCGACCTACATCCTTGCACTTCTTGGTCTCACAGATCGGCTCCACTATCTCCCCGGCAATCTTTCCGGTGGTCAGACGCAGCGGGTTGCCGTGACCCGAGCGCTGATCGGCAACCCGGCTATTGTCTTCGCCGACGAGCCGACTGCGGCCCTCGACAAGGCGAGCGGCCGCACCGTGGTCGAGCTCCTCAAGCGTCTTGCGCAAATCCGCGGCACGACGATTTTGATGGTGACTCCCGACAATCGTATACTCGATCTTGCCGATCGCACCATTTCCATGGAGGGCGGGCGGATCGTCGACGACCGCCGCCAATAGGATCGTCCCCGAGTTGGATCAGGGTGCTTTGGCAGCAACAAACTCGATTTCGACGAGAAGATCGGGGCGGGCGAGGGCATGGACGACGAGCAGGGTTCCGGTAGGTTTGTGGGTGCCGAGCCAGCGATCGCGGACCGATTGTACGGCGGCGATGTCGACAGAGGGTGTAAGAAACGTATTGATCTTGACGACGTCACTCATGGCAAAGCCGTTATCGTCGAGGATGCTTTTGAGGTTGGCCCAGACCTGTTCGAGCTGCTCCTGAATCGATGTGGGAACGCTGCCGTCGGCGCGTCGTGCCACCTGGCCCGATGTCAAGAGCCATCGGTAGTCGGACGGAACGGCGACACCATGCGAAAATGTCTTGTTCGGAACCGGCAGATGGGCAGGGCTGCGAAATTCAATCATGACGGGCGTTCCCTCACTTGGTGGTCTCAGTAGGCCCGATCATAGCCGCGAACTCGGCATGTGACAGGGCCACAAAAAAGAAGCCGCCCTGGAAGTGGGGCGGCTGAGTGTTGAGGAGGGAAGAGAGCAGAGAAGATGAGTTGTTGTGGATCTGATTTTTGGTTGTGAATGTGATCGCTGTCACATGTACCAAAAAGGGATGTGCGACGGGTGAGATGGCGTGTGGAGCTCTTGCTTGGTTTAGCGAACAGTTTTCGGAGATGACCTTCGGTTTGTTGGCGCATATGCCGCCGCCAAACCTGATTTGCACAAATCACACGCGTGGCCGCTCTTCACGAATGAATTGGCTCAAACTCATGTGAGCGGTTGGCTTCGATTTCGGGTGCGTATTGGATCAGCGCGTGCAGCATGACTTCGATCTCTTCGGGAGCGATGTTTCGCACGATGAAGACCATGCGGGTAGCGCGATCCTCCGACGGCCAGGCGTCTAGCTCGACGGTAGGATGAATCGCGTGCTGAACGGCGTGAAATACGAACGGGCGTTCACTATCCTCAGCGATACAGACTAGGCCTTTGACGCGGAGCAAGTCGGGACCGCAAAGGCCCCGCAGAAGTTTGAGGAATGACTCGAAAGCAGCCGCAGGAATTGGCTTCTCGTTGCGGATGCAAAAGGCTCGGATATCCTCGCTGTGCCGGTTGACGTCGTGGTGATGCGCGTGATGGTGCTCATGATCATGGCCCTCAGCCCGCAGCCAAGCCTGCACGTCGACCGATTTGCTCTCGGGATCATAGAGCCCGTCCTCGACAAGCATGGATGCGTCCACCTGGCCGCTATTGGCCTTCAGGATGGGCGCTGCCGGGTTGAGCGCTCGGAGCTCGCAAGAGAGCGCGTCGATCTCTTCCGCGACATCGAGCTTGGTCAGGACGAGACGGTCAGCGACGGCGACCTGACGACGCGCCTCCTCATGCGATTTCAAAGTCGCAAGCCCTGCTGTCGCATCGACGACGGTCGCGACTCCGGCAAGCCGGAAATAGTGGCCCGCGTAAGCGTCGCCTAGCAATGATGCGAGGATCGGCACCGGATCTGCAAGCCCTGTCGTCTCGATCACCACCCTCTCGAGATCGATCTGTCCACGCGCATGACGGCCATGCAGGTCCCTGAGTGTCACGGCGAGATCACTGGCCACTGTGCAACACAAGCAGCCCCCGTCAAGTTCGACGACTGTCTCTTTGCCAACTTCGAGAAGGTCGTGATCGAGACCGATTTCGCCGAACTCATTGATGATAACAGCCGTGTTCTGCAGGGCGGGCTCTGGCAAAAGCTTCTGCAAGATCGTGGTCTTGCCGGCGCCAAGAAAGCCCGTGAGCAGGGTGATCGGGATACGCGATGCCAGCGTGGGAAGAGCCAAAACACTTCTCCTGTCACTACGATCTAGTTGACAACTTGTTATGTTATAACATAACCATTTGCCTTGTCGATAAGAGGCATGCGCGCTTCTCGGGCATGCGTATCAACACTTTGGTGACGGCTCGCGCGCCGCACTGATATTCAACTATAACTGTAAGGAGGGGACATGCGACCTTACTTTGGTATGCTGATTGGTGGGCTCGTCATAGCAAGCACGAGTAACTCATGGGCCGACGATACATCGATGGTGATGTGCGAGCAGTTTGCCATCGCCGGTGCCACGATGACCGTAGAACCCGTAACACAGCTCGACGAGGTTTTTTCGCCCGCCCATCATGCGCCGCGGAACATTCCTATCGAGGTCAAGCTGCCTGCGGATGCTCACGCCTTCATTCATTTCCCAATCTTGGAAGCTGGGAACTACGTCATCTACGCGACCAATTCTGAACGATTGGCAGGTCTGGAGCATAAAGGCGGAGACACGATAAAGACGTCGACCGCCGCTGCTCCGGATGCCTGTTCGACCGTCCTAACCGGCGGGCTTACATCCGATCTCACGGAACATCCTACCGGACCTGTTCCCATCGCCATCGAGTTTCATGAGGGATCAGCTGAGACCGTCGGTCTCATCATTTCCCGAGATCCGATCAACTGAGATCGTGGGCCGTCTGGGCGTTCGCATGAGCGTCCAGACGGCCCAAAGCAGGAGACGTGGATCGGCTGATCTTAAGCCATGCCCCAAAAGAACGAAAAAAGATAATTAGTATTATGACAAGTTATCCAATTCCTTCTCAAGCCAAATGCTTTTCATATTTCCATACTTTGAGAGAGAACAGCCCGGATGCGGTTTCGGCATCATAGGTGATGTCACCGGTGTGGATCCAGCCTTCGCGCTCGTAGAAGTGTGCGGCGCGGGTGTTGCCGATGGCACAAGAGAGCCAAGCCCTCTCGAAGCCGCGCGCAGCGATCCGCATTTGGCCATCCTTGAGCAGCGATGTTGCAACGCCTGTGCCTCGCGCCTTCGGAGAAACAAAGATCTGGTAGAGCTCGTCTGTCTTGATTGTGCAGAAACCTTCGGGATCGCCAATTGGTCCGACGACATTCGTTGCGTCGAGCATGGCACCAAGACGTTGCGCGAAGCTTTCGAGCGTCCGTTGTGCGGTGAGGTTTTCGGGAACGTGCGCCGCGTGGGATTCGTGCCATCCGTCGTGCCAGATATGTGCGAGCCTCGGGAGATCCTCGGGCACGGCTTGGCGAATTGTGTGAGACACGAACAACGCCAGCTAGCGGGCGGCCCAAAGAAGACCGCGGCGGAGGATGGTTTTCATCTCAGGGACGGCAAATTCCGAGGCAACATGGCCGAGCGAGCTATAGAACACGCGGCCTGCGCCGTAGTTGGTTTTCCAGACTACGGGCATTACCACGCCTTCGATCCAGGGTGCATGATCGCCTGAAAATGTCGTCGTGGCGAGCACTTGGATCTTGGGGTCGACATGCATGTAATATTGCTCGGATCGGTAGTCGAAATCCTCGATCCCTGTCATCACCGGGTCGTCGTGCTTGGTGACGTTGACACGGTAGTCGATGATATTGCCGGGATGCGCCACCCACTGGCCGCCGCACATGAACTGATATTCCGTCGCCTGGCGGAAGGCGTCACACATGCCGCCATGATAGCCGCCAAGTCCGACCCCGCCCCTGATGGCGGTGCAGAGATTGTCTAGCTCCTCTTTCTCGATCGTGGCCATGGTGTAGATCGGCACGATCAGGCTCAAATCCTTGATGCTGGGATCGGCGAAGGCTTCGGTGGTGTTTTCGACAAACACCGAAAAGCCCTCGTCTTTCAGCATGGCGGCAACGATTCCAGCACCTTGTTCGGGCTCGTGACCGCTCCACCCTCCCCAGACGATGAGCGCTGCCTTGGTCTTGCCTTTCGATTTTGTCGTCACGGGTACCTCCTTGGCATTCTCAGATGGTTAAGCGATTTCGCCGACAGCAAGGCCGGGTTGAAGAGGTGCGGGTCGCGGACAGCGGCTTTCGATACTCATGGCGACGCCATTGTCTTCAGCCGACTGGACCAAAGCCTCCATTACTTCGAGCACATGAAGGGACAAATCCCCAGAAGCACGATGAGGTCGGCCTTCACGGATCGCCGCGACCATATCGGCAAGCCCGATACTGCGGTAATTGTCGTCGCCATATCCATGCGTCTTGACAAGCTCCTCCCAAACCCCTTCCGGCGGACAATACTCGATGAAACCGTCGAAACGGTTAGGATCCGCGACCTTGAGCGAGCCTTCGGTGCCGTAGATCTCGATCGGGTAATGGCCGTGCTTCCACACCTCGAAGCTGGTGGCGATTTGCACCACGGCACCCTCGACAAACTGAAGGGTTCCGGCGATGTGCGTGGTGCAGTGGACGGGAACCTCTTGGCCTTCGCGCGGGCCTTTGCCAATTGTCCGAGCCCGGCGCGCGGTGGTGCCAAAAGCCGCGACGCGCTCGATGGGTCCCAAGAGATTGACGAGGTCGGTCAAATAGTAAGGTCCCATATCGAACATCGGCCCCCCGCCCTCGCGGACATAGTAGAAGTCGGGATTTGGGTGCCAGCGCTCATGGCCGGCCAACATGAGGAACGCGGTCCCAGCGAAGGGTTTGCCGATGCGCCCCTCATCAATGGCTTGGCGTGCGCATTGATGGCTGCCGCCAAGGAACGTGTCCGGCGCGCAGCCGACCCGTAGCCCCTTGGCACGAGCCGCCTCGATCAACGCCTTCCCTTCCCTATGATCGATGGCAAGCGGTTTTTCACCGTAGACATGCTTGCCGGCGCTGATCGCGGCATGACCGACCTCGGCATGGGCGACGGGAATGGTCAAATTGAGAACGATATCGACTGCGGGATCGGCCAAGAGTGCTTCCACCGACTTCGCCTCGACGGCGAATTCCGCGCCGCGTGCGGTGGCGGCCGAGGCGTCAATATCGGCGACGGCTTTGACATCAAACTGCGGAAACAACTGCGCAGCGCGCAGATAGGCACCGCTGATGACACCGCAGCCGATAATGCCGACGCCCATGGCGTTTTGGCCGTTTGGTTCGTTGCTCATACGGCGCTACTCCCTGTCGCTTCGAGGCCCATTCAGTTTCAACGGCGATCACGCCCATGCCCAAGCGCTACGTCGATGCGCTCGTGCACGGCACGCTATTGCATTGACGCGCGGAATGGAAATACAGCGCTAATCTGCCATGCATCGAGAGCGCTTGAGCTTCTGGCCATTCTCGGGCTACTCTGTAGTCATTCGAAGTCAGCAGGGACAGGCCAGGATCGGCATGCGATACGAAGCACCGAACACCGTCGAGGACGCGGTGACATTAATGAGTTCTACTCCCGGCGTGGTCCGGGTCTTGGCGGGCGGCACCGATTTGCTGGTGCAACTCAGAGGCGGTCGCATCGAGCCCGACCTCGTCGTTGATATCAAGCGCATTCCGGAGATGAAGCGCATTGCCGTGGAGGCGCACGGGTTCCGCATCGGTGCCGCGGTGAGCGGAATGCATCTTGGACAGCATGAGGCGTTCAAAGCTGCCTGGCCCGGTGTTGTCGAAGCGGTCGAACTGATCGGCTCGACCCAGATCCAAAGCCGCTGCACGATGGTTGGCAATCTTTGCAATGCCTCTCCAGCCGCCGATAGCGTACCGGCGATGATCGCCGCGGGCGGCATGGTCGATATTGCAGGGCCACATGGCCGCCGCGAGCTTCCGGTTGAGGCTTTCGTCGAAAGCCCGGGCAAGAACGCGCTCCAGCCCGGCGAGTTCGTCACCTCGATTTATTTCCCGAAACCGTCGCCCGGCACGGGCAGCGCTTATCTGCGCTTCATTCCGCGCACTGAAATGGATATCGCCGTTGTTGGTGTCGGTGTGTCGCTCACACTCGGCAAAGACGGGACCTGCACGGCAGCGCGAGTCGGCCTCGGCGCAGTGGCGCCCACACCTCTTTTGGTGGAGCCCGCGGCCAACGCGATTATCGGCACCAAGGTCGACGAAGACGCGTTGAATGCCTTAAGCGATGCCTGCTCGGCAGCAGCCCGACCGATCGACGACAAGCGCGGCACGGTTGCCTATCGCACCCAGGTGGCTGGTGTTCTCGGATATCGTACAGCGGATATCGCCCTTGAGCGGGCGCGGAGTCTTTGATGAGCAAAATTCACGTTACCACCACAGTCAACGGCAATGAGGCTGAATTCCTCTGCAATGCCGAGGACACATTGCTCGATATCGTGCGTGACGAGCTCGACCTGACCGGCACCAAAGAGGGCTGCGGTACGGGCGACTGCGGCGCTTGTAGCGTCATCATGGATGGCGAGCTGGTCTGTTCCTGCTTGGTTTTGGCAGCGGAAGCCGAGGGCCGGACAGTCTCGACGATCGAGGGCATGGCTCGGGGCGACAAGCTCCATCCGCTCCAGCAAAAGTTCTTGGAGCATGCGGCCTTGCAATGCGGTGTGTGCACGCCAGGATTTCTGGTGGCGGCGCAAGCGCTTTTGGAAAAGAATCCGGACCCTAGTGAAACCGAGGTCCGCTATTGGCTCGCCGGCAATCTTTGCCGGTGCACAGGTTACGATAAGATCGTTCGGGCGGTCATGGACGCAGCAAGCGAAATGAGGGGATCCTAATCATGGCAACAGCACTTAACGAAGCACGGGGCGGTAGCGAGACACGCTGGATCGGCACGCGTCCGATCCGCCCAGACGGAATCGACAAGGTCACCGGCCGCGCCCGGTTCGGCGCCGATTTCAGCCTTCCCGGCATGTTGGTCGGCAAGGTTCTGCGGAGCCCGCATGCGCACGCGATCGTCAAATCGATCGACACTTCGAAGGCCGAGGCCTTGCCCGGCGTGATCTCGGTTGCCACCCGCGAAGATTTCGAAGACATGCCCTCGGAAATGGCCTCCGCCGGCGAGATGATGATCAATTACCGTGATGTCATTCGCAATGTCATGGCGCGTGAGAAGGTGCTCTATGAGGGGCATCCGGTTGCCGCCGTCGCAGCGACCAGCCAGGCGATCGCGCGAAAAGCGCTCAAGCTCATCGAGGTCGAATACGAGACCCTTCCCCATGTGATCGATGCGGTCGAGGCGATGTCGCCAGATGCCCCCTTGCTGCATGACGATCTGATCACCCAGGGTGTCGATCCGATCCCCAACACGCCATCAAATGTCGCCAAGCGCGTCGCTTTCGAAATGGGTGATCTGGACGCAGGCTTCGCCAAGGCGGACGTGATCGTCGAGCGAACTTTCCGCACGGCCCCTGTCCACCAAGGCTACATCGAGCCACATGCCTGCGTCGCCTCGGTTTCCGAGGACGGCCAAGCCGAGCTTTGGACCTCGACACAAGGCCACTATATCGTCCGCGCCCACTGCTCGCGGCTTCTGAGACAGGACATCTCGAAGCTGCGTGTCACGCCGTCGGAGATTGGCGGTGGTTTCGGCGGCAAGACAGTGGTGTATCTTGAGCCGGTGGCCCTGATGCTGTCCAAGAAAGCCAATCGGCCCGTGAAGATGGTGATGAGTCGTGAAGAAGTGTTTCTCTCCTCGGGTCCGACCTCGGGTGCTCAGGTCAAGGTCAAGATGGGTGTCACCAATGACGGCCGCATCACCGCCGCCGACGCAGAGCTGATCTATCAGGCGGGCGCCTTCCCCGGGGGTCCGGTTCAGCCTGGTGCTATGACGGCGTTTGCCCCCTACGACATCGAAAATGCCCGTACCATTGGCTACGACGTTGTGAGCAATCGCCCCAAGGTGGCGGCCTATCGCGCACCTGGCGCGCCGATCTCCGAATTCGCGGTCGAAAGTGTCGTCGACGAGCTTGCCAAGAAGCTCGGCATCGACCCGGTCGATTTCCGGCTCAAAAATGCCGCCAAGGAAGGCACGCAGTCACTCTATGGCCCGAAATTCGGGCCGATCGGTCTCGTCGAGACACTCGAGGCCGCCAAGAATCATCCGCACTACAACGCCCCGCTCGGCCCCAATCAGGGCCGTGGCGTGGCGTCAGGTTTTTGGTTCAATATCGGCGGCGAGACCTCGGCCACCATCAACATCAATGAAGACGGCACGGCATCCGTGATGCTCGGATGCCCGGATATTGGCGGCTCGCGCGCCTCGATGTGCCTGGTCGCAGCCGAGGAGTTGGGCATCGACTATGAGAAGGTTCGCCCGATCATTGCCGATACCGCGTCCTTGGGCTTTTCCTTTCTAACTGGCGGTAGCCGTGTGACCTTCGCAAGTTCGATGGCGGTTGCCGATGCGGCCAAAAATGCCGTCCGCGAACTGTGCGCCCGCGCTGCTAAGATGTGGGAAGTCTCGCCCGAAGAAGTTAAGTGGGAAGACGGCTGCGCCAAGCCTGCGAGTTCCAATGTCGGTGACTTCGAGCCGATGCCACTTGCCGAGATCGCCAAGATGGCGCCCAAGACTGGTGGCCCGATTGCTGGCCATGGCCATCTCAATGCCCAAGGCGCCGGCCCCTCGCTCGGCACGCACATCGTCGATGTCGAGATTGATACCGGTACCGGGCGGGTCACGCCGACCCGTTACACCGTCATCCAAGATGCCGGCAAGGCGGTGCATCCCTCCTATGTCGAGGGTCAATACCAAGGCGGTGCTGCGCAATGCATCGGCTGGGCGCTCAACGAGGAATACATCTATGGCGAGGACGGCAAGCTGCAAAATGCGGGCTTCCTCGACTACCGTATTCCGGTGGCCTCCGATCTGCCGATGATCGACACCGTCATCGTCGAAGTGCCCAACCCCAACCACCCCTATGGCGTGCGCGGTGTCGGCGAGACCCCGATCGTACCCGGGATGGCGGCAATTGCAGCGGCAGTTGAAAATGCCTCGGGTCTACGCTTCGAGGAATTGCCGATGTCACCGCCGCGCGTGCTCAAGCGTCTCGAGGAGGCCGGCAAGACAACGCGTGGCAAGGCCGCTAACGGCCATGCCAATGGTCATGCCAACGGACACGCGTAAGCATTTCCATGGCCCAGGTGACCCTCACCCATAGCCTGACGCAGTTTACCGGTGGTGAGCAAACGTTCGATGTGGAGGCCTCGACGATTCGAGGCCTCCTCAAAGAATTGAGCGCGCGCTTTCCGGGGCTCGCTCCGCATCTCGAGGAAGATATTGCGGTCGCGATTGACGGTCAGATTTTTCAGGACGCGCTGTTTGAGCCCATTCCACCCAATAGCGACGTCCACATCATCCCGCGCATTGTCGGCGGCTAAGACGGGATAAATTTGACGCAGACCGGTGCGCCGAGTTCGAGCGTGCCGACGGGATCAGAGAGGCGCCCGGTTTCATGGTTGCGCCTGAAGCTGAAGAGATTGTGGGTGTCCTGATTGGCTGCGATAAGCCAATCGTTCTCCAGGCTTAGCGTAAAATCGCGAGGATGCGCGCCGAAACTGGGATGGTGGCCTATAGATTCGAGCCGTGCCTCATCGTCATGCCAGGCAAAGATCGCGAGGGAATCGTGGCCGCGGTTCGTGGCATAAACGAATCTGTCATCCCTTGAGAGATGAACCGCCGCACAGGTACTCGATCCCGAGAAACCGTTTGGCAATGTTCCCGCTTCGGCGACAATCTCGCCATCACGTATTGCATAAAGTGTTGAATCCAACTCGTTGAGGCAAAACAATGTTTTACCGTCACTTATCGCCGTCAAATGCCTGGGACCTGCGCCTGGCTTGGCGCGTATTGGTGGATCGACCCGGATGACGCCATCGATCCCTGGAGAGCAATCATAGGCGATGATTGCGTCGGTGCCGAGATCGGTTGCGAGGAATCGGCCGGGACCGGTGAAGTGAATGCAGTGCGCGTGGGGGCCCTCCTGACGCGCCCGATTGGGCCCTTTGCCCTCATGCTGCAAGGTTCGCGAAGCACCGAAACGGCCATCGTCTCCGACTTCGACAAGAGACACGCTACCCGATCGGTAGTTGGCGAGAACCACCAAGCCTCCTGCCGGATCCAGAGCGACATGACAGGGTCCCTCACCTTCGACCTCGGCGAAATCGATGCTTTGAAGCCCACCGTTTTCGGGATCGTAGCGCATTGAAGAGACGCCAGGCCGTTGCGCCTTGGGACAGGCTCGGACAGCGAAGAGATGATGCTTGCCGTGATCGAAGGCGAAGTAGGTCGGGTTTAAGAGCTCGGGCCCGTCTTCGAGATGGACCATTTCCCCGGTCTCGTTGTCGAAGCGACACAGGCTTATGCCGGCACCGCCTCGAGCGGGCTCGCCGCGCGGCTCGGTATAGCTGCTGACGTAGAAAAACTGATTGGCCACGGCGAAACCTCAGGCGGCAAAGGCGCTTCGAGCCCCACCGCTCTTTTGCGTTTTGAAGATCGAGCCGGCATCGGGAGCCGGTGGCAGCGGGAGTCTGACGGGATTGGGCTCGATGCGAGGTTGCAAAACCGGCTCGCCAAACAGCATGCGCTCGTTGAGATCCTCCCAAAGCTCACGCTGGGGCAGCCGATGGATATAGGAACCCGATCCAAGAATTGGCCAGGCATCGGCAGCGGCAACTTCGTAGAAGAGAATCATACGGGGCCGATCGCTAACATTGGGTGCTGAGCCATGGAGCATGCGCACATGATGCACGGTCATGTCTCCCGCTTTTCCTGTGAGCGTCACCGCTTTGTCAAAGTGGAAATCCTCGTCTTTAGGATCAATAGCTCCACAAAAAACGCCGTTATTATGGTGACTTAGAACGGGACCTTTATGTGATCCAGGAATCACCATGAGCGGTCCGTTATCCGCAGTCACATCATCGATCATAACCCCGATCGCCAATAGATCGTCGTTGGTTGCCGGATAAAATGCCCAGTCCTGGTGCCATTCAACGGCTGCTCCACCGCCTGGAGCTTTGGTGTTGAGCTTTCCGGTTTGAAGGAAGGCACTCTGACCCAACAGGCTCCTCAGGCAACCAATAACTCTTTGTGATTTAAGAACTTCGGCGTAGGCGGGATCTTGCTTATGGGGAAGCTTGATCCGTGTGAGGCGCGGATTGTCGGGCCCGTGGCCCTCGTCGAGGTCGTAGACATCATTGCTTTGCCCGACAGTCCTCGAGCGGTCGATCAATTCATGGGTTGTTCGCTGAAGCCGAGCCAAAAGGTCAGGCTCGATGGCCTGTTCGACAAGAAGATAGCCGTTCTCGCGATAAAATTGGATTTGCTCTGCGTCCAACATGCCTCACCTCGGATCGTCGCTGCGACGCTGTCGCATTCCAGCCTCGCTCTCTCATCACTGTGTCAGATACATGATTTCGGGTGAAGATCATACTCGAACGTTTTGTGTTGAACGTTGAGAATTCAGTGTCGGGTTTCCGATAGGGAGATTGCATCGGGCAGCACGACACGCTCGAAGCCGTTGACTTTCAGCCATTCGTCGAGCTCTAACTCGGATTCGGAGATCACCACGTAAGTCTTGGTCCGACCACGTGTGGCCGAAAGACGGAAAAACGATTGACCATTGCGTCCCCGATAGACCTGGGCCGTCGTCATCAAACTGCTCGCCATCTTGTCACCTCGTCACATCGCCAAGCCAACATTGTTGCACCGCGCTCTCAAGAGTTGTGCAGTGCGACAACTCCAGGGCATTTTATGAAATTTTGCGCGATCGGGGCGCCGAGGCTTTGCGTGACACCTTCAGGTACACGCGCCTGTTAATGGATCGGAGTGCTTGCAACGGCACACCAAAATTCCAATCTGCAAGCGTGCACAAAAAATAGGAGCTGACATGGCACGCGATGTCATCAGCATGATGTGGGCGGATGCGCTCGAGCTACTGGCCCATGCCGAGCGGTCCGAACGCTCGATGTTCAAGCCAGGCCGCCAATCGCAAACGCCTTGCTGGGAACCACCGATCGATCTGTTCGAAACCGAAACGGAGCTCTGGATCATTGCGGCCCTGCCTGGAGTCAAGCCGGAGCAGGTCGAGTTACGTATCGATAACGATATGCTGGTGGTTTCAGGCACCCGGCCTTTGCCTCTGCCAAAATCAGCAGGTGTCATCCATCGCCTCGAACTGCCGCACGGACGCTTCGAGCGTATCGTCCGAATGCCTGCCGGACGGTTCGAAATCGTCCAGCGCGAGTTGGCGCTCGGATGTTTGACAATCGTTTTGCGGAAATCGCCGTCCGAAAAGGGACAACAATGAACACTGACGAGACAACAGCAACGCTCGATGCCCCGCACCAGAACTCGGCGGATGCCTTGGCCGCCGCCTCTGAGGGCAACGAGGGCCAGAAATCCGTCAACTTGCCGCCGGATATCCTTCCCCTCGTTCCTGTGAGGAATGTTGTTCTCTTTCCGGGTACCGTCATTCCCATCACGATCAATCGTGCGGGCTCGATTGCGGCGGCACAGGCCGCGGTTCGCCTGGAACGTCCGCTTGGTGTCGTTCTCCAGCGTGAAGCCGGGACCGAGCAACCCTCGCCGATCGATCTTCACCGAATTGGCACGCAGGCCAACGTCCTTCGTTATATGACGAGCCGTGATGGCAGCCACCACATGATCTGCCACGGTCAACAACGTTTCCGTGTGCTCGAATATGTCGGAGGTTATCCTTTCCTCGCAGCCCGGGTCGAGCTTTTTGAAGAACCTGAAACCGAAGGTGCCGAGGCCGAAGCCCGTTTCATGTTGCTGCGTGAGCGGGCCCTTGAGATGATCGAACTCTTGCCGCAGTCACCGCCGGAAATGGCGGACACTGTGCGCAACGTGCAATCGGCCTCGCAGCTTGCCGATCTAGCCGCCAGCACGCTCGACATCACGCCTGCCGAAAAGCAGGAAATCCTCGAGACCTACAGTTTGGAAAAGCGCCTTGAGCGCGTGCTCGAGCTGTTGACCTATCGCTTGAGCGTGTTGCGGCTGTCCAAAGAGATCGGTGATCAAACCAAAGGCTCGCTTGAGAAACGGCAGCGCGAGGCTGTGCTGCGCGAGCAGATGCAGACCATTCAGCGCGAGCTGGGCGAGGACGCCGGTACGGAAGCCGAGATTGAAGAGCTGCGCTCGAAGATCGATGAGGCCGGCATGCCTGAAGAGGCTCACGATCAGGCCCAAAAGGAACTGCGACGTCTGCAGCGCACGCCAGAGGCATCCGCCGAGCACGGCATGATCAGGACCTATCTTGAGACCCTGATCGAGCTGCCTTGGTCCAAGGAAAGCGAGGAGCGCATCGACATACCCGAAGCAAGGGAGGTCTTGGACACGGATCACTATGGCCTCGACAAGATCAAAAAGCGCATTGTCGAGTTCCTTGCCGTCCACAAGCTCGCGCCTGCAGGCAAGAGCCCGATACTTTGCTTCGTCGGTCCGCCTGGTGTCGGCAAAACCAGTCTCGGTCAAAGCATTGCCCGCGCCATGGGCCGCGAGTTCGTGCGCGTATCCCTCGGCGGTGTCCATGATGAGAGCGAGATCCGCGGTCATCGCCGCACCTATATCGGTGCCTTGCCTGGGAATATCATCCAGGCCATTCGCAAAGCGGGCACCCGTAATCCCGTGATGATGCTGGACGAAATGGACAAGCTTGGAACAGGCTTTCACGGTGATCCGTCAGCAGCACTCTTGGAGGTGCTCGATCCCGAGCAAAACAGCACATTCCGCGATGCCTATCTCGCTCTACCCTTCGATCTCTCGCGTGTGCTGTTTATCGGCACGGCCAATATGCTGGATACAGTCCCGGGCCCTCTGCGGGATCGCATGGAGATTATCGAGCTTCCGAGCTACACGGAAGACGAGAAAGTGGCGATTGCCGAGCGCTATTTGATCAAACGGCAGCTCGAAGCTGCGGGCCTCAAAGCCGATCACGTCAATTTGCCCGAAGACACGCTCAGGGCCATTGTCCGCGACTACACGCGCGAGGCTGGCGTCCGCAATTTGGAGCGCACGATCGGTGCTGTCGTGCGTTCGATCGCCGTCAAGGTAGCAGCGGAAGAACCCCATAGAGAGATTATCCAGCCACAAGATCTGCAGGAGATTCTAGGACCGAAACGGTTTGAGAACGAGGTGGCGCAACGGACCTCGGTTCCCGGCGTGGCGACGGGTCTTGCCTGGACACCTGTCGGCGGCGACATTCTTTTCATCGAGGCGTCTAAGGTTCCAGGATCGGGCAAGCTGATCCTGACCGGCCAGCTTGGCGATGTCATGCGGGAGAGTGCTCAGGCTGCGATGACCTTGGTCAAGAGCAGGGCCGAAGAGTTTGGATTTGAAGCGTCGACATTTGATAAGTCGGATATTCACATCCATGTGCCGGCGGGTGCGATTCCCAAGGATGGCCCCTCGGCGGGTGTCGCCATGTTCACAGCTCTCGCCTCGTTAATGAGCGATCGCTGCGTCGAGAGCAACGTTGCCATGACCGGGGAAATCAGCCTACGCGGCTTGGTGCTTCCCGTAGGCGGTATCAAGCAAAAGGTCGTAGCAGCCCATGCCGCCGGGATCACCAAAATTCTCCTGCCTTCGCGCAACCGCAAGGAGTTCGATGAGATACCCGAGACGGTCCGAAATGATCTCGACTTCGTCTGGTGCGAACAAGTCACCGACGTGATCGAAAACGCACTCGCGCGCTAGGACAGGACCTGCCCTCAACCGCCGAGGGCAGGTTTCAGAGGGGATTGCGGCCAATGAGTTGTTAATGGTCGGTTGCCAGAGTGCATGGGCTGGCGATCGTGTTGGCCCCATCCGGGTTGTTCTGGCCCTTTTGACAACTGACGAGGCCAACTGAACCGAACGACCGTTCCACGACCTTGTTTGGGATAATCGAGTTCGATCGCGCCACCTTGCATCTCGACCAGGCGTTTGACCATGGTCAACCCCATTCCGCTGCCGACGCCTTGCGAGGGATGCAAGCGTCGGAACATGGCAAACGCCATCGCCCTTTTTTCTTTGGGAATGCCCGGGCCGTCATCCTCGACCTCAAAGACGACGTGCTTACCCTGGATTTGTCCGCTGATGACAATACGGCCGTGGTCCTGATCGTGGTGATTGATGGCATTTGTGAGCAAATTTCGGAATACGGTTTCGAGGGGCACACGGTAGCCTTCGAGGTCGGGAAGATCCCCGACCTCAATATCGAACGTCGAAGGCGCACTAACGGTATGCAAGGCGTTGGCGACAATGCTGCTCGTAACGATCGCCTCCGCCTTGGTGGCGGTATTGCCCGAGCGAGAATAGTCGAGGAGATCTGAGACCATTTTCGCTGCACGTTTGGCACGATCATCGAGCAGTAAGATCGTTTTCTCGACTCTTTCCTTGTCATCTTCCGTAATGGATTCGCGCAACTCATCAATGAGAATTCTAATACCGCGGATTGGTGATTTGAGATCGTGGGACAAAACATGACTAAAGTCACTGAGATCTTGGTTGGCTTGCTTCAATGAGGCCGTTCGTTCCTGAACACGACGTTCAAGTTCTTCGTTGGTTTGGCGTAGCAGATCTTCTGCTTCTTTTTGGGCAGTTAAATCGAGTAGTTGCACGACGAAATATCCGTTCAACGATCCGTTAACTTGGACGAACGAAACGCTTTCCAACACGGGAACGCTCCGACCAGATTGATGCCGGAAACTCGTCTCGAAATTGGATCTTTCCGTCGATTGATCGAGGATCTCGACAAGGCTTGCGCGATTGGTTTCGACGCTGCCTAAGTCGAGAAATTCGATCATCTCTCTGCCAATAAGTTCCGAACGCTCGACTCCGAGAAGCAAACAGATCGCGTTGTTGACGTCAATAAAACGGCCGTCGACGCCGACGATTGCCATGCCCAAAGGTGCTGACGCAAAGGCCTCTCGAAAGCGCTCTTCGGACTGACGCAATTCGTCTTTGAGAATGTGGCGCTTTGCGATTTCTTCACTCAGCGCCTGGTTCTTGTGTTTCAATTCGTCGGGACTGGGAAGAGCGAGAAGTTTCGGCAGAAATGGCCAGAGAAGAACTGCCGTGGTAACTGAGATGATCGCCGTCGCCGCTTTAACCAGTCCTTGGAAGCCGTAGACCGGGAACCACAACGTAATGAGCCCGACCAGATGCGTTAGGCCACAAAGAGTGATAAACCCAATGAAGAGCCAAGCGACATAGCGGTAGTGGAAATCCTTACGCTTGGTGATGAAGACGAGAATGGCCGCAGGAATAGAGAAGTAGGCGAGTGCGATAAACGCATCACTCGCTCCATGTAGGACGACAAGGTCGGGTCGCCACAGAAGGCAATAGCCATGCGGCATGAATGAGGCGGCTCCAAAGAGATAATCGGCGATTTTCAGCATCGCTGGATAACCAAAACTGTATTTTGTTACGCTACTGTTCTACCATAAATTGAACAACCATTGAACAAGTGATTTCCCTAACTGTTGGCTTTTGCGGGCGCGGTGTGCTCGGTTTGCGGTGGAGCAAAGATCTGAGGGAGAGGTTTCATGCAAATCAGCGATCGTCGCCAGCTCGGTGACTCGGATGTCACCGTGCCAGTCTTCGGTTTTGGCGGGGCGCCGTTGGGCAATATGTACACATTCTTCGACGATGATCAGGCGGAGGCCGCCGTCCGCGCCGCCTATGATTCGGGGATGCGGTTCTTTGATACAGCCCCCTTGTACGGTCACGGTCTGAGTGAACACCGGATCGGGCGTGCACTACGTTGGTTACCACGTGACAATTTCGTGCTTTCGACCAAAATCGGACGGTTGCTCAAGCCCCAATCGCCTGAGGACGTCGACGGCGGTCTGTTTCAGAAGGTTCTGCCGTTCGAGGTCATCTTCGACTACAGCTATGATGGTGTCATGCGCTCGGTCGAGCACAGCTTGGCGCGCCTCGGCATGCATCGGATCGATGTGCTCTTGATCCACGATATCGACATCTGGACACACGGCAGCGAAGACGCACGTCTCGCCCAATTCAGGACTTGCATGGACAGTGGCTATAAAGCCATGGCGGAGCTTCGTGATGCCGGTGTCGTCCGTGCGCTTGGTGCCGGGATGAATGAGAGTCAGGCCTGTGAAGACATGGCCCGTGCCGGCGACTTTGACACGTTTCTTTTGGCGGGACGTTACACACTTCTCGAACAGGGGGCGCTGGATAGCTTTCTACCCTTGTGCGCGGAGAAGAATATTCATCTGATGATTGGCGGTCCTTACAACACGGGCATTCTTGCAACAGGTGCGGTCGAGGGTGCCTACTACAACTATCAACCCGCACCGCCCGAGATCATGGATAGGGTGCGAAAAATTGAGGCGGTCTGCGCGCGTCACAAGGTGCGACTTGCATCCGCTGCGCTGCAATTCCCCCTCGGCCACGACAATGTTGCAGCGATTATCCCGGGTGCGCGTTCATCCGAGGAAGTCGAGGAAAACAAAGAGATTTTCGAGGCCGCCATTCCCTCGGCATTCTGGGCCGAGTTGAAGGATGAAGACCTCATTCGCGCGGATGCGCCCACACCTTGATTGAGACCAACATCCTGCCATTTGACGGCGAGGTTTACTACTACCCGAGTGCTTTGGCGGAGGATGAAACGGTCGGGCAATTTTCCGCTTTGCTCGATGAAGTCGATTGGCGCCAAGAGATGGTGACCGTCATGGGACGGAGGCTGTCGGCTCCCCGTCTGATCGCTTGGTATGGGCGCACCGAGTATGTCTATAGTGGCGTGCGCCACGCGCCGCGTGCCATGCCGCCTACGGTCGAGAAGCTCAAACGGCTGGCGGAGACGGTTGCCAGTCACAAGTTCGACGGCGTCCTGCTCAATCTGTACCGCAATGGTGCCGACAGCATGGGTTGGCACTCAGACAATGAAGGCATACTCGGGCCCAACCCCGTGATTGCAAGCTTGTCCCTGGGCGAAACCCGCAAGTTCCAGCTCAAACATCGAGCAACAAAGGAGCGACGCGATCTCGAACTCGGTGATGGATCTATTCTTATCATGAAGGGCGAGACTCAGCGATTTTGGCTCCACCAAGTCCCCAAAACCAGGAGTCCCAAGAGGGCGCGGATCAATCTCACGTTTAGGCAAATGATGGGTTGACGCGAGCGATTTTCGAGAGGCGGTTGTTTTCCCCAAGCCCGAGCTAAAGATCGAGTTTTCCACAAAATTGTTGATTGTTTTGTGAAACCCGTTGGGGAAAGTTTGGGGCGAGATTCGCTAAGTGTCGAAACTATAAAGCTTTCTTCAAATTGCCGTGAGACGCAGGCGTCGTTGCGCCGGATTCGCTTTGTTTACGAAGCACTTGAACGAATCGTTATTCACCTGGTGACTCGGTGAACTGGTAGACGGCAGCCCTGTACGGCACTCTCCAACATAGTGATTGCCACAGCGAGCGAATGCGCTCCATCGAGACCGCTTGACGGGACCGTGTCCTCGCCCCGTGTGGCGCTGATGAAACGCCTGACACCGCGCGCGTAGAGGTCCTCGAAAACAAGGTCGAGCGAGCGCTCTCCAGATGCGTCGCGCACGACAACATCGCCGCGTGGGAACTGCGTCATAGCATTCTCAGCAAAGATCGATCCGCTGGTGCCATGGATCTCCACCGCATTCTTCGCATAGGGTGCATGGAAGACGTCTTGGATTGCGAGGAGCGTGCCTTTGGCCGTTTGTCCTATAGTCACGGCAATATCCTCAATGCCCTCACGAGCGAGGCCGGTATTGGCGGTGAGAGCCTCGACTTCCGTGATCTCATCTTCGAGCAGAAAGCGGAGCAGATCGGCATCGTGAACAGCAAGATCCAGGACGGCTCCCGCCCCTGTCATTGGATCGTCGATTCGCCAAGTTTGCAGGTGTTTCGGCAAGAGAGCACCATGGGCAACCCGCGCCATGACGATTGAGCCGAGTGATCCTGCCTGGATGATTTCCCGGATGGCTCGATGAGCTGCGGAATTGCGTAAATGGTGGTTGGTCGCAAACACTACACCTGCCCCATCACAAGCCCGCACCATATCGACGGCATCGTCGAGGGACGTCGCCAGAGGTTTCTCGCACAAGATATGCTTGCCCGCGGCAGCGGCCGCGATCACCTCGTCATGATGGCGATCATTGGTAGTCGCAATGTAGACTGCGTCGATATCGGGATCTGCAAGAAGAGCGTCGATCGAACTGTACGCCTTTGGAATTCCGAACTCGCGCGCAAACGCTTCGCCGCGTGCTTGATCGCGGCTCATGACGGCGACGATCTCTGCCTGTTCTTGCACCCGGATGGCGTTCACCATCCACTCACGTGAAATCGTGGATGCACCGATCAGTCCCCAGCCTCGAGCGGGCTTGGTTGTCGCCATGATTGCCTTCCCTTCTTTCTTCGTCCTGCGGCCTGATTGTCTCAGACACGCCGGCTACGGCAAATTGAGCTGCCAATAAACCCCATAGCGATCGGCAACCCAACCAAAACGCTGACTGAACGGGTAGGTATTGAGCGGCATCAGGATTTGGCCGTCTTCGGAAAGCTTCTTGAAGAGTGTTTCGATCTCGGCTTCCGAACCACAATCCACGAAAATGGCCATCGCAGGCGTGAACGAAACCTCACTCCTTGCCGGGCTGTCGATAAAGATGAAGGATTGGCCGTTGAGTGCGAACACGGCCGATTTCACAGTGCCTTCCGTGCCGTGCTCTCCCTCGCCATAGCGGTCGATCGACACGACATCGGAATCCGGGAACAGCGATGTGTAGAAGTTGAGAGCGTCTTCTGCTGTTCCATCGAACATCAGAAACGTTCTAATTGCTGCCCTTCCGTCGTCTTGCGCCATAGGCGGACCCGCTCGCTTGGGGGCAATTACGATGCGAACCCCCAATTCATCCCTCGTCTCGGGTTCTCCTTAGCTGTGTCCTGGAGCGAAAAAAAGGCTCTAAAGCAAGCCCATGATCAAATCGGCGCAGCGATCACCTAACATCATCGCAGGTGCGTTGGTATTGCCTGCATTGATATTGGGGACTGCGGACATATCCGCGACG
>CAYPOV010000034.1:0-20753 GCA_964412385.1 uncultured Geminicoccaceae bacterium
AAAGCCACCGGTGCACACTTGCCGATCCAAGTTTTTCGGACCCGGAAGATTAGTCCTGTGCTGGCATCGACCCGGCCGCCGGGCATACGGCGCGGATGGTCGACCAAATATTGAAAGATAAGTTTCCGATCATCCTCGAGCTCGACTTCGTCTTTGATCCATTCATGAAAATCCATAGCACCGCCCACATTCATTTGTGGCAAGCGGATCCGGATGCGGTGGATCGCCGACAACTTTTCGCACTGGGACTTGAGTTGCTGCAATTTGCCGATCAGGCGTTCGGTAAGGTCGAAGAAGGCTGAAAAGTCCAAACGGTTCGCCGAAGACGGATACTGTTCTGAATAGAGACGCACGTCGAGGGCGGCGTTGTCGGCTCGGGTCACCCCATCTGCAAAATAGGAATCGAGGCTCGGAAGGCGGCGCATCTCTTGCTTCATTTCGTCGATTGCGCTGTCGATTTGCCTTATGTTGTCTGTGAAAGAACGGTGCTCTCGATTGTAGAATTGGCCGTACGCGTCTCGTCGCTCATCGTCTTTCTCGATCTCCCGAATGGCTTCGACTTCGCGCAACTTCTCAATGAGGTTTTTCGCTTCTTCGCGAACACTGACCGCTCGCGCGAAGAATGTCCGGCTTGCGCCGGTATCGATCCACTCACGACTGAACACCTTCACTCTCCGCTCGGCGACGTATGCTAGTGGCGCCACGCTAGATGGTGTGGGCGAACCTTGGCAACCGTATCATGACGGAGGTTGGGCGGTTTCCCGTGACCGATAATGTTTTTTAGTTGTGCGTGCTCATCTCTCGCTGCCGCAAGAAACGCTCAAAGGCATCGAGCGTGGTTTGGCTGACATGGTGCTCGATACCTTCGGTATCGATCCGCGCCGTCTCGTCGTCGATTCCAAGGGCCTTGAGAAACGCCAAGACAACTTGGTGCCGGCGTTTGCAGGCTTGAGCGAGGGCACGGCCGGAATCTGTTAGGAAGATCGACCGGTAGGGGGCACTTTCGACCAATCCTTCGCGCTGCAGACGGCCGATTGTGGCATTGACGGTGGCCTGGGATACACCGAGCCGTGCCGCGAGATCGACAGCCCGCGCCTCACCAGCCGCCTCGAGGAGATCGCCGATCAGCTCTACGTAATCCTCGGCCACTTCGGTCTTATGATCACTTCGCGTGCGATCGAAGCTCGCCGCTTGCTGATCGATCGTGCCGAGCTTTCTTGCCGTGCTTTGCGTCATCGGTTTTCCAAGGCCTCATCGCGAAGCCAGGGTTCGAACAGCTCGCGCGCCATTCGTCGTCCCTTCTGGGTCAAATGAAGCTTGGAACCATCGCGCACCAAGAGTCCATGATCAAGGCTGCGATCGAGAATGCTGCGCGATTTCTGCGGGCCCCAGTTCAGATGGTGTCGGAGCGCGTCGGTGACGTTCTCTTCGAGTTGGGATTCATCGCCTTCATGATTGAAGAGATGCACCACGAGTGCCCGTGTCTCATTGGCATAGCGCTGGCGATGGGCACGGATGGCTTGAGCTACAAGACCGTAGCGTGGACCGAACAAGAAACTCAAGCCAAGGAAAACGCCGGTCATTACCGCCATCATCCCGCCGATTGACACATCGAACGCGACGGCGAGGAAGTAGCCGCTGATGCTCGACAGCCAAGAAATCACGATCGCGCAGAACAGCAGCCGAGCGAGACCGTCCGTCAGAAGATAAGCGGCTGACGGGGGCACGATCACAAAGGCGATAAACAGCACAGCACCGACGGAGTCAAAAGCGGCAACAGCCGTCGTGCTTGTCAGCATGAGCAACGCATAGAACAAGATCCCGGGTGCGAAGCCCAGAGCATGCGCCAACCCGGAATCAAACGTCGAAACCTTGAGTTCCTTGAAGAAGCCCGCAACAAAGGCGGCGTTGATGAGGGTTACAACGCTCATCCAGACGACCGCCTGGGGCACCTCGAAGCCTGCAAAGCTAAGCGTGTCGAGCCAGACGAAACCGATCTCGCCCAAGAGGACCGTGTGGGTATCGATATGGACGTCTCGCGCATAGACATTGAGAAGCAGAACGCCGATCGAGAACAGAACCGGGAAAACGAGGCCGATCGCGGCATCGTCCTTGACCTTGCGCGAGCGGACCAGGAGCTCGGTAAGGAACACAGTCAAGACACCTGTCAGGGCGGCGCCAATGAGTTGGAACGGACCGCTTTGCTCGCGGGTGAGCATCCAGACGATGACGATTCCGAAGACGATCGAATGGCTGATGGCATCCGACAGCATGCTGTTACGGCGAAGGACCAGGAATGTGCCGACAAGGCTTGCCGCGGTGCCGACGAGCCCACCGGTGAGGATGATCATCAAGGTCGTGTTGGCGAAGAAAGCCTCAAGCATCGCGGCGCTCCTGAGTAGCGCTTCGCTCCTCGGCTTCGCGCCGGCCTTCCTCCGTCAGTTCCCAATGCCGCCCTTCTTCCGGCATGTGCCGTACCGGGCGCACCAAGCCGCGCTTTCTCAGTCTTTGGAAGGGAAGGCGGGTGCCGACACCGAGATAGGTGTCAACGGCAGCCTGTTCGGCGGGATAGGCAGGGTCCTTGTGGTGTGACGCCATATCATAGACGGCTTGCAAGACTTGAACACTTCTGAGCTCGCGTCGGTTCTGCCAACGCCTGAATTCTTCCCAGAGGATGCCGCGCTCAGGGGCGAAGAGCAGGGAGAGGACAACAATCAGCGACACACATAAAACCATGACAGGACCTGTGGCCAAACCCCGTCCCAAAGAGCTGATCAGCGCTCCTGTGACACCGGAAACAACACCAAAGACTGCCGCAAGGACGATCATCTGTCCGAAGGTTCGGGTCCATTGCCGAGCCGCCACACCGGGGGCGATCACCATCGCCGCCATCAAAACCACGCCCACCATTTGAAGGCCGATAACGACGGCAATCGTGATGAGTGCGATCAGCAGGACTTCCAGGATTGTCACCGGTAGGCCGAGTGAATGAGCAAACACCGGATCGAAGGTGACGAGCTTCAGTTCCTTCCAGAAAAGCGTGACGATCGCGAGAACCGCCAGCGTCACAGTCCCCATCAGCCAGAGATCACTGCGCAGGGTTGCAGCCGCCTGACCGAAGAGAAAGGAATCGAGACCGCCTTGTGCGGCATTTCCGGTGCCTTGGATATAGGTCAAGAGGACGACGCCGATTGCAAAGAACACACTAAGAGAAATGCCCAGCCCTGCATCGGTCTTGAGCCGGCTTTTTCGGACCAGCAGCAGCATCAAGAGTGCCGCAAGAGTTCCTGTGATGGCGGCACCCAAAAGCATACTGCCGAGCTCGCGTGTTCCGGCAATGATGAAGCCCAGGCAAATACCCGGCAGGGCCGCATGAGAAAGCGTGTCGCCCAAGAGGCTTTCCTGGCGCAGCACGGCGAACGAGCCGAGCGATCCTGCAACGATGCCCAAGAGTGCGGCACCGATGGCGACGTTTTGCAGCGTGTAGTCAGAAAGGAGCAGAGAAAGTTCCTGCATCGCAGCCTAACCAGCGGCCTCGTAAGGCGCATCAGGTCCGCGCTCGCCTTTGAAGGATTCGGGATTGAGGAGCGTGATCTGACCTCCATAGGCACGCGTCAGGTTTTCCGCTGTGTAGATGTCTTCCACAGAACCCTGGGCGATGATCCGCACATTGAGCACGACCAACCAATCGAAATATTCGCGCACAGTCTGAAGATCGTGATGGACGACGATCACCGTTCGGCCATCGTCGCGTAGTTCGTGCAAGAGACGGACAATGGTTCGTTCGGTTGGCGCGTCGACGCCTGCCATTGGCTCATCGAGGAAATAGATATCAGCGTCTTGAACCAGGGCGCGAGCGAGAAACACACGCTGCTGCTGACCACCCGAAAGCTGGCTGATTTGACGATTCGCAAGCTCGGCGAGATTGACCTTTTCGAGGGCTTCCATCGCCATCTCGCGTTCGATCCTACCCGGACGGCGGAACCAGCCGAGATGCCCGTAGCGGCCCATCGTGACGACATCGAGGGCTGTCGTTGGAAAATCCCAATCGACCGAGCTGCGTTGCGGGACATAGCCGATCTGTTTCCGGATCTTGCTCACAGGATGGCCGAAAAGTGTAATGTGCCCTGCCGTCGGGCGCACCAGGCCAAGCACGGCCTTGATCAGAGTGCTCTTGCCGGCGCCGTTGGGGCCGACGATGGCGGCCATCACCCCTGGTGGGACGTTAAGATCGATATCCCAGAGAACGGGGTTGCCGTGATAACTGACCGTTAGATCTTCGACGTGGAGCGCGTAGCCGGGTTCGTGGAGGGAGCGACCTGCTCTTATTTGCGGTCGAGGTTCCATGTTTGGGCCCAATCGTGGAGCGCTTCGGGAAGAGGTCGCAATTCACCACCAAGCGCTTCGGTGATGGTTTCGGTATTGGCATGCAACATTCCTATATACGTCCCTTCGGCAGTACCGGGTTCGCCCATTGCATCGGAGAAAAGCTCGCCCCCGACAGTAACCTCGACGCCACGATCGCGGGCACTCTCGATCACGGCCTGAATGGTACGCGGATTGATTGTCGTCTCGACGAAGATTGCAGGAACCTCGCGCTCGACCACAAGATCGACGGTCTCGCGAATATCGCCGATCCCGGCTTCGGCTTCCGTGCTGATCCCTTGGATCCCCTCGACGTCGATATCGTAGGCACGGCCGTAATAGGCGAAGGCATCATGCGCCGTGACGAGCACGCGTTGCTGATCGGGAATGCTCGCAATGCTGCTCTCGATCCATTGATGCAATGAGTCGAGTTGGGCTTGATAGCCCTCGGCATTGGTCTGCATGTCCTCCGCACATTCGGGCTCGATCTCGCTCAATGTTCCGGCAATCTTCTCCGCCGTGTGGGCCCACAAGCTCGCATCCATCCACAAATGCGGGTCGATCCCGTAAATGTCCTGCGTGGTGATGAGCTGATCGGGTGCGATCGAGGCGGGAGCCACCGCAAGCGTCGCAATACGGCCGCCGAGCTTGTCGAGAACTTCCCCCATCTGGCCCTCCAGCGAATATCCCGAATAGAGAATGGCATCGGCCTGACTGAGCAAACGCACATCGCCGGCACTCGGTTGGTAGAGATGAGGATCGACACCGGCACCCATCATGGCCGTGACATTGCCGCAGTCACCCACCACATTCTCCGCGACATCGGCAATCATGCCGGTGGTGGCCACAACATTGAGCTCGGCCATGGCCGATGGGGCCATCGCAACCGTGCCAAGTGCGAGGAGCGAACAAAACGAGACCTGACGCATATCCTACTCATCTTGAAATTTAGCCGATTGCGCAAAATTTAGGTGAGGCTAACTTTTTGTCAATAACGTCGAGCTGTAGAGTGACTTCATGCGTATTCTGATGGCCGGATTGGCGATGGGACTTCTCAGCGGGTTTGCATCGCAGCAACTCCGAGCGCATCCGCACTCATGGATAGATCTCAAGACCGACGTGATTTTCAACGAGAAGGGACTGATCGAGGGTTTTGAAATTAACTGGCTGTTTGACGAGTTTTATACCGCCTTTATCCTGGACGAGTTCACGGCAACGGAAGAGAGGGGCGAGGACTATCTTCGCGCCATCGCTCAAACCAACCTCATCAATCTTCGAGAATATAACTATTTCACCGTCATCGAACAGGAAGGCGAAACCAAGGCCATTGGCGATGTCGAGCGCTATCAGACGGGATTTCGCGACGACCGGTTATGGCTCGAATTCACGATCCCCCTTGCCGAGCCTCTCGATCCGCGTGCATCACCGGTCGTTTTCCGGAACTATGATCCGACCTACTACATCGAAATTCTTCATGCCGAAGACGGCCCCGTCAGCTTGGGTGCCGATGCTCCCGAAGATTGCGCGACCATCATGAAGAAACCCGATCCCACCGCCGATATCATCAGCCTCGCGTTTTCCCTCGATTTCACACAAACCGAAACCGACGGCCTCGGCATCCATTTCGCCGAAACGGTCACGATAAGCTGTGCTTAGCAAGCCGCTGCCAAGACCTCTTACGCCGAGGCTTGCCCGCCTAGGGCTCGCCCTCGTAGCACTCACGATCACCTGGGTCGCCTGGCTTTATTGGTCCGAGGTTATGGGGTTGTGGCAATTATTGATCGGCGAGGTACTTGCCACGCAGCGCGGTCTGCATCGTGATCTCGCCACGGCAATGCGCGATGTTTCCAAGCAGGGCTATCTCGCGGGCCTGACGCTGATCGGCCTTTCCTTCCTCTATGGCGTGTTCCACGCTGCAGGGCCAGGCCACGGCAAAGCCGTCATCACGACCTATCTCGCGACGCAGCCGGGCGAGCATCGCTCGAGCCTCGTTCTCGCGGCTTGCGCCGCCCTCTTGCAAGGCGTTACGGCCATCCTTGCTGTCGAACTCATGGTGACGGTCCTTGCTTCGACTTTCCGTCAGGCACAGCTTGCCACGGGCACGCTTGAGCAGCTCAGTTTCGGCGTTGTCGCGGCTCTCGGCGCCTTTTTGTGCCTCGTCACAGGCCGCCGCTTGCTTAGGCATTGGCGCGCGCCCTCGACAGCGCACGGCCATCATTGCCACCATGATCACACAGGCCTTTCGAGAAATGTTTCATGGTGGACGGCACTGCTATCCATTGGCCTCAGGCCCTGCAGCGGCGCCATTCTGGTGCTCGTGCTTGCTCATTCGCTGGGCTTGAAGCTTGCTGGCATCGCGGGCGTACTCGCCATGTCACTGGGAACAGCGCTCACGGTCTCGCTCATTGCCCTCATCACGGTCCACGCGCGCCATTTGGCAGCCTCTGTAGCTGACAGGCTTTCAGCCGATGAGGCCCGCCTCGCTTTCACCGGCAACCTCATCGGATTTTTGGGCGGGCTCTTGATCCTGTTGATGGGAATTTCGCTAATCTCCGCAGGCAATCCGCCGAGCAATCATCCACTCATAGGAGGCTAAACACCATGGTGACATGGGCAGATCCGAACGATCCTCAAACGATCATCGATGCGCATGTCCATCTCTGGCCCAAGGCGAGCAGCGACTTCCCACGCGTTCCGAAAATCAATCTCGAGGTGACACCGGAGATATTCACCGAGGCCGAACTCTTCGATGAAGGGGCCGCCTTCGGTATCAGCCGAACCGTCGTCGTTCAGCACATCGGCTATTATGGCTATGACAACCGCTATCCCATCTCGCTCAAGGACAAGTTCCCCAATCGTGTGGCTGTCATCGGCGCCGTGGGTGAAGCAGAAGCCGATGGCCCCTCAAGACTTGAAGACCTCGCCAAGGCCGGTGGGCGCGGCGTCCGCGTTCGCGGCATCAACGTCTCGGCGTGGCTGCAAAACACCGATGTGCTGGCGCTATGGGAGAAAGCCCAGGAACTCGGGATCGCCGTATGCCTGCTGCTGCGCAATCGAGACGACTTCGACATGACACCCTTCGCTGCCCTCGCTCGGCTCGCTGAACGATTTCCCAATCTCACCATCGTCATTGATCATATGGCTTTTGTCGATCCCGACGACGAGGTGTTACGCCGGGAACTTGCCGAACTTTCCCGCTTTCCCAAAATCCATCTCAAGCTCTCCGGCTTCGAACGCAATCTCAAGGGTAAGCGTGCGGCGCTCAAGGGTATGGTCCACCAATATCTCGAACACTACGACGCCGAGCGCATCATGTGGGGCAGCGACCGGCCGGTACTCGGGTCCCGCGGCGGCACACTTCGCGAAGTCATGGAGTTTGTGCGAAACGACCTAGAGCTCCCGCCCGCAACCCTGCATCAAATCCTCCGCGGCACGGCTGAAGCGATGTTCTTCGACAGCAAGGCTTATTGAGACAGCCAAAGGAAGGCCTACGCCCAGGCGGAGAAGCCGAACTCCTCGAGATCGCCATTTGTTTTGGGATCGTCGCCTAGGCCGGTGAAATCAATCATTTTGGCTTGGCTGAAGATCTTGGCATCGGTTTGGTCCATGATATCGTCGCTCATCAGCGCCGCAGCAATGAACTCGAGAGGATCGCTCATGGAGTCGGGTAATTGTCCTGAAATAGGGACCATGCCATCGTCAGCCAGATTATCGGCGATATCGCTCATTGTATTCTGGTTCGGGTCGAATCGAACGGGCGTGACGTAACCGACACTCCACGGCTCGTAAACGCTGGTCGGCTGAAAGCGTTCCCAGATCGGTGTCTCGCTCTCGCTCCATGTCGTATACATCGCGTACCATTGTCCGTCGGCGCCGCGGTCCTCATACCCAATTCCTGTCACACAATGCTCGATAGAGCCATCACCATCGATATCGACTGTTAATTGGACGGGGCGTCCGGCATCGATCTCGTTGACGTAGGTCATCCATTGGGAGCCGGCGGGCGTGTTGTCCTCATAATTGGTCAGTGTAGAGCTATTGACGTCATAGCCCCGAAGGTTGGCGTATCCTTCAAAGCCGTCGACCAGATTGCTGATATAGGTGAAGCCATATTCGAGGGGATCGACAGATGTTCCCATGAAATCAGCAATTCCCGTAGGCTCAGGGATGGGGAGATCGGGATCGTCCGGCGTGGGGTCGTATTTTGCGTTGTGGTTCGGACTGGATATGTGGTCTTGCACGTTGGGAGTAAGAAGAGATGCCTCAAAAGTGTTGACATCGAAGAGGTCTGGAAACCCTTGCTGGTCCCAGAAGCCGATAATCATACCGGCCGCCGTTGGTGCGCACCCATGATACCAATCATAGGCAGGGACGTCCTGGATCAGCACTGGTCCTGGCTGCGGAGAGAATTCCTCAAGCGACAGAGCGTAGTCACCAGTGTTGTTGCCGTATCCGCCCGCCGACGCAAAGTATGTGCCGTCTGTTTCCGGTGTGTAGACGAGCTGGCAGTTCAGCCCATCGCCAAAATCGTCATTTTGGGCAACGAGATTGCCGTCGGCATCATAGAGACGGAAAAAGGGATCATAGATGGGGTCTTGGGATGTCACGTCACCCTTGAGTTCGAAGACGTAGACACTGTCAGCGTCGAGGTCAGTGGCGAACCAATCCTCGTCGTAAGGAAAATCGACGGTGTTCGTCTGTGATTGTCCGACTTCAAGGACTTCCTGTGTTGATGTGCTGGCCGGAATATCATCGGAGAAAGTTTGAATCACAAGATTATAGTCCCCGCTCTCTCCATGCGCAACGCCTTCGAAGTCAGACGATCCGTCGAAATCGAAATCCGGGTAGCCACTCACTGCGAAGTTGAGCACACCACTCTCGGGTACGACGCCGTCAATTTTGCAGAGCAGGCCAGAACCGGAATCATCGTCAATGTCGATGATGTTGCCATGCTGATCCAGAGCACCGAGGACGGTATCAAGCCCGGAATCGAATATCTCCGCTTCGAAGTAAGCACCGGGTGTGAGCCCCGTAATTTCGAAGTAGTCGCGATCGACGCCGTCGGCTCGCAGATTGGCATCGATGATCAGGCCGTCATCCGCCGTGAACTGATCACGAAGAAGGAAAAAACTATTAATGTCCGTTTCCTGAACCTGGGGAAGCGCAATAGGCGTGACGACCAGCTGATAGTCCCCACTTTGCCCGTGAGGAAAATCGGAGCCGTCGGCCGTGCCATTGAAATCGAAGTCGGGAAAACCTGATACGGCAAGATTGAGGACACCGTCCTCGCCGACGATACCGGTAAGGCTGCACAGGAGGCCCTCGCCAGAATCGTCGTCACCACGAATAAACTCGCCATTGCCATCAAACATTGCCAGGACTGTATCAAGGTCTGAGTCCGTTGTTTCAGCGCGGAACAATGTGCCGGGCGTCAGGCTTTGGATCTCGAAGAAATCACGATCGGTGCCGTCGTCACGCAAATTGGCATCGATGATAAGCCCTTCGGGTGCCAAGAAGACATCGCGCAAGTGGAAAAAGCTGTTGATGTCCGTCTCGCCAAAGACCGGCAATCCGTTGGCGGCTGCTGCCGAGCCGCTGAGATTTGATATAGTCTCGTACACTTGAGAGCCCTCCGTCTCAGGAATAGTAGGACCCACTTTGCACGCGGCTGTGACGAGCCTGCTTTGCGCTAGATCATAGGATTACTGAATTGCTCCAAAAAAAAGTGCAAAGTTGTCACATGACATTCATGAGGCAATGACCGGTTGGAATTGCCGGCGCGTCGGTCGGGGACGTGCGATCCCATCCTTGATCTCGAGAATGATATCGAAGAGCAGCTGTCCGTCCACACCTAGTGGCGGCTGATCCATATGGAGGACCGCCAGCACGGCACTCTCCGGAAGTTCTTGCTTGAGACGTCGGTAGAAGGTCAGAGCCGTAGGCGGATCCAAGGACGCGGTCGCTTCGTCGAGGAGAAGGATATCCGGACGGTGGAGCAGCAGCCTCGCCAGCACCAGCTTTTGCTTTTGACCACCCGACAAGACCCGCCGCCAGGATAGCCCGTGATAAAGCTCCGATTGCAGATGAGGGATAAATTCTGAAAGACCGGCATCCACCAGTCGCGCACGAACCAAGTCATCGTTGAATGTCTCGACATGATCGGGATAGGTAATCAGCGATTTCAGAGCCATGCGCTCGGGGATATCCGGTTCCTGAGCCGCAAACATCATGCGATCACCGTCACCGAGAGAGACGGTCCCTTGTCCATAAGGCCAAAGGCCGTCAATCGCTTTGAGCAATGCACTCTTGCCGCAACCGCTCGGCCCCAAAATGTAGGCCCACTCGCCGGATGCGAGGCGAAATTCGGGAACACGCAAGAACGGTTTTGCCGTATGCCCTCGGTGGCAGAGGTCGAGCGCTTCCAGCTTCAGCCCGTGCCAGTCAGCGAAGCGGTGATGCTGAAAGCGGCTGATGCCGGTTTGGCTGTAAAAGGTTTGCCGGGCGCCAACGCGTTCGATCGCCTCGGCCAATTCGTTCAATCGTTGGGCATTGGCGCGCAGCATCGCAATTGCCGGCATCACCTCGATGAACCAAGAAATATCGCCAATTAGTTGGGCTGTGAGTTCCGAGTTCGCAACGTAACCCCGAAATTCCATGGTTCCCGACGCATATGACGGCAATGCCGGCAGATAGGCGAGCAAGCGTCGGGAAAGGAAATTGTACACATCGGTGAACATCATCAGGCCGGCATTCCAGATGTTCTGGTGGTGCCAGATCTGATCGACCTCGGTGTACAACCGTTCGTTGACACGCTGTTGGGCGCGTTCGCCGCGCGAGCTTGCCATCTGCGCAACGCGGTTGAGCATGGTATTGAGTTCACCGCGCCAAGCACCATCCCGCCGCTGGCGCTCGATCTGCAGTTTCTCGATCACCTTGCCGATCAGCCACGCCACGACAGTAAGGGCCGGAACATAGAGGACGACAAGCACGCCAGCGAGGAGGGCCGATCCATAACGGCCGGGTGCGAGATGCAACGCAAGGTCCGTCTCGAGTTTCAAGAGCGTGGCCATCATCAGGCCGAACTCGTTGGCCCATCGATCCAGCCACGGCACAACCTCGCTTCGCTCGAGAACGGCAGCCGACACGAACCATAGCGATGCCATCGCACCCCAAAGCCCCATGGCCAGACCGACCAAACCGCCAAACAGCCCGATCGAGCAGTTATCGACACGCTGATCGATAGCATCCGGCAACCTCAGGCCGCGCGTTGCCGACGCATCGCGGTCACTCATGAGGTCAAAGGCAATTCGCTGATCCGCCAGCATGGCACTATTGAAGCGGTCGACGAGCCAGGCTCGTGCACGCCGGTGCAATGTCGCCGACAGCAAATGACGCATCGCAATGCCGCCTGCACGGCCGATGTGGACAGCAAAGAACACAAGCGTTGCCGTTGCTAAAACCATTGCCGGATCAGCGTCTCCGGTATCGTGATAGCCGGCAAGAGCGGCGATGAAATCACTGCTAGCAATAGCGGCCCACACGCTCGCCTTGCTGAGCAAGGTCGTGAGCAAGAGAACGGTGATCGACAGCCCCCAAGCTTCCACCCACCGATCGGAGCGCCAATAACCTCCGATGAGACCCCAAAACGTCTGAAGGTCTTTCATTCAATCGGGTTCATCGGGGTGAAAAAATGTCCGGCCACTTTGCCAAGCTTTCGTCAACAATTTGATCTGCCAATGATCTCAAGGAGTTATTAAGTGTTTTCGCCGTTCTCGTGGGTCTAGCCCACATACATCGTGCAAGAAAACTCTCGCATCCGACCACAAATCCCGGTTCTCACGCTGATCAAGGTTGTCTTCAGCCATCCTTCAACGCATGTTGTTCGTACGACGCCTATAGAAATCTGTTTTTTACTTGTTGGGTGCTAATGCTGTGTCTGGGCGAAGAGTGCGGCAGTCAAGGCTAAGGGACCCGGTGGTGGGCCGCTCAGAGGTCGTGATCAAGGCCACGCCCGAAGAAGTTTTTGACTTTGTTGGCATGAATTTTTTCGCCAACTATCCACGCTGGTCTCCGGAGGTGGTTGCGCTCGACAAGCTCAGCGACGGGTCGATCGCTGTTGGAACCATGGGACGCCAGGTGCGCATCGATCAACGTCGCAGGCTCGAATCAAGGTTCGAGGTCACGAGGTTTGACGTCGGTCAATGCTTTGAGATCGAGGGCGTTCCCGATCCCTTTCGGTGTGCCTTCGAGCTTCGTACCGTCGAACCTGAAGCGTCGACCCACGTGACCTTCATCTTCGAAGGCCTGGAACTTCGCCCGTTCATGCGACCGTTCGAAAAACTGATACGGCGTGTGGTCCAAGACGGTGCGGTGCGCACAACGCGAAATGTCAAGCGCCTCATCGAGGTTCAAAAGCGGCGACAAAGAATGGCCGACGCAACGACGGCCAACTAAGATGGAGTAGGTTGATGTCATTTGTTGTCGAAAAGGACCCTAATCTTATTCCAGAGATTCTGTCGTCCATCCTAGATTCTACCAATAACGGTATCACCTTGGCCGATCCCGATATCGCGGATATGCCGATCGTCTACGCGAACAAGTCTTTTGAGACGATGACCGGCTATGGACAGGATGAAATCATCGGCCGCAATTGCCGATTTCTTCAAGGAGCCGATCGCGACCAGGAGGCTCGGTTCCGCTTGCGTGATGCCATCGACAAGAAGCTTCCCATCGAAGTCGATATCCGCAATGTCAAGAAGAGCGGCGAGATGTTTTATAACCACCTCGCGCTCACACCGCTATTCGATCAAGACAATGTTCTGTTATACTATCTAGGCGTCCAGTACGATATTACCGCGCAAGTCGAAGCGGAACAGGAAGTTGCCCGCCTCAAACAAAAACTGGCGGCGCTGACTTCATAGTACGGTTTAGGGTCTGACGCCCTGAAATCCAACCGTGGGGAGAGTTTGAGAGGGGCCTTACGAAGACCCCTCTCATCGACTGCTGCGGAAGCGGCGATGGGTGCTGCTTCCGTGAGAGGGGAATTAAAGCTGAGTCTTCCAATTGGTGGGGACCAGACGGTAGCCGTCGCCTTCGCGGGCGATATGGCCGGCAGCGGGGAAGGGGAAGTGGTAGCCTGTCACCGCCATGCGTTCGCTTGCCGCCATATCGAGGAGCTTGCGGCGTGTGGCGCGGGCTTGATCGGGGTCCTGGTCGAACACGGCTGACCAGTCGGGATTGGCGACGAACAGTGCAGGGTGGTTGGTGGTGTCCGCGAGGAGCAGCATCCTATCATCCCCTGAAACAAAAGCGATCGCAGTATGGCCGGGGGTGTGGCCGTGGGCGTCGACGGCGGTGATACCGGTTGCGATCTCTTGGTCCCAGTCATACTCCGTGACCTCGATTCCATCGAATTTGCCGGCGACGAGATCGAAGAGGCCACGGCGACCCTCGGCGACATTGGCCCGGTTCGCCTCGCTGGTCCAAAAACCCCATTCGGTTGCGGGGACCATGATCTCGGCATCGGGATAGACGATGTCGCCGGCCTTGGTCTTGAGGCCGTGAATGTGATCGGGGTGGAAATGAGTGATAACGACCTTGGTGATGTCAGCGGGTTGAATACCTGCGGCTGCCATATTGGCACGGAGCTGGCCTGCCGATGGCGGACCATTATCGGCAAAGCCGGTATCGAAGAGGATCGTCTCGGAACCCGTCTGGACGACGATCGGTGTGAACGGGATATCGAGCTTGTCGGTCGGCATGAAGGCCTGTTCGAGCGCGGCTTGCACATCGGCGAAATCGGCGTTGGTGACGAAGCCCTCATCCATCTCGCGTGTGAAAAACCCGTCGGTTGCAGCGGTGACGGTCATGTCTCCGATCGTGTAGCGATAGGCGCTGGTCACGGCTTGATCCCCCTCGACTGAGTCCGCTGCCCGAGCGGTGGCGATAGGACGTAAAGTTGTAGCACTGGCAGCGCCGGCGGCAAGCAGCCCGGCACCCAGCAATGTGTTGCGGCGATTGACGCGCATGTTGGTCCTCCTTGGTTGGTTTGACGACCTGCCACCAAATAGGTGCGGCAACACGGTATTCCACACTACTTGCCGCGTGTGACTGTCACAGTTGGGAGGGTAGGCGGCGGCCGGTTAACATTGCCGCGAACAGCAGGGCTGCGGCTGCCACACAGGATGCGATCACAAAACTGCCGGCGGCGTCGCGAAGAAAGCCAGCCAACAAAGGCCCGATGATCTGTCCAAGGCCAAAGGACGCTGTCATGATCGCCAATGTTCGCCTCTCAGCCCCAGGCGTGAGCTTGCGGGCTTCCATCAAGCCGAGCGCCGTAATGCCCATGAATGTGGCGCCGAACAATAGAGAGGCGAGGATGATCAATGCGGGCGATGCTGCAACCACGCTCAAGATGACACTGCCGGCTTCGACGACGCAGGCAATCGCAAAAGCAAGCCGTCCGCCGATCGAAGAGGCGACTTTGGACCAATAGTAGACCGACGGCGCGGCGGCAAGTCCAACGGCAAGCCAAACATAGGGTTCAGCCGCTTTGAGAGCGGGTGCATCGCGCACGATCTCCGAGATGAAGGTCGCCGTGATCACATAGCCGAAGCCAAAGAGCCCATAGGCGAGGATCAAGCGTCTCAGCTCGGATGTTTGCGATTTCGCAGGCGCGTTGGCTGATTCGTTGATCGGCAGGCGAGGCGGGTCGGACGGTACAAGATAGAAAGCGCCCACCAAGCATAGGACTGTGATCACAGAGCTTGTGATCCACAAGCTTTGCCAGGCGATCCCTTCGGCCAGAAGCACGGCGACGACAAGTGCGGAAAGGGCGATACCGCTGCCGACACCCGCAAAATGCAGCGCCGAATAGCCCGGTTTGTCGGCGGCTTTCAGATGATCGAGGATCAAAGCCGATGAGAACACCAGTACAAATGCGCTCGCCACGCCGCCTAAGAACCGCAGCACCAGGAACGCCGCAACAGAAGTGGTGAGCGCCATCGCCGCCGTTGTTGCTGCACTCAAAAGAAGGCAGCCGAGAAACCAACGCCGCTCGCTCCCCAGCAAGGTTCCAAGCGAAGCTGCCAAGGCGCCCGCCAGATAGCCCACGAAATTGGCCGAAGCGATCAGGCCCGCCGCCGAATGTGTGATGGGAATCTGATCGATCATCGAGGGTAGAATCGGCGTGTAGACGAAACGGCCGATCCCCATCGCCGCCGCCAGCGCCAAGAGCCCGCCCAAGGCGATCAAGCTCGGCCGATGCCTGTTCTCGCTCATCGGATGCAGCACGCCATCACCATCGCCGAACGCCGGCAAGCGCTGTACAGCGGCCCGTGGCTCCTGTAGCTCCAGGCGAAACCACGCTGCGGAGGCATACCAACATGGCCCGAAACCACCCCAATGTGCTCCTGATCATTGCCGACGATATGGGCTATGCCGATATGGGCCGGTTCAGCGAGGGCCGGGTGCGCACGCCCAATCTCGACGCACTGGCCGAAGAGGGGCTGTGCCTCACGCAGCATTATTCGGGCTCGCCCGTCTGTTCGCCGGCACGCGCCAGCCTCTTGACCGGCCGCTACTCGCACCGCAGTGGTGCCCTCACCGTTCACGATCTCTTCGGCCTCGACCGCATCGCGCTGCGCGAAGCCACCCTGGCCGACATGTTCAAATCCGCCGGCTACCAGACCGGTCTCGTCGGCAAATGGCACAATGGCAGCCTCGACCGCCGCTTCGAGCCCAATGCCCGCGGCTTCGACGAGTTTGCTGGCTTCTTGGGCGGCTGGTCGGACTATTACGATTGGCACCTGCAGCGCGACAGCAGCATCAGCAAAGGCGATGGCCGCTACCTCACCCATGTGCTGACCGACGAGGCCTGCGGCTTCATCGACCGCCACGCCGATGATCCCTTCTTCCTCATGCTTGCTTATAGCGCCCCGCATTCCCCCTTCCAGGCCCCGGACGCGCTGATCGAACGCTATCGTGCGCAAGGCTATGACCGTGTCACGGCCACGACCTATGCCATGATCGAAGTCATGGACCAGGGCATCGGCACGCTCATGACCAAGCTCGATGACCACGGCCTCGCCGACGACACCATCGTCCTGTTCACCAGCGACAACGGCCCTGCATTCTTCAACCCGCCCTTTATGCTCGATCCGGACGAGCCCTCCTACACCGAACGCTTCAACGCCGGCATGCGCGGCAGCAAAGGCTGGGTCTATGAAGGCGGCATCAAAGTGCCCCTGATCCTCCGCAGCCCCAACCGTCTCCCCGCCAACCAGACTTGCCACGACCTTGTCCACTTCGTCGACTGGATGCCGACCTTGGCCGCCCTTTGCGACATCGACACCCCCACCGCCAATCCGCTCGACGGCCGCGATGTCTCCCCGCAACTGAGGGGCGAGGCGCCGATCAAGCCCGCCCCGCGCTTTTGGCAATGGAACTTTTTCTATCCCCATCTCGCCAGCAATGCAGCCATGCGCGACGGGCAATGGAAGCTGATCCGGCCGATGATCCCCGGCACCCGCTACTACCGCAATCCCGACCTTTTTGCCGACGAATACGCCGACGCCCGCGCTCAAGCCTTCATCGACGGCGACATCCAGGAACGCAAGCAGCCGGGCTCGATCAAGCAGCTCCTGCCGGTCCCGAGCATCAAGCTGCCGCCCTCGGACACTGTCGAGCTCTACAATCTCGAGGACGATCCGGGCGAGGCCAACGATCTCGCAGGCCACCATCCCGACCGCGTCGCCGCCATGATGCGCGAGCTCGAGACCTGGTTCGAAAGCGTCGAGCATGACCGCCACACCATCGACGACCGGCTCCACCGCCTCGATGCCCAATTCGCCTCCTGATCACGACCGCACATCCGCTCACGACGCCCAAGGAACCACCCCATGCCCAACCGACAGGCCAGCCAACAGCCCAACATCGTCTTCATCATCACCGATCAGCAGCGCTTCGATACCATCGGTGCCCTCGGCTTCGACTACATGATCACGCCCAATCTCGACCGCCTCGTCGAAGAGGGCGTCACCTTCACCCAGATGTACTGCACCTCGCCCTGCTGCTCGCCCTCGCGCGCCTCGCTGTTTACCGGCCTCTACCCCCACAATACCGGCGTGCTCAGGAACGACGACACCTGGACCTACACCTGGGTGCCGCTGCTCGCCGAGGCCGGCTATCGCTGTGTCAATGTCGGCAAAATGCACACCCACCCGTTCGAAGCGCCACTCGGCTTTCATGAGCGCCACGTCGTCGAGAACAAGGACCGCGCCCACCCGAACCTGCCGTTCTACCTCGACAATTGGGACAAAGCGCTCTGGGCCGGCGGCTACATCAAACCCTCACGCCAAACCTATTGCCACCGCCCCGACTACAAAGAATGCCTCGGCGCCTTCACCTGGGAGCTCCCCGAAAAGCTCCACCCCGACGTCTTCGTCCCGCAATCCGCCATCCATTGGCTCGAAAGCTACCAAGGCAACGAGCCCTTCTTCCTGCAAATCGGCATTCCGGGCCCGCATCCCCCCTATGATCCCACAGCCGAAGCGCTGGCCCGCTATGACGGCAAGATCTTCCCTGAGCCGATCCGCAATTATGATTTGGACAGCCAGCCTATGGCGTTACGAAAGCTCCGCCAAAACCACTTCGAGAACGACCACGACGCCGTCGTCCATCTCCCCAACCCGACAGACGAGCAAATGCAGCGCCAGCGCGCCCACTACTGCGCCAATGTCACCATGATCGACGAGCAACTGGGCCTCATCCGCCAGGCCCTCGAAGCCCGCGGCGTCGCCGACAAAACCATCATCATCTTCACCTCCGATCACGGCGATTGCCTCAACGATCACGGCCATTCGCAAAAATGGAACATGTTCGAAGCAAGCGTCCGTGTGCCGGCGATCGTTTATGATCCCCGCAACAGCAAACCAGCGTGCCGCATCGACGAGCCGACGCTTCTCTTCGATTTCGCTCCCACCATTCTCGAGAGCGCCGTCATAACCCCGCCCGATTGGATGGAAGCCCAAAGCCTCACCCCCTATCTCGACGGCAAGGACACCATCGGCCGCGGCCCGATCTTCTCCGAGATGGCCAACGACATGATCCAGCAAAATTGCGAGTTCATGACCATGATCCGCGATGATAACTGGAAACTGGTCCATTTTCTGGGCTCGGAAGAAGGCCAGCTCTTCGACCTCGCGAGCGATCCCAACGAAATCAACAATCTCTGGGACAACCCCGACCACGCCCAAACACGCCAAGACCTCACCATGAAAATCCTCGACTGGCGCCTCCGCAGCGCCAAACAAGTCCAGAATTTCGTGGCGGATGCGATTTTGGCTTAAGCGCTACGAAGGCGAAGGGGTCGCAAGCGCGCCCACTTTCGACCACACCGGGTCTTTCAGGGATTGGGGTGAGGCTCTCGCCGCTACAGAGAACGCTGGCAATCAAGGCCGCCATCGGCCGCCTCAAAGACTTCCGCCGCGTCGCCACCCGATATGACAAACTTGCCCGAGCCTTCCGCGACGCCGTCACGCTCGCTGCTATCGTCGTTTTCTGGATTTGATTGAGTCATCGGGTAATTTGCGGCCGCTTCCCCGGAGCCAGCGTGCCGGCGCACACTTTTGGTTGTCAAAGCCTGAAGAAAGGAAGCAGCCATGAAGCACTATGCCGGACTGGACCTGTCGATGGAAACGACGCAGGTCTGTGTTGTCGATCAAGATGGCGGAAGGATCTTCGTGACGAGCGTAGAGAGCACGCCGGCGGCGATCGCCCAGGTGCTCTTGGGCGTTGGCCCTATTGAGCGAACCGTGATCGAGACCGGCCGGATGTCGTCCGCCATCTGCCTTGGCTTGAGGCGGCTCGACGTGAACGTGGTCTGTATCGGCGCACGGCAGGCGCATCAAAGTCTTAAAGCGATGAAGGCCAACAAGACCGATCCCCATGACGCGGCGGGGCTCGCTCAACTCGCGCGAACGGGCTTCGACAAGGAGGTACACGTCAAATCAGCGTCCTCGCAGAGTGTTCGGTCGGTGATCGCGGCGCGTTCCCATCTGGTGGAACCGAGAGTCCGGCTCGACAACACGATCCGTGGGCTGTGCTTCACTCTTGGGATCAAGGTCGGCCCGGGCAGGGCAAGGACTTCGTTGTTAGGACGGGTGCCGCCAGCATGATCCCAGGGCTCGGAAAGGCGGTGGCAGCGCTGCTTGCCGTATGAGAGGAACTCGTCGATCAAGTTAGTGCGCTCGATCGACTGCTGAACGAGATCGGCAGAACGTCGACCGCCTGTCAAATCCTGATGACTATCCCTGGTGTCGGTGTGCAGACCGCGGCGTTCGCGGCCGCGGTCGACGATGCGGAACGGTTCAAACGCTCGAGGGCCGCCGGCGCTTACTTCGGCCTTGTGCCCCGGCGCCATCAATCCGGCGAGATCGACTGGGTCGGCCGGGTCACCGAGCAGGGCGATGCGATGGTCCGCAAGCTGCTCTACGAAGCCGCCAACTCGATCCTGACACGAGCCCGCAAAACCCTTGTCCTCAAGAACTGGGCGCTCAAGATCGCACGCCGACGCGGGCTCAGGAAGGCTCCCGTCGCCTTGGCCCGGCGTCTCGGTGTCATCATGCACGCCATGCTGCGGGGTAGGACTTTGTTCAAGGCATAGTGTAAGCTAACAACAGATTGCCAGCGGTGAACGCCAAGCGCCAATCCGGTGGCGGCAATCCCGAGAGTGAACGCGAGGGCGGATGATCTGCGAAGGTGTCGGATGGGCGTCGAAATCGACAAGCCCGATTCGAGTCATCGCAACGTCTGACCTTGTGAGATCCGATTAGGCACGGCCTTCTAACGACGGTCAGTGCGAACAGATAAATGAAACCCTCGACGGATAACCGCCAGAGCAAATTACAGATCCAACCCCTAGGAGGAAGTTGCTGGAAATTGAAGTCTATTTGTGGTAGGCTCAAAAGGTTGAACTTGTGCTGAGAGACAAGGAATGATGGAACGATTTTTATACATTTTTTTGTGGCCGAACCTTGGGATGCAAGTTCTTGCAAAAAATGCACAAACGAATTCCGCCGAGCCACCAATGTGCCGGTTGTGAAGCGGTCCTGAACGCAAAAATGCACGAACGAATGATGAAAAACACGTGAACGAACCCAAGAATCTTGTTCGTGATAAAACTACACGAACGAATTATCTCATTGAAAGGAAACGATAATCACGCAACAACCTGACAAAACTACAAAATCGAACCCGAAAACTGATCTTGGGGGTTTCGAAAGGGGGAAATCGCATGTCCCCCTTCGCCATCATCCCCCTTTAAGGACCTTGGTCCGACTTTCTAGGAAGATAGCGCCGAGGTGATGGTCTGGAGATTGTGGCGCATC
>CAYPOV010000035.1:0-20701 GCA_964412385.1 uncultured Geminicoccaceae bacterium
GGCCCCCAAAAACTGACAAATCCGCCGCCAATAAGGGTTATCAAGACGATAATCCCAGACCACTGAAGCGACATGATTTGGATGTACGCTCCTTCTTGAGCCATGGCGAAGAGTGCTCCTGCGAGGCCTGCAATCCCGCAGGAAATCGTAAATGCCGCCCATTTCATCAAGACGACATGGTAGCCTAAAAAGGCGACACGCTGCTCGTTCTGCTTGATCGCTTTTAAGATCTTGCCAAAGGGCGAGTTCACCAAACGCCACAGCAGCACGACGATCACGGCATAGCAGGCAAAGGCAAACCAGGCGAGCGAGCGCACATCGCCAATGTCGATGCTGGCAATCCCGAAACTGACGGGCAAGCGCTCAATATTGAGAAGACCGTCTTCACCGCCGGTGACCGAAGTCCATTTGCTGGCAATGAAGAAAAAAATCTGACCGAATGCGATGGTCATCAAGGCATAATAGATGCCGCGACGATGAGAGATGAAGAGTGCCGTGATCCCGCCGAGGATCGCCGTAATCAGGATTGCCCCCAAGAGAGCGACCCAGAGATTGGCGACGAAATTGAATTGCGTCAGGCCGAAGGCATAAGCGCCAATTCCGAGAAAGGCGCCATGGCCGAATGAGGGCAGGCCGGTGTAACCAAGCAGCAGATTAAAGCCGAGGGCGAAGATCACCCAGACCAGGATTTCCAGACCGATATACTGATAGAGCCCCACAGCTTCGATCCACAAGGGCATGGTTCCGAAGACGAGAAAGCTCAAGAGAATTGGAATGTTCACCCAACGCTGGAGGCTTGCCATGCTATTTCTCCAAAACGCTGGCTTTGCCTGCCAAGCCGCGTGCCCGAAACGAGACCACGAGCAAGAGCAGCAGATACATTGAGAGAAGTGACCAATCAGTGGCGAAGGCGGCAGTCATGCCGACGACAAGGCCGACCATCAACCCTGCCGTGACCGCTCCCCAAAAACTGCCGACGCCACCCAAGACTATGACAATAAAGGCGGGGATCACGGCATCGACACCAACAACGGGACGAATGCCCCAAATGGGCGCCATGATAATCCCGGCAATACCGGCAAGGGCACAACCGAAGCCGAAGACCAGCAACCGCAAACGGCCGAGATTGTAACCAAGGGCGCGGACCATTTCGCTATCATGAGCGCCCGCCTTGATCACGGCACCATAAGGCGTGCGGTTCAAGAACAACCAAAGAAGTCCGATCATACCACATGCAAAAACGGCGGCATAAATCCGGTAGGTCGAATAGATGAGATCACCGAAAATAAAGCCGCCCGAAATGTCTCCGGGGATTGGCAAGTAATACTCGCTCGAGCCCCAGACTTCGCGAATCATTTCTTCAATCACGAGCGCTGCGCCGAACGTCAATAACAGCCCGTAAAGCGGGTCGGCACCATAAGTCCGGCGCAGGCAAAGCTCGAGGACCATGCCGCCTACGGCGACAAACACCGGTGCAATGAGTAATGCCAGAATATATCGCGGCCAATCCGGCAACGCGTAATAGGGTTTCATGAATTCGAAGGGAAGACCGCCATCGGGTGCGATGACAGCGAGCGCAAAATAGGCGCCAAGCGCAAAAAATGATCCATGCGCGAGGTTGATCACCTCCATTACGCCGATGATCAGCATGAAACCCAGTGCCACAAGAGCGAAGAGCAGCCCCAGCGCAATGGAGTTGAGCAAATGCGGGATCAGGGAGTAGAGAAAGTCCATGGCCTTAGCCGAGAAGGTCGGGACGCCACCAAGCCGGTAGCGCCCCTAAACCGATCAGCCCTGATCGTAACTTGGCGTGTCCTCATAAGATTCGAGGCTGCACTGTGTCTCGGCCAAGGAGCGCACCGCCTCGGGCTGGGCAGCGGCCAAGATCTTGAAGTAGTCGGTATCGTCCTTGGGCGCATCATTGCCCGTTGCCAGATAGATCGTCTGCTGCACGTGATGCGAATTGGGATCGATCACCGCGTCATGGTCTTGCATGCGGTCATCGGCACTCATCGTCCGGCCTTCGAGCGCTTTAATGAGCTTGATGTTATCCGTGCTCTCGATCTCCTCCATCACACGCAGCATCTCGCGCATGGCGTAATAGCCATTGTAGAAAACATTGCCCGGAACGTTGATGCGCGTGGTCGGATATTTTTCCTGATACGATGCGACCATCGCAGCGACACCCGGCCGATCGAGATAGTGATACCAGGTCGTTCCGAACACGCCGAACGCGGCATCGGCGCCGAGCCCGTAAACATCGGGCCAGTCCTGCTGGTTGTTGAGCCAGGCCGGGCTTTTGTCGAGGCCCATATCGCTTACCTGCTGACGCAAGACCTTGAAATCGTCACCGCCGACGGCGGCTGCCACGACACTCGGCTTCTCTTGCTGAATTCTCAAGAGAATGGGCGAGAAGTCACGTGTGCCGACAGGCACCGGAACTTCGTCCATGATCTCGGCACCATATTCTTGGGCGACATCTTTGGTGGCGGCATTGGTATTTTGGCCCCACACATAATCATTGTAGAGCAGGAACCAGTTGTTGCCGAACGTATCGATGGCGTTCTTGGCGGCGGCACGGCTGAAGTTTTCGCCATTGCCGTCCCACACGAATTTGACGCGATGGCAGTTTTCGCCGGATTCGGTGGGTGAGCTGGAATTGGTGTTGAAATAGACGCAGCCATATTTCTGGCAGACTTGCGAGATGGCATTGGCAACACCGGATTGGATCGCGCCGACCATGGCGTGGACATTGTCCCGGGTGATCATGCGCTCGGCAACGCGCGTTCCGGTCTGCGGCGTGGTTTCGGTGTCCATCCAGACATATTCGATTGGACGTCCCATCAAACCGCCTTTGGCATTGAACTCGTCAATCGCCATGATGGTGCCGCGCTTCTCGGATTGACCACTATTGGCGAACTGGCCGCTGGCATCGTGCGTCAGGCCGATCTTGATCGGTTTTTCCGCAGCACGAAGCATGCGCGTGTGCCGGAACGGCCCGAAAAGCGTGACGCCTGCCGCAGTCGTTCCGAGCAGCGTGCGCCGGTTGATAAGTGTAGCGATACTGTCTTTCTTCATGGATCAACTCCCTGATTGATGATCGTCGAAAGATGATTGTTAGGGTGCGATACTGACCGTCTCAAACTCCGCAGGCATGGTGATTTCGATGACCGTGTAGTCGTTCGAATACTCGACCACACGATGATCGATGCCAGGCTCTTGATACATGCAAGAGCCCTCTTCGAAGAGGATCTCGCCATGGCCTTCGAAGTACACCCGAGCCCATCCCTTGAGAACGTAAACCATCTGAAAATCGAGATTATGAAAATGCAGATCACCGGGTTTTTCGTAAGGCCCATCGGTTGCTATGACATGAGCCTGCACCTTGCCTCCTGTTCGCTCGGCGATGCCTAGATCTCGATATTTGAAATAGGGACGTAGTCCGCTGACGAATGCCGAATCCTTGGCATGCGTGACGTGGAACTTGCCCTTCTCAAAGCTATGATCGACCCCGATGGGATCGGGTTTCTTGACTGCGGCCGCGTCGTTCATCACACCCTCCTTGTCAAAACTTCTCGCTCACGGCAGGCTCGCCGATATCGCGATCGGAGATCAGCACGATGGAACTCGAACTCAAAGGCAAAACCGTCACAATTACGGGCGCAAGCAAGGGGCTCGGCCATGCCATCGCGCTTACTCTTGCCCGCGAGGGATGCCATTTGAACATTGCCGCGCGAAATGAAGTCGCTCTTCTCGAACTCAAAAAGCGGTGCGAAGGAGATTATGGCGTTGACGTCAACGCGCTGGGGCTCGATCTGGCGACGAAGGAGGGAAGAGCCGCGTTGGTTGAGCGCTGTGCTCGGGGCTCCGATATCCTGATCAACAATGCGGGTGCCATCCCGAGCGGCACAATCGATGCGCTGAGTGAGGAGCAATGGCGCCAAGGGTGGGAGCTCAAGGTGATGGGCTACATCTTCCTCACCCGCAGCTTCTACTCTGCCATGAAACAAAGACAATCCGGCATCATCCTGAACATCGTGGGCACGGCAGGGGTCCGCTTTGATGCCAGCTATATCGCCGGTACCACCGGAAACGCCGCGCTTAATGCCTTTACCTGCGCTCTTGGCGCTCGTTCGGTCGACGATGGTATTCGCGTTCTCGGGATCAATCCTTCGCTGACGGCGACTGAACGGGCCGATAACATCCTCGACCATCGTGAATGTCAGTCCAACGAGCCCCAATTCAGGGAAAAATTCTTGTCGGGGCTCCCCTTCAGCCGCATGGCCACCTCCGAAGAGGTCGCCGACCTCGCCGCGTTCCTGATCTCTGCGCGCGCGAGTTACCTGAGCGGTTGCATGGTCAATCTCGACGGGGGCAGCACGCATCGCCCGTAAAGAGTGTGGCTCGTCGCGGCGATTTCGTTCGCCGTCCCATAGCTTCAGTGCCCTGATTGCTGGCACGATAAGACCATCCCCGATGGAAAATTTTTTCTGATTGCAAGATTGTTTGAAAAATATTTCTATGTCAACAGACTCTTCTAAAGATTCTTCAGTTGAATTCGTTGATGGGGTAACCCCGCCCTTGGCCAACACAAGCCTTGAAACGTTCGACGGACTTCGTGGTGTGATTCATGCACGCTACGACGGGTTGAGCGGACAATTGCAGCGGGTGGCCAGGATCGCGCTCAAGGACCCGAATAGTTTCGCGCTCGGAACCGTGACCGAGGTTGCGCAGCTTTGCGAGGTTCAACCGTCAACACTTGTGCGTTTCGCCAAGGAGTTCGACTTTCGCGGTTTCTCCGACCTTCAGAAGGTCTTTCGCTTGCGCCTTGTCGAAGGGGCGCCGGCACTTCGCGAACAGATTGCACGCCACAATCGGCCAGAAAGGGATGGCGCCGACGCCTCGATCGGAGACATTGCCCAAGCTTCAATCGCATCGATCCAAGAACTGGTTCGCAATGTCGATCCACTGGAGCTTGAACGAGCGATTGCCATGATGGCATCGGCTCGCCACGCTTATGTTCTCGCCCAACGCCGCGCCTTCCCGGTCGCCGCCTATATCGCTTACGGCATCTGGCGGCTCGAACGGCCCGGCACACTGCTCGATTTCGTCGGCGGCATGGTGCCTCAACAAGCAGCCGGCATGAGCACCAAGGACATCCTTATCGCCGTCAGCTTCGAGCCGTACGCGCCCGCTGTGGTCGAGGTCGTCACCGACGCGCACATAAGGGGGATACCGACCCTCACCATCACCGATAGTCCGCTAGGCCCAATTGCAAGGCATTCGAACCTGAGCTTTCCGATCGAAGACTCGCATCTCTTGAGTTTCCGCCCGATTGCCGCCTCGATATGTTTGGCGCAAATGCTGATCGCAGGCCTGAGCGCCAAACTCGACCCCGCTGCGTCGCCGGGCTAGGGGAACACTTATCCCCTCTCGTTGCTACTGCAGGCCGGGCTCGGTTGCGATCTTGGATCGTCCCAACAAGCGCAGGGTCGCGTTCCGCCCGGTTCGAAGCACCGGATAAACCACACGCGCAACCGAGGGCGATTTGAAAACCCGCGCATTGAGACGGTTGAGCACGCTCGATTCACCGCTCATCGAGGCCAGCACCACCATGCAATCGGCGCCATGATAGAAGCGCCCGCCGATTTTGAGCACCATGCCTTCATCGAGATCGAACCCCTTTCCCTTGATCTCGTCGACCAAGGGTCCACCTTGGCGCGCATCGATCAAAGTGAGATCAATCGTCTCCTTGAGGCGCATGTAGCGAACATAGGCGCTGCAGAAGGGGCACTGGCCATCATAAACCAGCTGCGCCTGTGTCTTGTGGTTGCTCAGCTCGATGGCTCCCTCATGGCAGCAGCGTTGATATCGTCATAGTTCTGTGATTGCCGACGCCCTCTGGCCCAGGCGAATGCCTGAGCCCAAGGAATGAACACGATATAGAGAATGATCAACTCATAAAAAGGTGCTTTGAGCGTCAACAAGATCCCGACATGGAAGGCAAGACCAACCGGCACATAGATCCAGCGAAGCTTGGGAAAGATTACCGCAAGCCATAAGGTGGATTGGAATAACAGCGTAAGATATTGTAGCACCCGCACAAGAAGATGCTGTTCCGCCAGCCATAGACCCAAAAGCGTGTTTCGATCGAGACTGTCCTGGATCAGATAGTATTGCAGCGTGTAGCCGTTCGCCCACCCGAGGCCCGATGTGTTGAGCTTTTGGTAGACGGCGGAGATATACATAAGCACAAAGAACCACTGGATGAAGCGTATCACCCAGCCTGCGGTCTCTCCCTGAAGTGTCAGGAGATCCTGCCCCTCATCTCGTTTTCTGTACCAGATAAGCCAGTCGACGGACCAAATACGCCCCGCCGGGCTGAGTGACAAAGCGAATAGGCAGAACAACATCACCGCTTCGGGGTGATGAATGTAACCGAACGAATAGGCGTAAGCCTGCAGATAAAACGTGCTAAGCGCAAATATGAATGTGCTGATGTTAGACAGCAAACCTATGATCGCAAGAATTCCTGAAACAACCGCCAAGTAAAAAACAATGGCCAACAACGCGACCTCGGGACGCTCACCCCAGCCGAGTGGCAGGTTGAGGAAATTCATAACAATGAGCGGCTCGTAAAACGAATCGGCCATCGTCGATTGCAGCAATGCATAATCGTAGATGCCGCGGTTTGGAATCACCCCTATCAGGAGCACGAACTGAGCAAAACAGGCAACGATACGCAACACGGCGAGATCGACGAAATGACTAGGCGCGAACCAATAATTCTGGAGTTTTGTCAACATGGTTCCCACCTTCTAGTCGCAGCTTGCCGGCATGCGGTTGACGGTGTAGTTCGGCAAATCTTCCACCAGTCCATTGCGCGAAATGCCGTAGCCGCTCTCGTCGTCGAGTCGAAGCGCGGTGACCTTACCGTCGAAGCGCTGGCACATCTCTTCCATGAACGGGCGAATGTGCTCGGTTTCACCGCTCGCAAGAGGCTTCACAGCCCAATAATAATAAGACCACTGCTCGACGCCTGCTCCAGCGTCCGCTTCAGTGATTTCTTGCTGCGAACCGTTTTCCAGTTCTGCGTAGATCGTCGTATGATGAAGCAACCTCGCACCATCATCATGGGCATGGCGATACATCGGATATGCAAGGAACGGCCAGCCCCATCGTCCGGTATTGACGAACCCGACAACCATTTGGATTGTCAGGATCGCCATGACACCGATCGGAATGACGGTCCGGTAGGCCGCAAGAAAGTGTCGATTCATCGGTTGCTCGGTTCCCTCACCGCTACACTCTTCAACCACAAGCGTCATTCACCTGTGAAAGCGAAATTCAGGTGTGTTTGAGTTTTTCGCGTCTTACACTGCTCGAAGTCGAATGCAACCAAAATAACGAAAGCTTCGTGGCCTTCGATTTAAGCTGTCCATGGATTTTATGCTTAGTGACAACAATTAATGAACGCTTCTCCAGAAATATTCCGAATAAAATTGACTAATTGGCGGCGCAATATGTCGCATTTCAACGAGCCAACAAACGCAGCGAGACGCAATTGGTCTTGATCGAGCGGTGCACTAATGCAAACTAAACTAACGATGACAATGGGTACATCGTTTCATGCCCTCGGGGCCGCCTTGAGCGCGGATATCGATTGGGGGCGTCCGCCGAACCTCGATATCGCATGCCGACAACATGAATACCAAAACAAGTGCAACTGCGATGATGTTCTGCATATCCCGAACCTAGAGCTCATGACGACGCTCGGCGAGCCGGTGTGACCGTCGCAATACTGTCACGATTTCATTCTAAATGATTATCAGTATAATCAAAGGGATGGACCGGATGCGAATAGCAACCCCTGTGGCGGATGCCGTGGCACAGATCAAGGACGGTGCGGTGCTGATGGTCGGCGGCTTCATGGGTGTGGGCACGCCGGAGCGGATTATCGATGAAATCATCACTCAAGGGCAGCGCGATCTCACGGTGATCGCCAACGATACGGCACGACCCGGTGTCGGTATCGGCAAGCTCGTGAGCGAACGTCGCCTCAAAAAAGCTATCGTCTCGCATATCGGCACCAATCCCGAAACACAGAAGCAGATGGTTGCCGGCGAGATGGAGGTCGATCTCGTCCCTCAAGGAACTCTCGCCGAGCGTGTGCGCGCAGCCGGCTACGGATTGGGGGGCGTGTTGACCAAGACCGGGCTCGGCACCAGAGCTGCTGAAGGCAAGCAAACTGTCGTGATCGACGGCGAGACCTGGCTCATCGAAAAGCCACAACACGCCGATTTTGCCCTGATCTTGGCGAAGGAAGCGGATTATAACGGCAATCTCAACTATTCGCTCACGGCAACCAACTTCAATCCCTTGATGGCGATGGCGGGCGATGTGGTGATTGCCGAGGTACGTGACTTCGTCCCTGTCGGCGTGATCTCACCCGACAATGTCGACACGCCGGGCGTCATCGTCGATTGCTTGATTTCGAGGGCGGCATAACATGGATATCAAGACACAGATCGTACGGCGCGTCGCTGCCGAGCTTCAGGACAATACTCTGGTCAATCTCGGCATCGGCATGCCGACCGAAGTTGCCAACCACGTACCCGAGGGCCTTACCGTCTACTTCCAATCGGAAAATGGCATTATCGGCATGGGCGAACGCCCGCCTGAAGGCATGGAAGGCGAGCACCTGACCGATGCGGGAGGCGGTTTCGTCACCGCCCTTCCTGGTGCCATGTCGTTCGACAGCGCTCTTTCCTTCGGCTTCATCCGCGGCGGCCATCTCGATCTTACCGTCCTCGGCGCCCTTCAGGTCGATGGCAAAGGGTTGCTGGCCAACTGGATGATCCCAGGCAAGCTGATCCCCGGTATGGGAGGGGCCATGGATCTGGTCACAGGTGCAAAGCGTGTGATCGTCGCCATGACCCATACTGCCAAGGGCGACCGGCCGAAACTCGTCGAGGAATGCAGCCTACCGCTGACATCGCTACGTCCCGTCGATCTCATCGTCACGGAGCTTGCCGTCATAGAACCCACCGAGGAAGGCCTCGTCCTCAAGGAACGCGCCCAAGGTGTCGGGATCGAGGAAATCGTCGCCAAGACAGAGGCATCCTTGGTCGTCAAGGACGACGTGCCGGAAATGAAACTCGCGGCTTAAAGCGTTTTATTCCGGCTCGCTTCAACTCATCGCGTCGTCTACTCTTTACATTAAGACAATGAAGGGTGGGGCCATGGATCGTTTGCGCATTCTCAAGCCTGCACAACTCCTCGCCTGGGCGGAGGATCTCAAATGCGTCATTCGCCTGCGCGAGCGCCGCGATGCGTTGCCCAACCAGTATGGTGCCGCCTTCTTGCCTATGGTGGTCGATTGGCGCCGCAGCCATGTCGACGGCGATACGCCCAACGTGATCCTCCGAAACATCAACTATGGCGGCAACGTTCTCGAGCGCACCAACCAGTTCCATTCGGTCCGCGTACCCCTCGATGGTCTCGACTTCGCCGAATTCACGCTGGTCCCGCTGATCCGCGGCCGCACCAATACCAACGTCCAGCACGGCCATTTGCGCTTTGTCTTTCGCGAAGACGCACGCCCTGTCCTGCTTTCCATGGAGGACAGCCAGACAGGAAGCGATCCCTGCCTCGATGACCTGGTGTTTAGCTGGGAGCCCTGGCATGCCATCGGCGTCAAATTTGACTTTATCAAAGCCCTCGACGACCGCTTTGGGCTAACCATGCGTGGGTATGCCGGGGCCCAGCGCTATCTCGAAGATGCGCTCGCTGGATTGCCCTGGATGAGCTATCGGCTGCGCATGCCGGCTGGGGTTGATGGGCTCAAGGAGCTCTTCAAGATTTGTGTGGCGATAGGCGATGGCGCAGCACGCCATTCGATCGCCAGAATACTCGACGAGCATGGCGAGGCGTGGCTCCAGGAAATGTCGCAAGCTGACGAGACCAAACCGGATGATGAAGTGATCGCCGAAGTCCGGCAGCATTGGGAGGAATTGCGCGCACGAATCGATGTGAGCCAGTCACCGGGAATTGACGTTCGCAATCTCTTGGAGGACCACCAGTCCTACAACACGCTGGTTCGGTCCTGCGCGTCGCTTGCCAGATACACCGTCCTTCTCACAGCTCATCGTTTGGTCGAACAGGGTCTCGGCGATGGCCTGAGTTCGGAAAAGTTGCCTCCCGCCGTGCTCGGTGAGCCTGAGCCTTGGATGCAAGGTGCCGCCCAAGCAGATCTCTTGGGCATTTTGGCGCGTGCGCCCTCGGCACTGCGTTTTCTTTTGGCTCACCCGACAACCCGGCCCAAGCTCATTCCCAAGGAGCTCGACGAGGCGGGATTGATCGAGCGCCGCAATGGCAAACCCTGGCTCGTGCGCTACGACAAGAACCACACCCGCCCTTATGGTGCCACAGGCGCAAATCGCGACCTCAATTAATCAGATCTTACCTGCCGACTTGAGGCCCGCAACGATCACGCGCTGCAGCATGCGCTCCTTGACGCCGCTTGGGCGGTCAAGGTCGAGGCGTTCGAGATAGGGCCTTGCTGCCTCGGGTACAGCACCGACAGCTTTGGCCGCGCCGGCGACAACGCCCAATGCCCCCATGCGCTTGCCCATACGAGACTTGAGACCGCTAAGAATCCGGCCCAAGACCTGCTCTTCCTCTGTAAGATCCGTGCCGAAAGGAAAAGTCGCGAAATGGCCGTGACGACGAAAGGGTGCGAGCGCGTCGCTTAGGCGCCCGGGCAAATTGGCCCGATGTTGCTCCGGGATTTGAAAACTTGACGGCAATTTGCCAGCCCGTACCGCTTCTTCCCTCAAGCCTTCTTGAAATCGCGAATCAGCAATCGCCAACATGCGGGCAATCACTTCCCGGTCTTGCTGACCGCGCAGATCGGCGATGCCGTACTCGGTTACGACGATGTCGCGTAGATGCCGGGGTATCGTGACATGGCCATAGTTCCATACGATATTCGAGTGGAGGTTTTGGCCCTTCTTGCGTGTGCTACGCAACATCAAGATTGAACGGGCGCCATTGAGTGCGTGAGCCTGTGCGACGAAATTGTACTGACCGCCAACGCCGCTCACGACCTGGCCATCTTCGAGGCCATCGGAGCAAACCGCACCCAACAAGGTTGCCATCATCGTGCTATTCATGAAGCGTGCCTGCTGGCGCTGGAGCTTGGCAATGGGCTCGTGACCGAACAGCTCATTAACGTAGCGGATGCCTGTCATGCAGAATTTCTGATGGGACACATCATCGAGTTCACTGAGCATCTGATAGAGTCCGCGGGGCCCCAAAAAGAAACCGGCATGAAGGATGGTGCCACCCGCAAGCGCCTCGCCTAACCCCTTCCTCTCGAGCAATTGACGAGTTTCCGTGTTGTCAAGATCCGCGACGCAGCGCGAACCGTCGGGCATGATGATGGAGCCGTCCTCGAACCGAAGCTCTTTGCGAAACACGCCGAAACTGACGAGTTTCTTGAATCCCTCTTCATCGAGCGACACGGGTACGATCTTATGCGCAGCCAGGACATCTAATGTCGCGAGAGAAACGTCGAGCGTTATCGCACCTTGGTTCAGAAGGCCTTGAATTTCAGGCTCATCGAAAACTTGACGTTTCAGGATCCCGGCTTCGTAAAGATGCCGATAGCCATCGCAGAACATTTCGGTCGAGCCATAGAGGCCCTTCGTGAACGGACCTATTCCCCCTTCGCATTCGATGAGATCACCTGCAAGCTGCGATGTGCCGAGAGCATCTAAGGCCTGCGCAAAGGTTGCGGGATCTCGCTGTCGAAGGCAGCAGGCTGCGGCAATAGCATCACCGAGTGAGCCAATACCTATCTGAAGCGTGCCACCGTCTTTGATTAATGCTGTCGCATTGAGGCCAATTGCGTGGTCGGCAAGACTTACCGGGCCATTGGGAGGGCTCAAGAGGTCATGATCCAACAAGGGATCGTCGAGAACGATGTCGAATTGTGACGGAGGCACCATCGCATCGCGGTGCATAAAGGGCAGCCGGCGATTGACTTGCGCCACCAAAGCCGTGGTGCGGCCGGCATCACGCAGCAGCGGGTGCAAGTCCAGTGAATCGCTGTTCGAGGAAACGCTCAGCATGATTTCGCCGTCGATCGTCCGCTGAGACACTGCTTGCGCGAAGACATTGCAACCTTGGATCATCATGTCGCGAGCAACACAGGTGTAGTTGCTTGAGAGGTAGTGCTGTTGCGCGTGTCGCCGCCCAAGAAGCTTGCCGGTATTCAGGAAGAATTCCGAAATCGCGACATTGGGCGGAAGGCGATCGGCCATGTAATCGCCGACATAGTCGAGATTAGGTGCATCACCGAATGTTCGCTCCAGGATGGGCGCAAGGAATCGCTTCTCAAGCTCGCTCCGCATGGGGGGCCGAGCAAGCGATAAACCAGTGAGAATGACCAGCTGAGTTGTTTGGTCGGCCTGTGCGCGGCGATAGAGTGCATTCAGGAGATGGTTGGGCTTGCCGAGTGCCAATGGGGTACCAAGCACAATGCGTCGGCCGACGCGACGCAGGATCGCGTCCACACAAATATCAAGGTTCGGCGAAACAAGAGTTGTAGGCTCGGCCATCGGTTGATCGCTCATATTGGTATCGGCGTCTCAGGATGTTTTCGCGACGGATGCTTAGAGACTTACCGTGAGATCGCCCATGAAATCACTTTCGTCGGTCGATTGGTGGATGACCAACGTGTCCCAAGTCGACCAAACCTCGGCAATCTTTCCATCGGCGAAACGAAAGAATGTCATGCCGGAGACTTTCTGATCGAATGTTTCGGGGTGGGCCACCCATCGCGCCGCAACGCGGTCGCCTTCAGCAATCGCGTCCTCAACATGGATGTTGATGTTGCCCAAGAGACCAACATACCCCGCTAGATGTTCGCGGTGCTGCTGGATACCGTGCACGGGCTCTTGCTCCACGGCGAGATGCCACACGCAATCGGGTGCCACGAATACCTCCAAGCTGGACAAATCGCCTTTGCCAGCAATAATCTCCAAGTAACGCCGTGCTGTTTCCTTGGCTTGTTCAGACACTTCATGACTCCCGCTATCAAATTGAAAGTTCAGCCAAAGAACATTGCCGCTATGCGCAGGCTCCTCCGAGAAGTCCCGATTTGAGATCAGTATTGGGAGGCTCGGGACCGAGCCAGATTGCAAGCATCGCACCGGCAAAATCTTCGCCCTGCACATTTCCTTGATCTTTGCCATCAATGCTGACGGAGATACCCGTGCCGTCGCTCGAGAAAGCTAGGACGCCTCCATCCTTCATACCGGTCATCATGCTATTGAGCTGGTCGATCCGATCTTGCAGCGCAGCCATGTCCTCGGGGCTATTGTCCTTGAACCCTTCTTCCCAAGCCGAGGTGATGTCATCGACACTGACATCGCGCACGAAATGGAGCTCGAGATGCCAGGAGCCGCTGGCATCGAGTGCGATCGCGTCGTCACTGGTCTTCTGTGGCAGATAGAGTGCAGCGACATAAACCTTTACCTTGAGGATCGTCGCTTTGCGGATACCAAGACCATTGAGGACGAGCTCTTCATTTCCAACCGTGGCGGTATCGCTGACCTCGACACCATCGCAACTTGCGGCGAGGGCCAGGCTGTTAGGCGCCAAAATCCCAAAGAAAACGAGAAAGCAACCAAGAGCTCTTAATCGTGCTGACATTCTTCCCCTCCGGTGACGTCTCTTTTCGTGACATAACTCTTGATCAGCAACTAATAGCCGAACTTTGCTGAAACTTCACTCGTAATTCTTTCGATCGCGGCCCGATCTTCGTCGCTGAATTCGGGAGCATAATAGGTCGGCGCACTGAGCCTTGAGGCGAGTTGATCCATGGTGTCTTTCGGCACCTCGAGATCCACATGCTCCAGGATCGCTTCGAGGGTCTCATTTGGCGAAGAACAAAGGTCTTCATACCGCACGATTTTGACCTGTTGCCGAAGCTTTTCGTTGCTGTCGAGTTGGTGCTTCAAAAACCCATAGAGACTGGCCCAGTGATGGGCGAGACCCTCGATATCTTTGCCTTCGTGCCACAATCGCCCGACCATGCGGGCACGGTCGACATCGCCAATATTGAGCGGGCGACGGTCAAGGCCGAATTCATAGTGGCCGACCCTCCGCATATGCCGCCGGATTTTCGGGTTGGCCCTCTCTTCCTCACAATACAGGCGGTGCTGCTTCTGCAGGGAGGCAATGTGAGCCTCCGGGCTTCTGATCGGGACGACGATCTGCGCATCCGGAAAAAGCTTGGTGAGGTAGGCGAGACGGGTGAGATTGTAGTTGCCCTTGGCGAGATATCGTTGTGCGCCGCGGATCATCAGGATTTTTTTGATGTGATCGCGATAAAACTCCTCAAATTCTACATTCGAGGTCTGCGCATCCAGGACTTGCGATTGATCCGTCTGGTGCCGTCCTTGAAAAAAGCGCATCCACAAAATTTCTTCGAGTGCCTCGGGACTGTCGGGCGTGACCATGATCCTATCTTTGTGCGCGCGCTCGACCGGCGTTTTGTCTTTATAGATATTGGCGAAAGCGCGGTTCCAAAAAACGGGCGTCATGACCAGCGGAAAATCGCGATACCGATGAGACCCTGTGTCCGGATGGCTTTCGAGCAATTCGAGTAGGATCGTGCTGCCCGAGCGGGCAAGGCCGGTCACGTAGATCGGCTTGACGATATCAATAGCATCCAGATCATCGCGGCTGGAGCTGCTCTCGATCTTGGAAAGCCATTGCCAAAACCCGGGGGTCTTTTCGATCAAGCCACCGACGGTATCGATCCAACCAGCCATCTCCATCGAAGATCGCGCCTTTTGCCCGTTGGCCTGAGACTCTGCCATATCTGCACCAACCGCTTTTGACAATTAGGAAATACTACTCAATTCAATCAGTCGATGTTTGAGCCTCTTGTCGTCATCTTTGTGGCATAGTTCCGTCCCAGGTGTGAGCACTGTAGCGGTGCCAGACGCAGCACCAAGCGCGAAGGCTTGCTCGAGAGACAGGCCTTGCGACAAACCAACCGTCATGCCTGCAACAAAACTATCACCGGCACCGACGGCACTCTTCACGTCAACCTCAAGCGCCGGCAGATGGAAGTATGTTTCCCCCGATGCCAAGGCTGCGCCCTGCTCACCCATGGTCACCGCCAACACGTCCGCAAGACCCTGTTGAGTAGCCCGTTGCATCGCTTGTTGGAGTTGCGGGCCCACCTCGACAGCCTCGCCGATCAGCGTGCGAAATTCACCGAGGCTCGGCTTGGCAACGTGAACACCACGTCCGAGCGCTTCCGCAAGGGCCGGGCCCGACGTGTCGAGAATCAGTTTGGCACCTTTCGTCATCACGACCTCGGCGATCCGGCCGTAGAGGTTCCCCGGAGCACCGCGAGGCAGGCTGCCGCTTGCGATTAGATAGTCGAAATCGAGAAGATCGATAAAGGCAAGTGCCGCTCTCCACTCATCATCATGCACCACGGGACCTTCGGGCGTGAAGCGGTACTCTTTGCCCGACTTGCGTTCGAACACCACATGGCTGATGCGTGTCGCCTCCTCGGTGCGAATCCGATGGAAGTCGACGCCGCTCGACGCCACGAGTTCATCCAAGACATCACCCGAGCGGCCGCCGCCGAGATAGACCGCAAAGGCGCGTCCACCGAGCTCGTTGATGACACGGGCCGCATTGATGCCGCCGCCTCCGGGATCAAAACGCTCTTTTGACGTCCTTATTTTTCTGATTGGGTAGACTTCCTCGACCTCGCTTGAGGAATCGACAGCAGGATTAAGTGTGAGAGTAACGATTGGCTTCATGGTGAATTCCTGGACGCAACGCCTCGACTAGATGCGGATCGTTTCGTAAGTTTGTTGCACAAGGGATGGCTGGAAAGGAATAATACAATGCGTCTTGGGCTTTTCATGATGCCCCTGCACCCACCGGGCAAGGACTATCACCAGATGCTCGACGAGGATCTCGAAGCTGTCGTCGAAGCCGACCGTCTGGGTTTTGACGAGGTCTGGGTGGGCGAGCATTTCACCTGTGTCGCAGAGCCCATTACATCGCCCTTTATCTTTCTTGCCAAGGCCATCCCCCTCGCCCCCAAGATCACCTTCGGTACAGGTGTCATCAACTTGCCGCAACAGCACCCCGTCTCCGTGGCGGGCTTTGCCGCAATGTTCGATCATCTCTCCAACGGTCGTTTGATTTTGGGGATAGGGCCCGGCGGCTTGCCGTCGGATTTTGAGCTTTTTGGGATCGATGATCCGATGACCCGCGGCAAGATGATGCTCGAGAGCGCTGAGATCATCCTTAAGCTTTGGACCGAGGATCCACCCTACAGCTTCGATGGCGCCTATTGGCAGTTCTCGCAAGACGAATGGTATATGCCGGAATTCGGGCTGGGTGTCCTGCCCAAGCCTTTCCAAAAGCCGCACCCGCCGATCGCCGTCACGGCGATGAGCCCCTATCCTTTCATGGTCAAGGAAGGGGCCAAGCGCGACTGGTCGCCGATCAGCGCCAACTTCATACCCACCAATAGTGTAGCGACGCATGGCCAACGCTATGTCGAGGGTTTGGAAGAGGCAGGCAAGCCTGTCGATTCCTCCGAATGGCGCGTCGCACGCACGGTTCTGGTCACCGAAACCGATGCCGAGGCCGAAGCCTATTTGCAGCGTCCTGATTGTGCCCTCCGCTTCTATTTCGACTATCTCGGTGGCCAGTTCCGCATCGGCAAGCTCATGAAGATCTTCAAGGGCCTGCATGAGATGGAAGATGACGAGGCGACCACGGAATGGGCTCTCCGCAATATCGTCATCGCCGGAAGCCCTGAGACCGTAGCCCAGCAACTGCTGGCCTGCCGCGAGGAGGTCGGCGAATTCGGGACACTCGTTGTCACCGGCATCGATTGGGACGACAAAGCCCTATGGCGCAACTCGATGCGGCTCATGGCCGAAGAGGTCATGCCGAGAATGCGGAAATCGCTGAGCGGTTGACGCCGCAACATGGACCTTCGTGTCCTCCGTACACTTCTCGCCGTCGCTGACGAGGGAAGTTTCGTCAAAGGCGGCCAGCGCGTCGGGCTGACGCAATCCGCCATCAGCCTCCATATCCAAAGTCTTGAGCAGGAGCTGCGCACCAACCTTTTCGACCGTTCCAGGCGGCCGCCGGTGCTGACCCCGCAGGGCCGAATCGTGGTCGATCGAATCCGCGACATCCTCAGGCTCTATGACGATCTCAACGCCGATCTCGGCTCTCAGGGTGAACTCGAGGCGATCGAGCTTGGCGCGGTGCCGACCACGCTCACCGGCATTCTGCCGCCGGCCTTGGTGGCCCTGCGCGCCAGCCATCCGGAGCTCAGGGTGCGCATCACAAGCGGCCTCTCGCACGAACTCGAGCGCAAGGTGGTGGGAGGTGAGATCGATGCAGCCCTCGTCACCAAGCCCCAAAGCTTAGCCGATACCTTTTCCTGGTATGATGTCGATGCCGAACCATTGATGGTGATCGCTCCTTCGGCGACGCCGGGGGACAGTGACAAGGATGTCCTCGAGCGGCTTCCCTATATCAAGTTCCGCCGGTTCGCCTGGGCGGCCGAGACCATCGACTCGCAACTGCGCAACCGCCAGATCAAGATCACCACGCTCATGGAAATCGACAGCCTCGAAGCGGTCGCCGCCATGGTGAGTGCGGGGCTTGGAGTTTCCGTCGTCCCCCGCCGCAGCGTCGCACAGCCCTTCCCCGCCTCGATCCGCGCCCTTCCCTTTGGTACGACGCCGGTCACGCGTATCATCGGCCTCATGCATCTCGCGGATTATCCCAAGCGCAACGTCATCCGCCGCGTGGTCGACCATCTCCGCCTCACGGTGCGCACCCAGCAGTAGGATTGCTGCTAACTTCATCCAATCTTTAGCTAAACTTCAGAATTATTCATTAGGCGCCCGTCGCCCCTTGACGTATCCTCACAAGCAATAACAGACGCGTGAGATCAACACGCATGGATCAGGTGTGGGGAGGGTTGCCCGAACCGCTTGGCTGGCAAGCGATGATCAGGAAGGGGACCCATTCGTGACCAAGATTTCAGATCCGTGCCCGAAGGCACTCCGTATCAAAGCCCGCGATCTTGCGCGCTCGACACTGGCATCACGAGCCGCCGAGATCGATCGCGACGAGGCCTACCCCTGGGCCAATGTCGACGACCTCTGTCGTGCCGGGTTCTTCGGGCTCACCATCCCCCACGCCTATGGCGGCAAAGGCCTCGCCGTTCACGACGTCGTGCCCGTGATCGAGGAAATCGCCCAGGTTTGCGCTGTCAGCGGCCGCATCGTCGTTGAAGCCAATATGGGGGCGATCGCTGCTATCATGACCTATGGCACCGAGTTTCAAAAACACCTCGCAGCCGCACTCGTGCTCAATGGCGACAAACCCGCCATCTGCATCACCGAACCCGGCGCCGGCAGTGCCGCGTGCGAGATGACCACCCGCGCCGATCGCCGCGGCGACCGTTACGTGATCAACGGCAAGAAGCACTGGATCACCGGCGGCGGTGTTTCGAGGCTTCATCTAATCTTCGCCCGCGTCTTCGAGAACGAAATCGCGCAAGGCATCGGCGCCTTCATCGCCGTCCGTGGCGACCATCAAGGCCTCAAGATCGGCCGCCGCAGCCATGCCATGGGGGTGCGCGGCATTCCCGAAACCGAGCTTCTGTTCGAAGACCTCGAGATCCCCGAAACCCACCTGATCCGCCCGCCCCAGGGCCTGCGCCGCGGCTTTGCCGCCCTTATGGATGCCTACAACACCCAGCGCGTCGGCGCGGCCACGGTCGCCCTCGGCATCGCCGCCGGTGCCTTCGAACTCGCCCGTGCCTATGCACAAGAGCGTGAGCAATTCGGCCGGCCGATCGCCGAATTCCAGGGTCTGCAATGGATGCTCGCCGATATGGCAACCCAGATCGAAGCAGCGCGCGGCCTGATCATGAACGCGGCCTTGAGTGCCGGCAGTGGCTTCCCGGATCCCATGCTCACCGCGCAGGCCAAGCTGTTTGCCGCGGAAATGGCCATCAAGGTCACCAATGACGCGCTTCAAATCCATGGCGCGGTCGGCTATGGCCGTGACTGTCCGATGGAGCGCTTGGTGCGCGACGCCCGGATGTTCGCCATCGCCGGAGGTACCACCCAGATGCTGCGCAATCTGATCGCATCCAAAACCCTCAACATGAAGCTGCCGCAAACCCGAGGCGGCTTCCTCAACCGGGAACCCGCGCAAAACCCCATCCGCCTCCATGCCTAGAGCCGCCGACCTCATCGCCCGGCGCCTCGCCAAGGCCGGATGCCGCTTCGCCTTCGGCATCCCGGGCGGCGAGGTGCTCACCATGCTCGATGCTCTGGGCGAGGCCGGCATCCGCTTCACCCTCGTCAAGCACGAGAACTCGGGCGGCTTCATGGCCGAAGGCACTTACCATGCCACCGGCGCTCCGGGCATCCTGCTTGCCACCATCGGCCCGGGCATCGCCAATGCGGTCAATGTCGCGGCCAATGCTATCCAGGACCGCGTGCCGCTGATCCTGATCTCGGGCTGCATCGATGCCGATACCGCGATGAGCTACACCCACCAGGTCTGCGATCACCGCGCGATGCTGGAGCCCTTCGTCAAGGCGGGCTTCACCGCCAGCCCAGGCTCGATCCCCGAGATGATCGACAAGGCGATCGCCATTGCCACCGACGAGCCGCCGGGGCCCGTCCATATCGACGTGCCGATCGCCACGGCTGCTGCCGAGATCGACGACCGGCCCTACCCCGTTCGTGCCCGCAATGCACCTGCTGCCCCCGCACTCGGAGCCGATCTCGAAGCTGCCCGCGCTATGCTCGCCCAGGCCGAGCGGCCGCTGGTCATGGCCGGCGTCGATGTGCTGTTTCAGCGGGGTGAGGCCACTGTCGCCCGCTTTTGCAAAGAACGCGGCATCCCGCTCATCACCACCTACAAGGCCAAGGGTATTCTTCCCGAAACCGATGCTTTGTCGCTCGGCGGCCACGGCCTCTCGCCGGTTTCCGACGGCTACATCATGCCGCTTTTTGAGAAGGCCGACCTCATCATCACCGCCGGCTACGATCCCATCGAAATGCGCGATGGCTGGCGCAATCAGTGGGATCCCGACAAGGTCATCGAGTTCCGTGCCGTCCCCAACGACCATTATGTCCATCACGCCCGCTACACCTTTTTGGGCAATGTCGCTGCCGGCTTCGAGAGCGTGAGCCAGGGGATCGGCACCAAACCCGTCTGGCCCGGTGACGAGCCCGCGCAAACCCGCGCCGATCTCTTGAGCGCGTTTCAAGGCCCCGGCAGCTGGGGCCCGCATCAGGTGTTCGCCACATTGCGCAACGTCCTGCCGCGCGACACCATCGCCACGGCCGATAGCGGGGCCCATCGGATTCTGGTGAGCCAAGTCTGGCCCTGTTTCGCACCCCGGACAATGTTCCAATCGACAGCCTTCTGCACCATGGGCTGCGCGGTTCCGATCGCCATGGGCCATAAGCTCGCGGCTCCCGACACGATCGCGGGGGAGTCAGGATCGCTGATGTCAACGACCTGGAAGCCCGACGTGTAGGCCGCCACATAGGCGTACTGACCGCCGATGACCAAGACCTTGACCTCGATCAGCGGCGCGCTG
>CAYPOV010000036.1:0-20573 GCA_964412385.1 uncultured Geminicoccaceae bacterium
ATCTGCCGGAAGGCAACCGCAATTTGGTCTTCGGGTTTCTGGTGCCGCCACCGGGATACAATCTCGACACCATGGCCTCGATTGCCGAGCAAGTGGAAGAAGCGACACGATATCTGTGGGTGAGTGAGACCGGCCCGGAATCGGCGCCGGGCGAGCCGCCGAAGATCGATCGCTTCTTTTTTGCAGCCTTTCGCGGCAATGTGATTTTCGGAGCTAGCTCGACCGATGGGCAACGAGCTGCCGAACTGATCGATCCTATCCGCAGGCCGATTTTCCAAGAGCCGGGCACTTTCGGCTTTATCCGCCAGCCTTCGATTTTTGGGCGCGGCATTGGTGGCTCGAGATCGATCAATCTCGATATCTCGGGTCCCGATCTTGAGGAGATCCTCGCCGTGGCGTTGCGGACGGTGGGCAAGGTCAATGAAGTCATGCCGTCGGAGGAGGGCAATCAGCTCCGTCCGCGACCAGGGCTTGAGCTTGGCGCCCCTGAGGTACGTTTAGTGCCGGATCGAGTGCGCCTTGCGGATGCCGGTGTTTCAGCCACCCTCCTCGCCCAAAGTGTCGATGCCTTCAATGATGGACTGCGTGTCGCTGAGATCATGGTCGATGGCGAGCAGATGGACCTTATGTTGAAAGGACCGGAGGATCTCACCGAAGCGACCCAAGGAATTGAGTCTCTGCCCATCGTGACATCGTCCGGACAAATTCTGCCCGCGAGTGCTGTTGCGCAGGTCGAGGTGACCTCGGGTCCCACGGAAATCCGCCATCTCGAATATCAGCGTACGGTGACGCTAAGCATCAGCCCAGCTCCCGATCTCGCTCTCGAAGATGCTTTGAATATTCTGGAAACTGAAGTCATCGCGCAATTGCGCGAAGAGGGGTTGCCGCCGGGCGTCGGCGTGCGGCTCTCGGGCACGGCCGACAAGCTCACCGAGACATTCAGCGAAATGCAGCTCAATCTCCTGTTGGCAATCATTATTGTCTATTTGGTGATGGCGGTACTTTTCGAGAGCTTTATCTACCCCTTTGTCATTCTGTTTTCGGTCCCGGTTGCGGCTGCGGGCGGTGTTGCAGGGCTAGTGATCCTCAACTTGTTTGTGTTCCAACCGCTCGACATGTTGACCTTGCTCGGCTTCGTGATCCTGGTGGGGATTGTCGTCAACAACGCCATCTTGCTGGTGCACCAGACGCTCTATGGCGTGCGTGAACTCGGCCTTTCGGGTACGGACGCGATATGCGAGGCCACGCGAAACCGTTTGCGGCCGATTTTCATGAGCACGCTCACCAGCGTCTTCGGTATGCTGCCCTTGGTGCTGTTTCCAGGTGCCGGATCGGAACTTTACCGAGGATTGGGGTCGGTTGTTGTCGGCGGTCTCTCGATGTCTGCCGTTTTGACGTTGCTTTTGATCCCGCCAATGATGGCATTGGTTTTGGGCAAGCGTCCAGCAACTGAAACAGAACCCGCAGCGCCTGCGGCTATTCCCGCGGAGTAGTCGCTCAGTCGAGCGTGCGCGCGAAAAATTTGCGCCGGGTCGAACGTGGTGTGTTGCCGTAGTAGTCGCGCCACCAATCGTCGGTTCGCAGCGGTTTGGGCGGATCCCCCGGATCTCGCCATTCAAGGGATTCGCGAAAGGCGTGGTGGCTGAATAGCCGCATGAACTCGCCGAGATAGATGTCGGCAACGCGGGTGTTGCCCCGAGTGATGACCATGTTCTCATCATTGCGGCGGATCGAGGCGTCGCTGAAATTGCCGGATCCGCCAACAACAATGGGATCATCAGTTAATGGATCGATCAGCATAAACTTATTGTGCACGTAGCGCACATGGGAATTGAGCCCTGTAAGGCGCTCCTTGACCCAGCCATCGATCTCATTGGTGCGGATGAAATCACCGATCGCGAAGACATTTTCGGGCATATTGCGAAGCTCTTGAATGCGCCATTCCTCGGCGTCGCGCTCGGGGCCCTTACGCATCGGCCGCGTGGCTTTTTCAAGGAGTGCCAAGCGAAACGGCGCTTTGCTGGTCTTGTAAATCTCCTTGAAAATGTCGTTCATGCCAAAGGCGAATGTCATGAATAGGCCGTTTTTGGCTTCCCGCGCCCGCTCGGCATACCACGACAGCGCATCGAGATTGCGCCGCGGACTGAAGAGTACTGTCGTTCCGGAAGGTGGAGCTGCCGCAGGCAGCGGTGAGATCACTTCGACCCGATCTTTGAGCGGTCTACTTGCGGGATCGTCTTTGAGCGCTTGCCAATAATCCAGAAATTTTTGGGCGATCGGCAGTTCCTCGACGACATGGGCAACATTGGAGTGGCCGTAGATGCCGCCCTCTGAAAAGTTGGTGCCGCCGGTCCAAACAGAGTGGGGTGATCCATCCTCAAGTTTGACGATGAATTTGTTGTGTGAAATGTAAGATTTGGGCTGGGTCCGCTCAAAACTGACATTGTTGAGCCCAATATCGCCGACGGCTTGGCGGTTGCGAATTCTCGGATTGTTTTTGCGTGCATCGTAGACGATTTGAATATCGACGCCACGGTCGACGGTGTCTTTCACTACCTTCAGAAATCGTTCGTAGTTGAATTCGTAAGCGGCAATTCTGAGCGCGTGCCGGCCGGGCTCGCATGATGTGATGAAGTCTTCCAAGGCTTCGTTGAGGCCGCGCGACAACCATTCAAAGGCATTGCGATTGGGCACTTCGTCCGGGCGTTTGTCGCCAAACCGCCGGGCAAATGCCTGCGAGCCAGCGATGCCGCGATTGAAATAGATATCGTGATCGCCGGTTTCCGGATGTTCTGTGGTGATATCGATCGTGACACTGGCATGGGGAGTGAGTTGAGCGGGCGTGCCTTTGAGCGCCGTGATGGTATAGCTATAGTCATGGCCGGGCTTGGCTGAGTAATCAGCCCATTGAAAGCTTTGGATCGGGTGATCCTGTGTCGAATAGAGGGAGCCTGGTGGAAAACCGGGATCGGTCTCGGCAAACGCCTTCATGCCTTGCAGAAAGAACGCTTCGTTTTCGGTGTGATCGGTCCGGTGGAGCGAAAAGCCGAGAAGCCCATCGGCGGTGTCCTGGGCTAGATCGAAGCCCATCATGACAACATAGGTGCCGGCAACGGCATGCACCTTGAGGCCATTCGATTGATTCGAGACGCGCATGGTTCCTCCCTTCGTCCTTTAAGAGAGGATTGCGATATCCACGCGTCATATGGAAGACAAAGTGCGCCAGGCCACAAAACTCCCTATTGTTGCGATAACGGAACCGCTGCGGGTGCGGTGATCAGGGTTCCCTCGAAACGAAACGGATCACCCCGGCCGAGCGTTTCGACGGCTGTGGGATCACCATCGAGTGCGAAAAAGAAGAGGCCGGTCTCGCCTTTCAGGACCTGGCTTTCCGGATCGTACTGGGCTGTCATGTCGAGACGCGCGATCATCTGATCAGGCGTATCTTCAGTGGGCAGCGTGAAATCGATGATGCGGATGGTCATGGTTGTCGAGCCATCCTCATTGGCGACGCAATTCCATGCACCCCGGCCATCGGTGAAAGGAGCGTAGATCGCAGTGCCGGCCTTGGCGGAATCGGTGAGAAAGGCGTGCCCGCCATTGGTCAAGGATAAGAGACTACGGCTTTGCAGCTCGCCGGATTCAACATCGACATTGCTCAAAAGATAGGTGCCGACAGCATCGAAACACGGCACCAAAGGCGGGTCGCTTACCTGGGCCGCAGCAGCGTGAAACCGCGCACAACAGAACAAGGCCGAAATCCCCATGCACCAGGCTGCAAGTCTTTTCATCATCAACACCCCCTTGGCTTCTTCATCGCGCCTGCATTGTAACGGTGTTTGAGCGTTAACGACACTAGCCCGAAGGGTTCAAGAGAGATCGACGCATGGCTAAACACAGACTGTAATTCCGATCCTATGAACTTCCATAGTATCCAGACCATGAAATTTGTGCGACTTGAGGGGCACTGATGTTCTCGAGCAGATCGTTAGGTGAGAGACGATCCGCAAAGGACATAAAGAGCATTTTTACCTCGGGCGAAGAATCAAAATTTAAGAGGAAGTATCAAGAATGGCACCACCCGAAGTTCGTTTCGCGGCGCAATGGCTCATCAATTGGGGGACCGGCGGGCTACGCGACGGAGATTCTATCACCAATCAAGACGCGGGCGGCGTTATCAACGTCGCTGAAGTCGAGATCAGTCGCGCAATTCAGATGACCTTCGACGGCGTTGGCAGTGATGGTGATGCGCCAGCCGCCCCAAATGAACTCGGATTTATACCGATCGGAACAATAACACTCACATCGATCAATAGCGCCAATCTTCCAGGAAGCGACAGCGTAACGCTGTTCTTGGAAGCTGGTCTAGACGGCGACAGTATTGATCCCGTTGTCCTTTCAGTTCCAAACATAAATTTTTCACAAAATGCTACAGACCGCATCGGGCTCGAAGATCCAAAGCCTTTCACGAACCCGGACGAGCCCGGCATTTATCTCGGAAGTTATGGAGATTCCGAATATAATTTTCGAATTATTGGATTGAGTACGGATGGTATAAACTTCGATGATGACGTAAGTGTAGCTGACGGTTCGTCGTTTACTGCAACGCTATGGGGACAGGTTGTTGCCACAGATTACGTCGTGCCGACAGTAGAAACTCCTCCCGCTCTTCACGTCGCATCGGGGAGCACAGTAGTCAACGTACCCGTGACGCTCGACCAGCCTTCTGATCGTTTCGTTTCTGTCGATGTCCAGACATTTGGCCGTTTTGGTGTTGGCGAGGAATATCATACCGTCGAATTCCAACCTGGAGAAATCTTCAAAGAGGTAGCGTTTCGCTTTCCTGTTAGTGTAGAGAGCACATCATTCGAACTCATTTTTTCGAATCCAAATAACGCAAAGGCGGATTCTGCAATTTCGCGTGTTAGCGTAACTTCCGCCTCTGATATTGACGATCTAATTGCGACAGACACAACCATTGGTGTGAATGATTTTTTCCAGTCCAACATTGGCGGAGCGGGACTCAATAGTAATGGTCTCAGAGATGGTATTGTGCTGTATCTTATTGCTGACTCAGCGAGGTCTTATCCAGATCTTACCACTGGTCTGAATGCGACATTTGGAACGACAACCGAGTACTGGGACAATCTAGCATCCGCACTGGTTGTGCAGCAATCTCTCAACGATGATACGATTGCGCCACTCGCTCTTCATATCGCTGATGGATTCGGTTTGGCGATTGCAGCCACACAGGCGCTGACTTGGCAGGCTGTTGATGACGGACTGGGACGATCAGCCGAGATCGTCGGTATCGATCCAGCTTCTCAAGCACAATATCTTCACTCACTAATTCGGCAAAATGCACTGATCAATGAGCATTTCGATCCATTCCTGATCCCGCGCGCCAACACAATCACTGCTAGCATTGGCAATGATTTTGACCGAGCACCGTCAGCTCTTGCTAATCTATTCTTTGATGCGTTGCCACTCATTGAGGACATCGAGCAATACACGACTGGGGCCGGACGCGTAACGATTAACAACTTCCCACTCTCTGATGTTTTTATTTCCCAAATTTCACCTTTGCTCAGCCCGCAGCGACAAGATCTCGAGACCAATCCGGAAGACTATACCTCAACCGTCAACAACCTTGCCCAATTCGCCTTCGAGATGGCCAATCTCGACTACTTGCCGGAAGATTTGCTGACCTTTGAGGCGACCCTAACCGCGACCGGTGAGTTCGATGCCGCCAAAGCTTGGGCTCAGCAGGAAGGACCGCTTCAGGTCTTCAACGCGACGGAAGCCGATCGGACTGTTGAAGGCTCGATCGTGACGCCAGGCGGCTTGGTGGTAGGAACGGCGGGCAATGATGTACTGGGTAATCCGGCTTCGCCGAATAGCCAATTCGTCCTTGGCGGCGATGGCAATGATACCATTAATGGCGGTCTGGTGAGCGACATTGTCTATGGCGGGTTCGGCAGTGACACGATCAACGGCGGAGCCGGTGACAATGTTCTATATGGCGGCGCAGATAATGACTTGATTGTCGCGCTTGAAGGCAATGATCAGATCAAAGGAGGCTCCGGCAATGACGAACTCGTCTCCGGTCTGGGAGCGAATGCGGTCGATGGCGAAGAAGGTGACGACATCATCCATGTCGGTCAAGGGCGTGACATTGTTTGGGGCGGCGACGGTTTCGACACGTTTCTTGTAACCGTGTTGGATGCCGCGACGGACTACATCGTCGATTTCGAACTAGGTTCCGACCGCTTCGTGATCTTTGACGGTCTACTGCCTGCAGTCGGTAGTCCGGCAGAAAGATTTGCCGCCTTTGTCGCGCGCCAGGATCCCAACGGGACGACAATGGAGTATCGCCCCGTCGATGGGCCAATCCAAGAGATCGCGTTTCTAGAGGACGTCAACACAATCGATTTCATCGCGGAGTTTCGCGCGCAAAACGGCATCGTCGTCGACGATGGTTTGATCTGATTCGTTCTCGGTTGCGCTACGCTGCAGCAAATCGATATTGATGCCCGGTCGGTGGTGGTGCATGGTCGATTAGTAGAAGTGGAGATGCCCTGAGAGCACCGATTGGGGGCGCACGATGGCACATGACGCCGAGTTGCTGGAACGCGCAGTACTGGTTGATTTTTATGAGGCCCTTACGCCGGATCTCGCCTCATCTTTGAGGGTCGAGGCGCATCAGATCGCCGATTGCTGGTCGCTGCTTGCCTCCGCCCTGCCACCGAGTGCGATCGTCATCAACCGCACGATCGGCTTGGGTTTGCGCCAGCCGGCGATCGAACAGACGGTTCGTTCCTTGGCTGAACTTTACAACCGGGCGGGCATCGCTCGCTATTTCATCCATGTTCATCCCGATGTCGCCTCCACGACCCTCAATGGTTGGATGGAGCGGCATGGTCTCAAATGGGCTCGTGGCTGGGTAAAGTTCGAACGGGGTGCAGACAAACCGCCCGATTTTTCGACGGATCTCGAGGTCCGGCCGGCGTGCGACGAGGATGCGGCGGTGGTCGGCAACATCGTTGCCGATGCATTCGATCTTGGCGCTGAAGCCGCACCCTGGGTGTCGCGGCTGATCGGTCGATCGGGCTGGTATGTCTATGTAACGACGTCGGATGGTCTCGTCGCCGGTACCGGATCGATGATGGTCCAGGGCGAGACCGCGTGGCTGGACTGGGGGGCGACAGCGCCCAACTACCGTCAACGAGGCAGTCAATCGGCGCTCATGGCGCGGCGGATCAAGGACGCGCTCGATTTGGGCTGTAAGCGGCTCTTTACGACGACCGGCGAAGAAATTCAGGGCGACCCTCAGCATTCCTTCAGGAACATCGTGAAGGCCGGCTTTAAGCCTCTATATACACGGCTGAATTACGCGCCGCCGCGCCCGCGATAACCTCCGCTTCGACGCAGTCGTCATGAGGGATGCGCTGAGGTTCTAGGAGCTATGCCGGATTTCCTTCGGACGTGGGGTGGACAGCGAGTACCTCATCCGTCATATACCCTCTTGTTTTCAGGAAGCCTATGCACTGCGGCGCGCGCGGCGGCGGCATTCCGATCCATTTAACCCTCACCGGTTGGTAGGTCGGCATGATCCAGTCTCACGCCAGCGCGCGAGCGTTGGTCCATTCCATTGTCCCCCAAGATCCCGTTCTCTGCCTGCGACCTCATCGGGCACGGGCACAGGCGAGCTACATTCGCGACACTTTTCAGGGCGATGTGCTGTACGCCGTAAAGTGCAACGATCATCCGATCGTTCTGCAGGCTCTCTATGAGGGCGGTATTGGCGCATTCGATGTGGCCTCTCTGGCTGAACTCGAGCTGGTCCGCGAGATTGCACCGCTGGCCGAGTGCCATTTTATGAACCCGGTCAAGAGCCCGAAGCACATTCGCGAGGCCTACGCGTTGCACGGTGTGAGGCGTTTTGCCTTCGATCATCGCGATGAGCTTGCGAAGATCGTGCAACAGACGCACGCAGCACCCGATCTCGAACTGATGCTTCGGATCGCCGTTCCGGGCGATGCAGCACTCTTATCACTTTCCGGCAAATTCGGTGCGCGTCCCGAGGAGGCGCCAGCCCTGTTGCGGGCGGCCCGCCGATTGGGGCGTGAAGTTGGTCTGACCTTTCACGTCGGTTCGCAATGCACCTCACCTGAAGCGTTTGCCAAGGCCATCCGCATAGCCGCCGATATCGCTGAAGAAGCGGGCCCGATCGATCACTTGGACGTCGGTGGCGGCTTTCCCGTGAGCTATGTCGGTGACGAGCCGGACTTTGCGAGCTTTGCTCGAAGGATTGCCAGGACGATTGACGAGATCGGGCTGCGCTGCGAGATCCAATGTGAGCCCGGGCGCGCGCTCGTGGCCGATTGCGCGTCAGCGATTGCCCGCGTCGATCTGCGGAAGACCCAGCAGCTCTTCATCAATGACGGGGTCTATAACAATCTGGCGGAGCTCAAATGGCTGGGGCCCTGCTTTCCGATGGAACTAATTCGAGGTTCGCGCGCTCAATCGATCGGCTTCGATCTTTTCGGTCCGACCTGCGATAGCATCGACAGCATGCCGGGGCCGCACTGGTTGCCTGCCGATACCGCCACGGGAGACTATATCGAGGTCGGGATGCTCGGGGCCTACAGCTCGGTTTTCCGCACTCAGTTCAATGGCCTCGGTAGCAGCACGATGGCCATTCTCGAGGACGAGGGACCGTTGACGCAGCCAATGCTGCAACACGCCGAGGAATGCGAAGCCCAGCTCGCGGCCTGAGCCGAATTGGGAATAGTTTGGTCCGACGAACGTTCCCGCTATACGTAACAGAGGACAAGCTTAGCGGAGAGCTCCATGGTCTTGGCCGCAGGCCTCGCGGCAGGGTTGGCATGGGCGATCATCGTGCCGAGCCCGCAGCCCCAGGAAACCACACCGATCGAGGATGAGCCCGCGCCGGTAGAAGAGGCTCCGGCACCGGTAATCGAGCAATCGGGGCCGGCGCCGATCATGCCGGCGCCGCTGCTGCGGCCCGAACGGCCAACGCCTGTACCTGCTGAAACGGTGCCGAGCGAGACCATCGCCGAGCCGGAACCGTTGATCGGCCCCGGCCCGATAGATGACGGCGCCGCGCTTGTCAGCCGCAACACCGAGGTCGTTCCAGAGCCGGAGCAAGTCAGGATCATCGGGCCCACAGTCGAATTGGAGCGTGTCGGCTATTTTCTGCGCGGTGCCAAATCGGAACTCGGCGACAGTATTCGTCTCAACGTCACAACAAGCCTCAGTGAAGACACGCCTATTGCTAGTGTCAGGGCCAATGGCTGGCCGCTTGCACACACCGTTACTCATGAGGACAAATACTGCTTTAAGGAAAATGATTGTCTATTCTTTAGAGACTTGGCGATCGGGCTTTCGGTGGATGCACTGAATCGATTTGCGCCGGGCGAAGCACTTGAGGTCGAACTGATCAACGACTACGACACGATGTCTTTGACAATTCCGGCTTACTACATCCGGGGCTTTTTGCAGCGATTTGACGAGGCCGTGTTCCGTCCGGAATCGAATTAGAGAGCGTCAACGCTCGTTGAGATCACAGCCGAGAAAGCGCCTGCCGTGCTGGTGGGCGGCGGCCATTACGGAATAGGCGCCGGCAGCCGGATCGACAATGATATCGCCCGGCTGGGTCAGTGCTTCAATCAGCCTGCCCTGAAGGCCGACCGGCTTGCCGTGGACGAGCTTACGGTCGATTTTTTCCTCGATGACGTCAGGAATGTCATGACGGCGCCAGATGCCCTTGGCGCGCACGGGACGTTTTTGCAAAATCAGCAGAAACTCGGAGGTTCGGCGAGTCCGATAGCCCATGCCGATCCGCCCCTTGTTCCAAACGACGAGATCGACGCGTGCGAGCGAAGTCTCCTCGAGCCAGTCGCCGATACCCATGCATAGATGATACTTATCGATCCAAAGCAGAAGATGCCCACTTGGCATTAGGACTCGATCAATTGCACGAATAAACGAGGATATCTGCGCCTCGGTCATCTGCTCGAGTTTTGCGCGCCCTTTTTGCCGGCTTCCCTCATTGCCGTAGCGCTGTTTGTCCAAGACACCTCGATACTGTGGATCAAAAAACACCAAGGGGAAGCCATTGTCCTCAAGTGCCTCTAGGAACAAAATACCGTCAAGTTGGTTCTTGGCGTCGAGTTGAAGTTGGTTGGGGATGGACACCTTCGGCTGACGAAGTTCACAAGTCGCACCAAAGACCGAGCGACCCCTCTTGATGCTTGATTGCTCCTTGGGTACGGGCGATTCGCCGAATAGATCCATGGCTCAGTTGACGTAATTGTTTGCGGTGCAAATGCCTTAGCACCGGCTGCGTGCGTTGGCCATGCACTCATGTCGATCGGCGCGTCAATCAGACGATCCGCCGATAAGTACGGCAACTGTCGATTTGCCGAACCCCTGCACAACCATAAGGCGAGAATATTGATCAAATTCCGCTTACTTGGCGGAATCTCAGACAACATCCCCAGAAACTACATGAGTAGTGACCTGCATCACTGGCGAGCACCAACAATTTGGCAAAAACCGCCCCCAGGACGTTCACTCAACGGTTTCAACAGAGGATCGTTATCATGCCGACAAGTCTGACCAACCCCGCGCAGACCCTCGTCGCCGATGAGTTCATTGTCGTCGACACACTGAGCGATCGTCTCGCCGATGACGGGGAGACCAGCCTGCGGGAAGCGCTCCTGCTTGCCAATAGCGATCCGAACGTTACCGAGGTCACGTTTGACGAAAGCCTTCTAGGTGGGACGCTGCTCCTCGAGCAAGGTAGCCTCGAAATCGCCAGCGACGTCATTATTGACGGTGACGGCGCGTATCGTGGAGCCAATAGCATCACGATTGACGGCGGACGAACCGTCAGCACGCTTTTTGAGATCGGCGATGCTACGGTTCGCTTGGAGGATTTGAGTGTCAATCGTGCCCGCATTGAAGCGCTGAGCGTCGAGCGTTCGGATCTCCATCTCGACCGTGTCATGATCGACGACGTGCTCGGTATCTATGATGACTATTCCTCCACCGGGGCCTGGGGAATTCATGCCTCGGACAGCCGCCTCAGTGTTGAAAACTCCGTCATTCGCGGCATAGAACCTGGTCAGGCTGGTGCTGGGAGCTTCGGGGTCCAAGCAAAAAACTCGGAAATCCAGTTCAGCCGAAGCGTGATCGATAATGTCTCGGGCGAGTACGCGCATGGGATTCAAACCAGCGGCACGCTCATCGTCGAGGAGAGCCTGATCCATGACGTGAACGGCTATGTCGACACGGCCATTGCCGTGTCCGGGGAACTCATCATCACCGATAGCCGGATCGAAGATGCCGGTAGCATCGAGATTGGAACATGGCCCCATCCGGAGACCGAGGCCACGATCGTCAATACCGCCTTCACAGGAAATCGAGGCGGCATTTATGCCAATGAAAACGCCTCGCTCGAGATCGGCAACAGCACGATTACCGGCAATGGGGAAGACTACGGCAAAGTCTCCGGCGATGTTACAAGTCTCGGCAACAATATTTTCGAGCATCAGCCCGGTTTCGATTTGGCACCGGGCGATGTTGTCGCCTCCGCATCGCCCCAGCAATTGGCCGAGGAACCGGTCGTTTGGGAGCCCGCGCCGACCGAGCCCGTGCCAGCTGAGGCCGTTGCCCCCGAGGAGGTGGAGCCGGAGGGTACCGGAGATGCAGGTGCCCACTATCAGATCCGCTTTCTTATGGCGGAAGCGGCCAATCACAACAGTTTTGGCTGGTATCTGATCAACGACGACGGTTCGATTTCCAATGTTCAGTTGCTGGATGCGGATCTGTGCGACACCACCGAAGGCACCGTCTATGATTTGGGCTGGATCGAAAAGGGCCAAGAATTCGGCATGTTCATCGCCGTCAATGGCGGAGCCAAGAGCGACGCGATCGCGGAGTATGGCCTGGGGCTCAACGGCTCACTTGGCTTGATCGATCGCCGGTCAGGCGATGATGCCACGATCGATGCCAATGGGCCGACCCGCCTGACCACGGATATCGATGGCCAAATCCAGGCGATCAAAGGTGTCCCAGTCTTTCATGTCACCAATCTCGGACAATCGCTCGACGCGCTCAATGTTGGCGGCGCCCAACAGGCCCGGTCGGCCATCAACGAGGCAGGCAACACAGTTATTGCCTTCGAGGACATTGTGTGCGCTGGCGGCCCACGTTTCGGGCGAAGCGATCATGACTTCGATGACGCCGTATTCGAGCTTATCGAACTGCCCGACATGTCGTCACTGCCGGACGGGTTTGACGTCGGATAGCTTCGAGCGGCCGTCAGGAATCATGGGTACAGGCGATCCTCAGCCGAACATTTGAGGGTCGCCGACGATCGAATTCATCACCTCGACCTGGCGCAACGCATCGCGAAGGCGGGTCTTCTGCTCGTTGCTGAGACGTGAGACGTCCACCTTGGTCGATGGCGGAATACCTTCCTTGATGTCCGCGAGCTGTTGGCGCAGAACGAATTCCATCAATGTCTCGTGAGCATCCATCACATGGGTGAGGTCACCTTCGTTGGCGAGCTTCTTGCTACGCGCGGCGTCCAGCCGTTCTTGGGTCGAGCGCCCCATCAATTGGTGTCGTAGTGCCAAGACCCGGGCACCGCCGACGATCGGCAGAAGACCGCCTGCCTTGAGATTGACCCTGTCACCTTCGGTGCGGATCCGCCCCAAAAGGCCAAGCGGCGGCCGGTAATCTGTTGCCATCGCTGCCAGGATCTTCAAGAAACCGGGTGCGCGTGCTGCCTGTTGAAAGGCATGGTCGCGGATCGCCCGAGCCGGTTCGGCTGGCCCCTGAATGCTGCGGAAGTCATAGAAGATATCGACATAGTTCACGTCCTTGGACTCACCGCGGCGAAGCCAACTATTGATGGTGTTTTTCCAGTCATCGACGCTGTGGCGCCATTCAGCACTCTTTGCCATGACTCCGCCCCGGCAATAAGGAATACCTACCTCATTGAGAATGTCGGAGATATGAGTGCCAAGGGCCTCGAACCATTGATCATGGGAGCCACCGGAAACGCTCGTCTCATAGACGAGCGCATTATCCTGATCGGGCACGAGGAGGCTCTCGCCGCGTCCGCCCGATCCCAACACCAGCACATTATAGGGCACGGGAGGTGGACCTCTGCCTTCTTCGGCGAGCCGGTGCTCGGCGAGTTCTGCGGCTCTTCGCGTGAGTGTCCTTAGTTCCTCACTGATGACCTGGGCAATCAGCGGTGCCGTAGCACCCTCGGCCAACAGGCTTTCGGCGACCTGAGGCAAGCGCGTCCAGACCTTGGCAAGGGTCGAAACATCACCGACGATTTCGAGCTCTTCGCCCAAGATAATGGCGTCGCTCGCGCGCTGACGCAGAAGGTCGCCGGAGCTCAACACGCCGACTACGGCACCCTGCTCGTCGGACACGGCCAAGTGCCGAAAACCCAACGCCCTCATGCGCCCCAACGCTTTGTAGACGAAGGCGTCGGCATCAACCGTCTGAAGCGGCGCGCTCATCAGCGTCGAAGCGGGTTCGGCAAGATTGCTGCCCTTGTGTTGGGCAAGGGTTCTCAGACAATCGCGTTCGGTGATGATGCCATGGGCATCACCCGGATTGTCGGGTGTCACGATCACCGAGCTGATCCCTTTTGCCGTCAAGGTTTCCGCAGCTTCAAGGATCGTCGCGGCCGCCCGGACGCTGATCGCGGGTGCACTCATGACGTCGCGCACCCGATGGCGATAGGGGTAACTATCCAATTTCGCGGCTGCGGGCGCGCCCGCGGGATCGAGCACGGGATCGAGCCAGCCTTGCTCCTGCGCGCGGACGGCAAGGCCACCGAACATGCGGCTGGAGCGCTCGGCTTCGGCAAGCGTGCGTATGCCCTGCTCGCGCAGATGGGGCAGAAGTCCCAGGTAGACACCGGCTGTTGTCCGTGCATCGCCAATTCCGGTGTGGCGGCCTTCCACCGCGACATGCAGTTTTTTGGCTAGTGTTTCGAGGTCGTAATTCGCCAAAGTCGGAAAAGCGATGCGGGCGAGGATCAAGGTATCAAGCGTGCGCGGCCGCTTCCAGCGCCGACCTGCCCGATCCGTCTCGGCTTTGAGAATGGCAAGATCGAAGCCGATATTGTGGCCGATGACGATGGCATCGGCCAGCATTCGTTCGAGATCGGGTGCCAGAATTGCAAAGGTTGGCGCCTCGGCGGTCATCGAATTGTCGATACCGTGAATAGCGGTGGTCTCGGGCGGGATCGGGATTCCGGGATCGATCAGAACATCAAGCTCGGCATCGTCCTGTAACCGGCCTGCTTCGATGCGAACGGCGCCGATCTGGACGAGGCGCGATTGCGACGCATCTAGGCCGGTGGTCTCGGTATCGACCACCAGCGCATCAAGGCTCAAAAGTGCCGTGCTGCCATCCGCAATCGTCATACGCCTCTGTTACGCGTTGCCGACAAGAATGCCCACCGCAAACACCAGCGCACCACCGAGCACGACTTGGAATGCGGCGCGGAAGAAAGGTGTGTCCATGTAGCGGTTTTGAATCCAGGCAATCGCCCATAGCTCAAAAAAGACGATAATGATCGCCAGCGTCGTCGCCGTATTGAAATCGGGGATGAGATAGGGAAGGGCGTGACCCAATCCGCCAAGCGTCGTCATGATACCGGAGGCGAAACCTCGCTTGATCGGTGATCCGCGACCCGAGATGACTCCGTCATCGGATGCGGCTTCAGTAAAGCCCATGGAAATGCCCGCACCCAGCGACGCCGCAAGCCCGACCAAGAAGGTCTGCATGGTGTCGCCTGTGGCAAAGGCTGCGGCAAAGATGGGGGCTAGCGTCGAGACCGAACCATCCATGAGCCCGGCAAGGCCGGGTTGCACCCAAGTCAACACGAACTGGCGATGCGATGCGGCCTCTTCTTCCGAGCGCGCCTCGGGGGTGAGCGTTTCCTCCTCGAAAACCTTCCATTCCGTCGCGTGAGACTGTTCGGCTGCTGCGAGCTGGCCCAAGAGCTTCCTGGTATCGGCGTCCGAGGCCTTGGCTGCCGAGCGCAGATAAAACTCCCGTGCCGTGATCTCCATGCCCACCGCCTCTTCGCGCATGGCCTGTGGCGAGAGGTTTTGGGTAAGCCAAATGGGTTTGCGGCTATAGAACCCCGAGACGTGCTCGCGGCGGATCAAAGGGATCGTCTTGCCGAACCGTTCTTTGTGGCGCTCGATGAGCCTCTGACGGTGGTTTTCCTCCTCCTCCGCCATGGAGCGGAAGAGCCCGGCCGACTTCGGGTAGTTCTCTTCGAGTTGCTCGGCGAATGTGAGATAGATTCTGGCATCGTCCTCCTCGGAACTAATTGCCAGAGCGAGGATTTCTTGTTCCGATAGATCCGAGAAACGTTTCCGGTTGGTGATGCCGAACAGCATGCGCGCAATGCCCTATTTTTTGGAATGGTTCTAAAGTGGCGCAGAGCGTCGCGTTCAGCAATGGACAGTGTGGCGCAATCTCCCATGAGCCGTTAGTCGTGATTGCACTGTACAAAAACGCAAGTGACCATGGCACCGACTGAGACTTTTGCCTCGGTAATAGCGACGCTGCGGCGGGCCACAGGCTATGAGCGGACACAGAGTGTGGCAGAGCGCCGCGCTGACGCCTGGGTGCACATCATTGCCATCGGCCTGACCGGGCCGGCGATGGCCTGGCTTTTTTGGGAGGCCGTGCGCGAAGGCACGGCGCTGATGGCCACGGCCGTTGCCATCTATGGTGCCGCTGCGATCGTCTTGTTCGTAACGTCTTTCGCCTATCACCATCTCGCCCCAGCATCTCAGAAGTCATATTTCCGCGCTGCCGATCTCGCCGCAATCTTTGTCATGATCGCCGGGACCTATACGCCCTATTGCCTGGTCGCCTTGAGAGGCTGGATCGGCTGGGCGATGCTGTTCTTGATCTGGGCAACAGCCATTTGGGGAGCCGTATCGCGGCTTAGGTTCCCTGAGCGATCTCATGAGGCTCCGGTCTGGCCCTACCTCGCCATGGGGTGGTTTTGTATTCCTCTGCTTGGCGTTCTTATTGCCCGCCTAGAGGCTATATCGCTCACCCTGCTGCTGCTCGGAGGGGCCGCCTACACTATCGGTGTCGTCTTCCATCTTTGGGAATCGCTGAAATTCCAGAATTCAATCTGGCATCTGTTCGTTTTGACAGCAGCGATACTGCACTACTTCTCGATCCGGATTGCACTCGGGTTGAGTTGATTTGCTGTTTTGGCCTGCCGCTGGACGGCCCAGAATTTTCGCAGTAAGAGCAATGACCTGATCAAGGGAAGCGACATGTGGGAGGCTTCAGAAATGACGATCCGTCCATGGATTCTTGGCTTATCGGCCTCGGTTTTTGCACTAGGCGTAAGCGCCGCCGCACAGGCCAGCCCGGAGGTTGTCGAGGGCCCCGGCTATCTGCCGGAGTGTTTCGCACCCTGGGATGAGGAAACAGCCTACTTCCAGTGGGAAGGCCGCGAGGGCCCCTATCGCATCGCACTGGTCAACGGTTTTGTCGGCAATACCTGGCGCATTCAGATGATCCAGACCGCCAAGGCGTTTGTCGAGCAGCCCGAAATCGCCGAGCAAATTGAAGAATTCAAGGTGGTCTCGACCGGCACCGACGCTGCAGCGCAGCTTGGTGCCATCGAAGACTTCATCAATCAGGGCTTCGATGCCATCGTCACGATCGCCGTGAGCCCGGACGGGTTTGACCGCGTCATTCGCCTCGCTGACCGCAATGATGTCGTGTTGGTGCCCTTCGACAACATTCTCGACACCGATGACGTCATGATGGTGAACGAGGATCAGTTCGAAATGGGCGTGATGTCCGCGAACTGGATCATCGACCACATCGGCAATTCCGGCAAACTTCTCGAAGTTCGCGGCCTTCCCGGAAACTCTGTCGACCGCGATCGCCATCTCGGTTTCCGCGATGTCGTCGAGGGCGAAGGCAATGATTTCGAGATCGTCGAGATTGTCGGAAATTGGGACGACGGCACATCACAAAAGGCGACTGCCGACGCGCTTGCCGTTCACGGCCAATTCGATGCCGTGTTCACGCAAGGCGGCTCGACCGGGACGGTTCGCGCGATGATCGATGCGGGCCATCCGATGGTGCCGATCGCTGGTGAGGCCGAGAATGGCTTTAGAAAGCTCATCGCTGAGCATGCTGATGACGGTTTGAAGGGGCTGTCCTACGGCCAGTCTCCTGGGCTCGTGGCGATTTCCATCAAGGCTGCACTCGCGGCACTGGAAGGCGAAAAGCTTCCGCAGCTGATCTCGGTGCCGATTCCGGTTGCCGACTACACGACGCTCGAAGACGGCAAGAACTACTGGTCCGAGCTTACCGACAACTTCTTCACGCCCAACGAGTTTCCGCCCTGTGACGTCAATATCACGGCCGTGGAAATCATGGGCGAGACCCCGGATGACGTGACCGAATAAGGGGAGGCGGGGGACCGGCTCGTCCGGTCCCCGTAAACTTCGGATTACAAGCACGCATGACGCCGTTTCTCGAGCTTGAGAGCGTGGCCAAGCGATATGGCGGTGTCACAGCACTCGATAATGTCGATTTTTCCTGTTCTCGTGGCTCTATTCATGCCGTTCTCGGCGAGAATGGCGCCGGCAAGAGCACGCTGATCAAGATCATCTCGGGCGTGGTTCAGCCTGATCAAGGCGAGATGCGGCTGGAAGGCGAGGCGGTTCGGTTCGAAGGGCCATCCGCCGCCAATGACGCCGGTATCGTTTGTATCTTTCAAGAACTCTCGCTGATGCCGGACCTTTCGGTTGCCGACAACATCTCGATCGCCAATCCGCCCAAAAGACTCGGCCTCATCGATCGTGGTGCGCAGCGGCGTAAGGCCGAAGCGCTGCTCCAACGGGTCGGCTGCGGCGACGTCAATCCGCTCGAGCGCGTGCGCAACCTTCCGCTCTCACGCCGTCAAATGGTCGAAATCGCCAAGGCCTTGGGCAAAAACCCGAGGCTCTTGATCCTGGACGAGGCAACCTCGGCGCTGACCAGTGCGGACGTCGACAAGGTCTATCAGATACTGCGTCAACTGCGCGAAGAGGGCCTCGCCATCCTCTATATCTCGCATCGCATGCATGAGATCGAAGCGCTGGCCGACACCTGCTCGGTGTTCCGTAACGGCCAACATGTCGAGACCTTCAAGAAGGGCGAGCGCAGCGATGCCGAGATTGTGCAGCTTATGATCGGTCGGGAAATCGCCCAGGCGTTTCCAGCCAAGCCGCCGCCTCCGGAGCATCCCGAGACCGTCCTAGAGGTCCGGGACCTCTCATGGGGCGAACGCCTGCGCGACATCTCGCTCACCGTAGGACGGGGCGAAATTGTCGGCCTCGGTGGCCTCGACGGGCAGGGGCAGCGTGATTTGTTGCTGGCCCTCTTCGGTGTGCTCAAAGGTGTCGATGGGTCGATCACCATCAATGGCAAGCCTGTCGCGATCGGCAGCCCTGCCAAAGCCAAATCCAATTCGATCGGCATGGCGCTCATCCCCGAAGATCGCAAAACCGAAGGCTTGATGCTGCCGATGTCGGTCGCCGACAATCTCGGTATGGCGGCCCTGGGCCAGCTATCCACCGGTCTCTTCGTCGATCGCGGCCGCGAGATGCAAGCGGTCGATGACATGGTGAAAAAGCTTCAGATCAAGGTCGGCGAGCTCGGCGATCCGGTGGCCACACTCTCCGGCGGCAATCAACAGAAGGTCGTCATCGCCAAATGGCTGATGACCCAGCCGCGCGTCATTCTTCTCAATGATCCGACCCGGGGCATCGATGTCGGCACCAAGCAGGAACTCTATCAGCTGCTGCGAAATCTTTCCGCAGCCGGTGCCGCCATCCTTTTCTACACCACCGATTACGACGAGCTCATCGGCTGCTGCGATCGCGTGCTGATCCTCTATGACGGATCGGTGATCCGTGAGCTTCAAGGCGAGGACATCAGCGAGACCAATATTGTTGCCAGTTCCCTCAACCTCGATCTCGACGAGGCGGAGCATCACCCTTGAGTGTTCGGCAGTGAGAGTCAGGCATTGAGTGATCTGCGCCTAAGGCTGAACCAGAATCTCGGGCTGCTCCTGGCAATCGCCCTCTTTCTGTTGTTCTATGGCTTCTACAATTTCAATCATCCACGTGGCTTCTCGCCCCAAGTCCTGATCCAGAACGCCAATGAAGCGTTCGTTCTGATCATGGTCGGGATGGCGCAAACACTGCCTGCCTTGCTGGGCGGGCTCGACCTTTCGGTCGGTGCTGTCATGACCATGGTGAATTGCGCCGCGAGCTACCTGCTCGCAGGCTCGCCAATCCAGGTGGTTTTGGGCGCTCTCGTATGCGTCGCCATGGGAATGGCTGCCGGCTTCATCAATGGCTGTGTCATCGTCTACGGCCGCATTCAACCGATTATCGCCACACTGGCCACCGGGGCTATCTATATGGGGATCGCCCTCTTCCTGCGTCCCACGCCCGGTGGCGATATCGATCCCGATCTATCCTGGGCGTTCACCAACGACATTTATGAGCTGGTGGCCACTTACGGCAATCCGGATCTCGTCGAGACCGGCTGGCTCGCCTCGATCGCCTGGTTTCCACTGCCGATCATCATGCTGGTGGTGATCGTCTTGATCATCTGGGTGCCGTTCCGGCGCTCGATTACCGGCCGAGGGGTCTATGCCATCGGCTCGGCCGAAGGGGCGGCTTATATGTCGGGCGTGCCGATCGCCCGCAGCAAAATCGCGGCCTTCACCCTTGCCGGCACGTTTGCTGGCATTGGCGGGCTCTATCTGGCGCTTCAGACCTCGAGCGGCAATGCCGATGTCCCGCAAGCCGGTGCCTATACGCTCAATTCCATCGCCGCCGTGGTGATTGGCGGGACATCGCTCTTGGGAGGAGTCGGCGGTGTCGTCGGCTCGATCTTCGGAGCACTGGTGATCCGTGCCATTTCCTTCAATTTCCGCATCTTCGACCTCGATCCACTGCTCCAGCCGCTGTTCGAGGGCGTCATCCTTTTGGGCGCCGTCAGCATTGGGGCCGCCCGTGTTTTCCGCGTCCGTAATCGCTTAGAGCTGTTTAGTTAGTCATGTCCGGCAAACTCGATCGGCCGCTGGACATCGCCTACTGCTTCAATCTGGTCATTCTGGACGTCGGCACGGCATACACCTTGATCACCCAGGGTACGGCCAGCTTTCTCTCGCCCAACTACCTGCTCCAGCAGCTCCAGGTGGCATCGTTCTTGGGCATCGTCGCCATCGGCATGATGATGGTGATCCTCTTGGGACACATCGATCTCTCCGTGCCCTGGACGATCGCCGCAGGTGCGATGATGGCGACCGCCGTTGGCGGGCCGCTCGCCTTGCCCACTGGCATCGCCTTGGGCCTGCTGGTCGGCCTCATCAATGGCCTCGGTGTCGCTTACCTGCGCGTGCCCTCGATGATCTTCACGCTCGGCATGAATGCCGTGATGCGCGGCCTCATGGTGAT
>CAYPOV010000037.1:0-20293 GCA_964412385.1 uncultured Geminicoccaceae bacterium
CAGGCTCTCGCTCAGGCGGTTCATCAACCGGTCAATGACTTCTCTAGCCGCTTGAAGTGCGGCTGCATTGTCCCGAGACGCGCGCTGCAGTTCTCTGGTTTCCTCTTCCAGGATTTCACGATGGTCGATATCGAGCTGCCCTAGGACTTCGGGATTGCGGCGAAGGAAATCCATCTCCAAGGCATAGGCTTCGCTAAGCGCCGCCTTCTCTTCTTGGATCTCGGCGAGACTTTCGAGATTCATTGTCTTGAGTACGGCAACCTCCTGATCCATGAGGCTCACAAGCCTTCTGATCAGCGTGAGCAACACCGTGAGTTTCTCCAAGGGTGCCATCACTGGCCCTCCTGCAATTGCAACAACTCGCGGAGAACAGAATCGGCAATACCCACACCGCCACGCTGGGCGATCAGGTCGGCATATTGATCCCTCAACATGCTCGAATAGGGATCACTACCACCGAGAGAGAAACCTTCCTCCGGCTGAAGGCCCGATGTCAGACCGGATAGGAACTGCGTGAGAAACACGCTCTCGAACTGTTGCGCGACCTTCCTGAGCTGTTGATCGGCAAGATTGTTCTGAGCCGGATTCGGCTGCTCTCGGCCGTCAATCTGGATGAGTGGGCTTTCGGAACGGATCATCATATCACCTCGATTTCCGCTTGTATCGCTCCTGCAGCTTTGATCGCTTGAATGATCGCGATCATGTCGCGCGGTCCGATACCCAACGCATTCAATCCGTCGACGAGATCTTGAAGGGTGACGCCCGTATCGAGAACGACCAATTTATGATCGGACTGCTCATCGACCTCAATCGAGGTTCGCGGAACCGCAACCGTCACACCGTCAGCAAACGCTTCCGGTTGAGATACCTGCGGATCCTCCGAAATCCTCACGGTAAGATTGCCTTGAGCAACGGCAACTTCACTGATTCGAACATTTTCACCCATGACGATAATGCCGGCGCGTTCATCAATAATGATTCGGGCTGCCGTATCAGGTTCGACAACGAGCTGTTCAATTTCGGCAAGAAGGCCGGCAAGACGCCCTTGATAGGCAGTTGGTATCGGCAGGGTCACCGTTGTGGGATCGAGTGCCACCGCCTCTTGATGTGACAAGTGGATATTTATTGCGTCTGCGATACGACTGGCCGTGGTCAAATCGGGATTGCGCAAGGAGATGCGCACACGTTCGATTTCATCAAGTACAAACGGAACTTCCCGCTCAACAATAGCACCTGATGAAATTCGAGCGGTCGTCGGAACGCCTCGGGTCACGCTCTCAGCATCGCCTTCAACAGCGAATCCGTTCACAGCCAAGCTTCCTTGTGCAACGGCATAGACCTCACCGTCTGCACCAATAAGCGGAGTAGCCAAGAGCGTTCCGCCTAGGAGCGATTTCGAATCGCCGAGCGCACTCACACTCACATCGATCCTCGAGCCTTGGCGCGCAAATGGCGGCAGCGTGGATGTCACCATCACAGCCGCAACATTCTTGGTATTGAGCCTCGAGCCCCGCGTGCTGACGCCAAGCCTCTCCAGCATGGCTTTCAGGCTTTCTTCGGTGAAGATAGAATTGCGCAGGCTGTCGCCCGTGCCTTCAAGACCGACAACAAGCCCGTAGCCGATGAGCGGATTATCGCGAATCCCCTCGAAATCGGCGATGTCCTTGACGCGGGACACGGCACTTGCCGAAGCTGGAACAAGAAGAAGCAGAAGTGCAAATACAGCACCGCAACGGCGCCAGATTTGCCGCTTTCCTGGTCTCACTGTTCCAGTCATCAAGCCGGTCATCGGGCCGGGGATCATGAATGTCACGTGCACTTTCTCAATCTTCGTTGCCGATTGGCACAAGAGCCGGCTGCCCCGGGTTGGGTTTGCCGATACCAATCGCAAAATTCTTCGTTGATTCAGCACAGGATTGTTGACGAAACATTAACCCGCATGGCTTAGTCCGCGGCCTTTGACAAGGACCGTGGGCTGAATCGATGCGAGTTTCCAACCAGCTACGAACAACTGCGAGACGAGAAGCAAGGAAAGGATCGGCGGGTCATCAATCCTCGGCGTTTAGAGTCGACGCACCCGATCATCAGGCTTCGCAAGCCGGTTCCGGGTCAGCAACCCGTCTTTCGTCGCTCGGAACCATTCTCGCACTGCAAGAAGACAGTTCACGAGGCCGACAGACGCATTCTGATGAACGAAGTCAGGCGTTGAGCCGGGGTAACGCCGTGCTCGACCAGCTTGGCGAGGTGCAGCACGCCCTCGCGGTGGATCCCGCAAAACTGTCAATGGCGATGATGAAATGCAGCCGCATGCTCGATGAACAATCAAGCGATGTTTCGGAACCCAACCTGCAACGCATTCTTTCAGCCATTGAGACACGAGCCCGGGTTGAACTTGCCAAGGCCGAGGCACGCCAAGGATCAAGTGGATCAGGCGACAACACACCGGCCGCAGGGCAAAAAGGTGAGCTCGCGCCGTAAAGTGTGATCACCGTCAATTCATCGGCCGTTCATCACTGCTTAATCAACAAACATTACATTGCCGGTCGGTGCCGCGGCGCCGCGGATCATCATCGAATTCAGGAGAAACACCGTGTTGTCTGCAACCAGCTTCGCACAATCGCCCGTTAGCGAAACGCGCCGCGACGACCTTCTTGAAGAGCGCTGGCCTCTGCCTCAAGCATTCTTGTTTATCACCGCAAGCTCGATGGGGCTTTGGTTGGCAATCGGCGTCGCCATCCGTGGGATCGTCGGCTAGCTCAAGCTGTCTCAGCAATTGCGTCAAGCCGTCTCGGCAATCGCATCATAGAGCGGGCGCAGCGATTGTTCGGCCCGCGCTCCGTATTGACAGATGATCGTCCCCGCTCCGGCGGAAGCCAGCCGGCCGCAGCTTTCGAGATCCAATCCCCCCGTCAAACCGCGCAAGAAGCCGGCAGCATAAATATCGCCGGCGCCTGTCGTGTCGGTAAGTTTGCCGCGCAGGTCAGGTTCAATTCTGATGATCTGGTCTTGATAGCACACCACTGAGCCTTCGCCGCTTCGCGTGAGTACGGCAAGCTCTACATGCGACCGCACCTGCTCAAGACAAGACTGAAAGTCGCCACCTTGGTAAAGGCTGACCAACTCTTTTTCGTTGGCGAAAAGAATGTCGACATGCTTGTCGACAAGCTCCAAGAATTCTTCGCGCCAACGATCGACACAAAAGCTGTCGGACAGTGTCAGAGCGAAACGCCGTCCGGCCCGATGGGCTGAGGTGAGCGCCTTGAGACAAGCCTGTTTCGCCAAAGGCCGATCCCATAGGTAGCCCTCGACATAGGTGATCGCACTCTCGGCAACCAGGCTCTCATCGACGTCCTCAGGCACAAGTTCGACACACGCACCGAGATAGGTCTGCATGGTACGCTGCGCATCGGGCGTCACGAAGATCAGGCAGCGTGCAGTGAGAGGGCCTTCGAGACTCGGTGCGGTCTCGAACGAAACGCCAGTCTTGCGAATGTCGTCCCGAAACGTCTCACCAAGACGATCGTTGCGCACTTTTCCGATATAGGCGCCTCGGCCGCCCATATCGGCAATCGCCGCCATCGTGTTGGCGCATGATCCCCCGGAGACTTCTCGTCTTTCCTGCATCTCCCGGTAAAGGTCCTCGCTCCGCTTCTCGTCGACCAGGGTCATCGCACCCTTTTCCAAGCCGAGCCGCTCGATGGTTCCAACATCGGCTTCGGTCACGATGTCGACAATCGCATTGCCGATGCCGAGAACATCAAAACGGGTGTCCTTCAGGGTAAGATTCAAGATCGATCGCTCCGTCTTTTTTGGCGGTTTCCGTCAGAGCCCGCGTGCCGGCTCTTAATGTTGTGAACACGGCGCCGCTAAATATGAATAGGCTTGAAATGGGCAGCGAGTGCTGCTTCTTTCACGGCCTCTTCCAAGGTCGGATGAGCGTGGCAGGTGCGCGCTATGTCTTCGGACGACGCCCCGTATTCCATGGCGATGGCGATCTCAGCGATGAGAATGCCGGCTTCCGGACCAAGAATATGAGCGCCGAGAACCCGGTCCGTCTGAGCGTCCGTCAACAACTTCACGAACCCCTCACCGCCGCCGGTCGAACGCGCACGTGGATTGGCAGAGAACGGGAACTTGCCCGTCTTGTAAGCAATTCCGGCTTCCTTGAGCTGCTGTTCCGTCTTACCGATCGAAGCGACTTCAGGGGCGGTGTAGACGACTCCCGGTATGATGTCGTAATCAATGTGCGGCTTTTGCCCTGCCAGCATCTCGGCCATGAAGGAGCCTTCTTCCTCGGCTTTGTGCGCCAGCATCGGCCCGCGGATGACATCGCCGATGGCATAGATACCATCCACTTTCGTTTTGAAATGGTCATCCACCTCGATCTGACCGTTCTTCATGGACTCGATACCTACCTTGTCGAGGCCCAAATCTGCCGTGTAGGGGCGGCGGCCGATGCTCAAGAGCACATAATCGCACTCGATGATCTCAGTCACGCCGCCTTGGGCGGGTTCGACCGCTACCTTCAGCACCTCTCCGTCTCTCTCAATGCCGGTAACCTTCGTGCCGAGCCTGAAGACCATGCCTTCCTTGGTGAGGATGCGTTGGAACTGCTTGCTGACTTCTTGATCCATGCCGGGCGTGACACGATCGAGAAACTCGACCACCGTGACCTTAGCACCAAGTCTGCGCCACACCGTTCCCATCTCGAGGCCAATGTAACCGGCGCCAATGACCAAGAGATGCTCGGGCACTTTGTTGAAATCGAGAGCGCCTGTTGAGGTGACGATCCTCTCCTCATCGACCTCGACACCCTTGAGAGGTGTCGATTCTGAACCTGTGGCGATCACGATGTTTTTTGCGGCTAACGTCTGGCTGCCGCCTTTGCTGAGTTCGACCTCGACTTTGCCATCGCCGGCGAGCCTGCCATGGCCTTTGACGTAGTCGATGTTGTTTTTCTTGAAGAGGAACTCAATGCCGCTTGTGAGGCCTTCCACGACCTTGTCCTTGTTTTCCAGCATTGCGTCGAGGTCGAGGTCGACTGTGCCAACCTTGATGCCGAACTTCTCCATACCGTTCTCTGCCTCTTCGAAGAGATGCGAGGTGTGAAGCAATGCCTTGGAGGGGATGCAACCGACATTGAGGCAGGTGCCGCCGAGACGGCCACGTTTCTCGACACAAGCGACCTTCATGCCGAGCTGCGCTGCCTTGATGGCGCACACATAGCCGCCCGGTCCGCCGCCGATGACGACCAAATCGTAGCTGTTCTCAGCCATCTGGATCCCGCTCCGCTTCGTTCGTAGAATTACCCGAAACTAGCGGGCAATGGTCAGACGGTCATCCCCCAGCGTTTGGAACAACGTCGCAGGCAGGATCAATCGATGCGGTTGGCGAGCACATATCCCTCATCAATGTCCTGCCCCAAACCGGCGACGTCACGGAAATGGACATAGCCGTCGCGATCCATCTCATCGTCGATCCTTTTGAGATGCGGCGCCGGAAGGTCATAGTCGATGAACGGATGGAGAAGGCCACGCTCATAAAAGAGGGTGTTGGGAATGGCTGCACAGATTGCCATATTGCCGGCACCGGTGCCATGAACCTCGCAACTCATGTGAAAGCTCTCGGCGAGGTGCCCGATCTTCATCGATGGTCCGATGCCCCCGACATCCCACACGCCGGTTCGAATCATGTCGCACGCGGCTTTCGACGCCCATTCGGCTCGGGTCCAGTATTTTCCAGCCGCGGTCTCGGGGCCGAGAATATTAAGCCCGGTATTGGCGGTCAGCCATTGGTAGGAGCTGATGGAGGATTCCTCCATTGGCTCTTCCATCCATAGGAAGCCTAGCTCCTCCAATTGCTTGGCCAGCCACAGCGTATCCTGCCGATTGTACCAATGATTGGGATCAAGCATCAAAGGAATGTCAGGACCCACCGCCTCGCGCACCGCTGAGCAAGCGGCAACGTCGAGCTTGACGTTGGGGGCACCGGGGATCGGCGGCATCCAGGTATGGAGCTTGACTGCCTTATAACCGCGCTCTTTGACCAACCATTCGGCGAAGCGGCCATAGTCTTCGGGTGTTGCGAGACCATTCTCCATGTCGTCGCCGCACATCGTGCTGCCGTAAGCGAGGATCTTGTCGCGGTAGCCACCGACGAGCTTCCACACGGGCTGGCCCAAGATCTTGCCGATCAGATCCCACAAGGCGAGATCGACGGCGGCGAGTAGCCGGTCGTGGAACTTGCCTCCGCTGCCTCTTTGCCACTTATACATGGCCTGCCAAATCTGCTCGTGACGCAAGGGATCAGCACCTTTGACGATCGGTCTGACATATCGCTCGAGCAAGTCCTCCCTGACATCCGCAGGGCTCGGTGCCAAAACCTCTCCGACCACGCCATCATCAGTCGTCAGCCGGAGCAACGCACTTGTCACCTCACGCTCGGGTCCAGGATGGGCGTGGCCGTCGCTGTCGCTCATCTTGTTGGTTGTGGTCCTAAAGAGGATCGTTTCGATCCGCTCGATCTTCATCGTACTCTCCCAGGGATTAAGAAGTTGGTCGGAGTTTCAAGCATAGGCTTCGCTCGCTGCGAGAAGCGTTCGGGTGTAGTCATGCTGGCATTGCCCGCTGATGAGTTCCCCAACCTGCAATTGCTCGACAATTCTCCCCTCGGTCATGACCGCAAGACGATCGCACATATGGGCGACGACAGCCAAATCATGCGAAACCAGCACATAGGTCAGGCCGCGCTCACGGCGAAGGTCGGAGAGAAGGTTCAAGATTTCAGCCTGAACCGAGACGTCCAGAGCCGAGGTTGGTTCATCGAGGAGAAGGATTTCGGGCTCGAGAATCAGAGCCCGGGCTAGCGCCACGCGTTGACGCTGACCGCCTGAAAGCTGGTGAGGATAGCGAAATCGAAACCTCGCTCCGAGACCAACCGCTTCGAGCACGTCGACAACGCGGCGATCAATCGAGCCGAGAGACTGGATTCTGACGGGCTCAACGAGGGCCGCATAGACGGTTTTCTTGGGATGAAGAGACCCGTAGGGATCTTGAAACACCATTTGGATCTTGCGGTAGTCCTGTTGCCGACGATGACGAGAGAGGGCGTTGTTTCCCACTTGAATGGTGCCTTGATAATTGCCGTTGAGACCGGCGAGGACACGTAGAATGGTTGATTTTCCAGAGCCGGATTCACCAACCAGACCAAAGATTTCTCCCTCTCGCACCTCAAAGGTGACACGGTCGACAGCAGTCGAATGGCCGAACTGAACACTCAACTCCGAGACTTCGATCATGAAGCCTCAAGCCAAGCCGGGTCACGCTCGAGTACGGGCAAATGGGTGCGACGCTCATGAATGCGCGGAAGCGAACGCAGGAGCCCCTGTGTATATGGATGTTGCGCCTGATCGAGATCCGCTGCGGGCATCGCCTCGACAATGCGACCGGCGTACATGATAAGAACGCGGTCGCAAAATCGCCTGACCAGGTTGAGATCGTGGCTAATGAAGATAAGCCCGATGCCCCGGCGCTCGATGAGCCGATTGAGGATCGTCAGAACCTCGTGCCGCACCGTGACATCAAGTGCCGAAGTAGGCTCATCGGCGATAATTATCGCGGGCTCGGGAATGAGCATCATGGCGATCATAACGCGTTGGCCCATACCGCCCGAAATCTCGTGGGGATAAAGATGGTAGACGCGGCTCGGTTCGCGGATCTGAACGTCTGCGAGCATTTTCAACGCCCGATGGCGCGCATCTTTGGACGATGACTTGTGGTGCACGCGATAGGCTTCGGCAATCTGTTCACCGACCTTGATCACCGGATTGAGCGAGAATTTGGGATCTTGAAGGATCATGGAGATCCGTTCGCCTCTGATCCTTAACATCTGGCGCTCGCTGGCGCGCAAGAGATCGATCTCACCAAACTCGATGTGATCGGCGCGCACCTCAGCATTCTTGGGCGTCAGCTTGAGGATTGCCCGTGCCGACATTGACTTGCCGGAGCCTGACTCTCCAACGATTCCCAGCTTCTCTTGGCCGAGGGTGTAGGACATGTTGCGGATCGCCTGGACCGGCCCATGGATCGAGCGAAACGTCACTGAAAGATTCTGCACACTAAGAAGTGGTGCCATGACTAATCACTCTTCGGGTCGAGCGTGTCGCGCAGACCGTCGCCGAGCAGATTGAACCCGAGGCTGACGATAAGGATGGCAAGCCCGGGCATGGTCACGAGCCACCATGAATCCAGCATGAAATTGCGTCCGGTTGACGTCATCGCTCCCCATTCAGGGGTTGGCGGCTGGGCTCCGAGGCCCAAAAAGCCGAGACCGGCTGCGGTCAAGATGATGGCTGCCATGTTCAGCGTAATGCGGACAATGACGGACGGAAGGCAAATCGGCATGACGTGGGCAACGATGATGCGGAGGGCAGATGCACCCTGGAGTCTGACTGCCGCAATGAAATCGCTATTTCGGAAAGTCAGTGTCTCGGCACGGGCGAGGCGTGCGATAGGCGGCCAGGCGGTCAATGCAATGGCAATAATGGCATTCTCGAGCCCGGCACCGAGTGCGGCCACGAAGGCAAGCGCCAAGACCAGACCGGGAAACGACAGAAAGATGTCGGTGATCCGCATCAAGCAGACATCGACCCAGCCGCCCAAGTAGCCCGCTGCAGTGCCGATGATCAGCCCGAGAGGTGCGACGATGATCGTCACGAGAAACACGATCAGGAGGGTTATTCGGCTGCCGTAAACAACACGGCTGAATATGTCCCGGCCAAACTCGTCCGTTCCGAAATAGTGCTGGTTGCTCGGTGGCTGCAGTGCGTTGCCAAGATCCTGGATGACCGGATCTTGGGTCGCCAAAATCGGTGCCAAAACGGCCATGGCGACGAGCGACAGGATGATGACGAGACCCAAGACAGCAAGGGGATTGCGGGCGAACCGAACCCAGCCGAGATAAAGCTGCTGTACGGAGGCCTGGGTGTTGCTGCGGGGGATCTCGGCCAGGAGCCAGTCTCGGATTGCCGTCATCGCGTTCTCGGATCGAACACGCGATAGAGCATGTCACTGAAGAGATTCAATCCGATGAAGATCAGCCCGATCATAAAGGTGCAGCCCAAGACGGCGTTCATGTCGCCGATCAGAAGCCCGTTGACGAGATACTGGCCAAAACCGGGCCATGCGAAGACCGTTTCCACGAGCACAGCACCGTCCAGAAGCCCGCCATAAGTTAGCGCTGTGATCGTCAATAGCTGCACGCGAATGTTCTTGAAGGCGTGGCGCCAGATGACAGCATAGGTCGAGAGCCCCTTGATGCGCGCCGTCAGCACATATTCCTGGCTCAACTGCTCGAGCATGAAACTCCGCGTCATGCGGGCGATGTAGGCCATGGACGTATAGCCGAGGACCGACGCCGGCAGAATGAGGTGCCGCAGGCCGTCCCAGAAAACCTCCATGTCCCCGGCAAGGAGAGCGTCTATCAAGAGAAGCCCGGTTACGGTCGGGATCAGGTCCAAATAGAAGACGCTTTGGCGGCCAGGTCCGCCGACCCACCCAAGAGCCGCATAGAAAACCACGAGGCCCATCAAGGCCAACCAGAAGACAGGTGCGGAAAAACCCAAGAGCGTAATGACCCGCGTCACATGGTCGAGGACACTGCCGCGATAGACGGCTGCAAGAATGCCAATGGGTACGCCAATCAAGACGGCGATGAGGATCGCCGCTGTCGCGAGTTCAAGGGTGGCCGGAAACACTCTGGCGATATCCTGCATGACGGGCCGGCCGGTGAGCACAGCATCGCCAAAATCGCCTTGGAGCACGTTGCCGACATAGATCGCAAACTGCTCGTAGAGTGGCTTGTCGAGACCAAGCTCCCTGTAGACGCGATCATAGGCAGCCGGGTCATAGTCATCGCCCAACACAGCGACCACAGGGTCGAGAGGTAGCACGCGGCCAATAAAGAAGGTGAGGGCCAAGAGCCCAATCAGCGTGACAAGGACAGATCCTAAGGCGCGGCCCAGTCCGCGGCTGCGACGGTTCAGCAGGAACCGCCCGGCGATGCCGGGCGGTGCAACGATAGCTGCGCTCCTATCGGGTGGTGCGCTCAAGCCTCAAGGACCGCGAGCGTCATTGAGGCTTGGTGGCGAGATCCCAACGCGTGGTCCAACTCGGATGGCCGACGACGCCATCGATTTCCGCACGCTGAGCAAATGGATCGATGCGTTGGCCAATAGGATGGAAGGGAGGCGACAATTCCTCGTAGCGCGTCTGCGCTTCCTCATAGATTTGCTGCCGCTTGGCCTCGTCCAATTCAGCGGCGCCAGCCTCGACCAAGTCGTTCAGCTGCTGATCCTGGAAGCTGGCACGCCAAGCATAGTTTTGAAGTGCGGAGTCAGGCCCGTTGTCCGGATTGTACATGGAGTTGACGACGTTCGAGTGAGGATCGCCATAACGGCTGCCGAGTGCCCGGCCAACCACCATATCGAAGGTCCGCTTGCGCATATTGCCGTAGACTTGCGCACCACCACCCTGGACGACGTTGACGGTGATGTCGGCGGGTGCAGCACCTTGTTGAAGTGCCGTTGCAATCTCCGAAAAGGGTGGTTGCGCCAAGGTTAGGATCTCAAGTTCGATGCCGTCCTCGAACCCGGCGGCACTCAGCAATTCCTTGGCTTTCTCGACATCATAGGAAATCTCGAGATCGTCCATGGCACCGAGCTTGCCGGGAGCGATCGGACGGTGCCAGGGCACACCGAAAAAGGTCATCACGGATTCTTGCAGCCCATCATAGGGAATAACATGGCGGATGGCCCGCCTCACTTCCGGCTTGCCGAGAATTGGATGCTCGGGATCGGCATTGAGCGCGATATGGTAAAAGCCATCGCCGACAACTTTCTGCACGACGGTGTCCGGATTTTCGTCCAATGCACCATAGTCGGAGGCGTTGAGTACATAGGCGAGATCGATATCGCCCTGTTCGAGCGCGAGGCGTTGCGTTTGCGCCTCGGGCATATGACGAACGATGATGCGCTTCATCTCCGAAGGCCCCATCCAATGGTCGTCATTGCGATCCAGCACAACGATCTCATTGGGGTTCCAACGGTTGAGCGTGAAGCGACCGGATCCGGCAGCATTGGTCTTGAGCCAGTCCGCCCCCATGTCGCCGTCCTGTTCATTCTCCATCACCAGGTCCTTATCAAGAATGCTGCCGGGTGCTTGGGCGAGAACCGAGTACATGAGAATGACGAGATTGATGTCTGCCGGGCGTTCGATGAGCACGGTGTGATCGTCAACGGCTTGAATGTGATCGGCGATCGTTTCCGGCGTAAAACCAACGGTGCGCCAACCGCCGGCGGCATTCAGGTTCAAGAGCATGGCGCGCTCGAGCGAGAACTCGACGTCTTCGGCCGTAACGGGATTACCGGAGTGAAATGCGGCGTCTTCGCGGAGATTGAGCGTGAGATTGCCGTCTTCGTCGAACGACCAGCTTTCCGCCAGCAGTGGATTAAGCTTCGAAGTATCGCTCGGATCCATCTCGACCAGCCGGTCGTAGGCTTGTGTCAGGATGTGTGTTTTCTCGTATGGCGTTCCGCCGTGCGGGTCCATATCGAGGACGTTGGCCAGCGTCATGCCGACAATAAGCTGATCACTAGGGGTCTGGGCGCGCGGTTGCGCCATTCCCATCGTTGCGGCCAGTGCAATTGCACATAGCGCGAACTGAATTTGTCGCATACTAATGCTCCCCATGTTTGGACTTTGACCAAGTTGTACGACAGGTACATGAGAAAGCAAGATGCGGCAGCGCATTCGCTGTCAATGTTGGACACGAACATCCCCCGCCCTTCCGAAACGGACCCGCGAAGTCTCTCAGTTTTTGCCGAGGAAAGGCTCCGTGAGGCACTTGTCCACGGGCGGTTTGCTGTCGGCGATGTTCTGCCATCCGAGCAGAAACTCGCGGCTCTCTTTGGCGTAAGCCGGACCGTTGTCCGCGAAGCCTTGTCGGCACTTCGCGCGGAGGGCCTGATCTCGACCCACCGAGGACGTGGTGCGAAGGTGGTCAACACCACGGCAAGCCGGATCTTCCGGCTCTTGCCGGAGGAGATCGGGCCGCTCGAGACGATCCAGCAAACCCATCAAGTGCGGATACTCTTGGAGCCTGAGGCCGCAGCCTTGGCCGCACTTCATGCCGATCGAGAAACCAAGGCCACCATCAGCAGATTGAGCGAAGAATTTTCGTCAGCGATCGAAGACGGTAATCCCGCTTTTGGCATCGATTCTCGGTTCCATTTTGAAATCGCTCGAGCGACCGGCAACGCAGTGCTGGCGGAGAGCATTCACGACCTCGGTACCAGAACGATGCCCCGCAAACCTATCCCTGTGGACGAGCACCCGACCAGCGCCTGGCGCAAACGCGTCTCGACATTAGCCAGAGAACATCAGGCGATCAGCGATGCCATCCAAAAGGGTAATGCGCGAGCCGCACGACGTGCAATGCGTCGCCACATTCAAACCAGCATCAACAATATGAGCGACGCCCTCACCGAGCGGGAGCCTCTCTAGGCGCCGATCAGCATCCTTTCGGGTGCCTCGATCATTTTCTTGATATGGACCAGGAACTGCACCGCCTCGCGCCCATCGATAATGCGATGGTCGTAGGTCACCGCTAGATACATCATCGGCCGAGCGGCGATCGAGCCATCCGGCAAGACGACGGCCCGTTGGACGATATTGTGCATCCCCAGGATCGCGACCTGCGGCGGATTGAGAATAGGCGTCGACATCATGGATCCGAAGATCCCGCCATTGGTGATCGAGAATGTCCCACCGGTGAGTTCTTCCATCGCCAGCTTGCCGTCGCGGGCACGCTTGCCGAGATCGCCAATCTTTTTCTCAATGTCCGCCATGGACATGCCGTCGGCACCACGGATGACCGGCACAACAAGTCCCTGATCCGTGCTCACCGCAACGCCGATGTCATAGAAGTGTTTGTAGACAACCTCGTCGCCGTCGATCTCGGCATTGACGGCCGGAAAAGTTTTGAGAGCGTCAATCGCCGCTTTCACGAAAAATGACATGAAGCCAAGTTTGATGCCGTGTTTCTTGACGAAGTCGTCCTGATAATTCTTGCGAAACTCCATGACCGCCGACATGTCGCATTCATTGAATGTCGTGAGCATGGCAGCAGTATTCTGCGCTTCCTTGAGCCGCTCGGCGATGCGGCGGCGCAAGCGAGTCATGCGGACCCGTTCTTCCGCACGTGGTCCTGATGGTACAGGGGTTGGTGCGGGTGTCGCTGATTCCTTAGACGGCGCGGGCTTGCTTTCGGCGGCAGCAAGGACGTCGCCCTTGGTCACATTGCCTTTGGGTCCTGTGCCCTGAACGGCAGCAAGATCGACACCTTTTTCCTCGGCGATCTTCTTGGCAGCAGGACCGGTTCCACTGCCATCTGACTTGGCGTCACGTGCCGCTTTGGCGTCGGCTTCCGCTGTGGGCTGTTTCGCTTCCTCCTTGGCATCACCGTCCGGCGCCTTGGCCGGTGCTTCGCCTTCTTCGATGCGGCCCAACAGGCCATCGACCTCAACTTCATCGCCCTCTTGAGCGAGGATCTCACTTAGTGTCCCCGAGCTTGGTGCCGGCACCTCGAGGCTGACCTTGTCGGTCTCGCGCTCGACGATCGGCTCATCACGTGCCACGCCTTCGCCCGCGTGCTTGAGCCATTTGGCAACCGTGGCCTCCGTGACCGATTCGCCAAGCGTGGGCACCTTGATTTCAACGCTCATTCATTCCTCCCTCGAGCGACCGCCGACGATCGATCATATCAAAGTCCTAGAGCCGTCTGAACCAATTGGCGCTGCTCTCTCTCGTGCTGGGCATGATACCCCGTTGCCGGAGACGCCGATGGCGGACGTCCGGCATAGGCTAGACGCGTGTTCTTCAAACCCCGGGCTTCCATAAGGTTTTCGAGCCTTGGCGCGACAAAGAACCAAGCGCCCTGGTTGCGCGGTTCTTCCTGACACCAGATCCCTTGGACGCCGTCGCCATAGCGTCGGAGCTCGGTTTCGATCGCCTCTTCCGGGAAGGGTGCGATCTGCTCGAGCCGGACCAAGGCGACCTTGTCCTGAAGGCCCTCATCTTCCCGGTGCTGATAGAGATCGTAGTAGACTTTGCCGCTGCAGAAGACGACACGTTCGATCTCTTCGTCTTTGCCGTCTGGTGCACTATCATACATGACGCGGTGAAAGCTGGTGCCTTCGCCCATATCCTGGAGCGTCGAAACGCAAAGCTTGTGTCGCAAGAGGGATTTGGGCGTCATGACAATGAGCGGCTTGCGAAATTCGCGATGAAGCTGCCTGCGCAGAGCATGAAAGAAGTTCGCGGGGGTCGATGGATAGAGGACCTGAATGTTGTTTTCCGCATAGAGCTGAAGATACCGCTCCAAGCGTGCCGAGCTATGTTCCGGTCCTTGGCCCTCGAACCCGTGCGGCAATAGACAGACAAGGCCCGACATGCGCAGCCACTTGCTCTCGCCCGCAGAAATGAACTGATCGAAATAGACCTGGGCGCCATTGGCGAAGTCGCCGAATTGCGCCTCCCAGACTGTGAGACAGTCGGGATCGGTTGTCGAATAACCGTACTCGAAGCCCAGCACACCCTCTTCGGACAAGAAACTGTCGACGACCTCGATGCTCCCCTGATCCTCGTGAAGATGGGCTAAGGGGATATATTTCTCTTCTGTTGTTTGATCATAAATGATCGCGTGCCTCTGTGAAAACGTTCCTCGGCCACAATCCTGACCGGACAATCTCACCGAGTAGCGCTCAAGAGAAAGCGAGGCGAAGGCAAGATGCTCCGCAGTGGCCCAATCGATACCTTCCCCTTTCTCAATGGCCTTGCGCCGATTACCAATGACGCGCTTGAGCCTCGGATGGATGTGCAAGCGCTCGGGGATATCGGTAAGCTTGAGCCCTATATCGCGAAGCTTGTCGACGGGAACCGCCGTGCTGCCTCGCTGGTATTCGAGCGGTGCCGCGGACAGTCCGGACCAGGCCCCTTCGAGCCAATCGGCTTTGTTGGGTTTGTAGCCCGTGGCAGCTTCATGAGCCTGCTCCATCTGATTGGCAAAATCGTCATGAAGCTTCTGCGCAAGATTCTTGTCGATCACGCCTTCACGTTCCAGGGCCCGAGCATAGACCTGACGAACGGTCGGATGCTGGGCGATCCGCTTATACATGAGCGGTTGCGTGAAGCCTGGCTCGTCGCCTTCATTGTGGCCGTGGCGCCGGTAGCACCACATGTCGACCACGACATCCTTGGCAAACTGTTGGCGAAACTCCACTGCGAGCCGCGCCACGTGATTGACGGCGACGGGATCGTCGCCATTGACGTGGAAGATCGGTGCCTGAATTCCACGAGCGACATCGGACGGATAGGGCGAGCTACGAGCGTAAGCGGGGCTCGTCGTAAATCCGATCTGGTTATTGACGATGAGCTGGATGGTGCCGCCGACGCGAAAGCCCCTCAGTTCCGACATTTCCAGGCACTCATGGACCACGCCCTGGCCTGCGAAGGCTGCATCGCCATGCAGAAGAATGCCCATCACCCGCTTGCGCTCGCTATCAGCCTTTTGACGTTGCTTGGCCCTCACTTTGCCCATCACGACGGGATTGACTGCCTCGAGATGAGACGGATTGGCGTTCAAACTCAAATGGACTTCCCGGTCCTTGCCGAGATCACGGTCGACAGACGTCCCGAGATGATATTTGACGTCGCCAGATCCTAGAACTTCGTCGGTCGACCGCCCCCCCTGGAATTCCGAGAAAATTGCCGAGAATGGTTTGCCCATGACATTGGCGAGCACATTTAGACGGCCCCGATGCGGCATTCCCAGAACAATTTCATCACAGCCCAGGTCCGCGGCCGTCTGGATCATGGCTTCGAGTGCCGGGATGGCGCTTTCGCCACCATCGAGACCGAAGCGTTTGGTGCCGGGATATTTGATGTTGAGGAATTGCTCGAATCCCTCGGTCTCGGTGAGATGCTCGAGAATAGCCCGCTTGTCTTCGGGCGAGGTCTCGAAAATGCCGCCCGTGCCCTCGATCCTCGACTGGATCCAAGACTTCTGATCAGGGTCTTGAATGTGAAGAAACTCGATACCGACAGAACCGCTGTAGGTTTTCTGCAGCACGTCGATAATTTCACGGAGGGTCGCGGTTTCCAGACCGAGCACATAGTCGAGGTAAAACCGCCGATCCAAATCGGCTTCGCTGAACCCGTAGCTTCGATAGTCGAGTTCCGGATGCGGCCCACGGTGGGCTAATCCCAATGGATCGAGATCCGCTTGAAGATGCCCGCGCACACGATAGGCACGAATCAGCATGATCACGCGGAGGTGCTCGCGGATCAGGGATTTGGTGGCATCCGAGTCAATATCTCCGGGCGTGAACGGCAGATTGAGATTGGCTGCACTACCGCCGCCGAACCAGCCCTGAGTGTCGACCGCAAGAGCTTCACGGGCTTGCGCCATCAAGGCCCGGTCTTCCGGATCCAACTGATCGAAATAGGCCCGCCAGCTCTCATCGACGCTTGTCGGATCATCGAGATAGCGTGAAAACAGCTCCTCCAGAAAGGAGCCGTTGCCGCCATATAAGAATGAAGTCTGCTCTAGTTCGAGCCGCGTTGCCATGGTTCCGCCTTCCTCATCATCCTACGGCGATCCCATGTCTTTCGATCCGTGACCTTCTAAGCAGCCATGGCGCGCGCCATGGTCTCCCCGATGACCGTAGGATTTTCCGCGACATGGACGCCGCAATCGCGCATCGATTGGATCTTTTCCTCAGCACCGCCCTTGCCGCCGGAAATAATGGCACCCGCGTGCCCCATACGCCTGCCGGGAGGTGCCGTGCGACCGGCGATAAAACCGACGACCGGCTTTTTGGTTCCAGTCGCCTTGATATACTCGGCCGCTTCTTCCTCAGCCGTGCCGCCGATTTCGCCAATCATGACGATCCCTTCGGTTTGATCGTCGGCAAGGAAGAGTTCGAGACAATCTATGAAGTTGGTCCCATTGACCGGATCACCACCGATGCCGATACAAGTCGTTTGCCCCAATCCCACCGCCGTGGTTTGCGCAACGGCTTCATAGGTCAAGGTCCCGGAGCGGGAGACAATACCGATCTTTCCGGTCTGGTGGATGTGTCCGGGCATGATACCGATCTTGCACTGGTCAGGTGTAATCACACCCGGACAGTTCGGACCGACGAGCCGGCTCTTGGATGTGCTGAGCGCGCGCTTCACCTTGATCATGTCCATCACCGGAATGCCTTCCGTGATGCAGACGATCAAAGGCACACCGGCATCCAGTGCTTCGAGGATGGCATCGGCTGCAAATGGTGCTGGAACATAGATGACCGAGGCGTCGGCATCCGTCGCCTTCTTCGCGTCATGAACCGTGTCGAACACCGGCAAGCCCAAATGGGTGGTCCCGCCTTTTCCTGGGGTAACACCGCCGACCATCTTGGTTCCGTAAGCGATCGCTTGCTCGGAATGAAACGTCCCCTGGGAACCGGTGAAACCCTGGCAAATGACTTTGGTCGAGGAATCGATCAGTACCGACATCAGGCAGCCTTCTTGACAGCGTTGACGATTTTGTCCGCCGCATCTGCCAGATTGTCGGCCGGAATAATCGGCAGACCGGAATCTGCCATGATTTTCTTGCCTAGGTCGACATTGGTGCCCTCCAGACGAACCACGAGGGGCACGTTGAGATTGACCTCGCGCGCCGCGGCAACGACGCCTTCGGCAATGACATCGCAGCGCATGATGCCACCGAAAATGTTGACCAATACACCTTCGACATTGGGATCGGAGAGAAGCAATTTGAAGGCTGCCGTCACCCGTTCCTTTGTGGCGCCACCGCCGACATCAAGAAAGTTAGCCGGTTCGCCACCGAACAGCTAGATGATGTCCATCGTAGCCATCGCCAGGCCGGCGCCATTGACCATGCAGCCGATCTTGCCGTCGAGCTTGATGTAGTTGAGTTCATGGCGGCTCGCTTCGACCTCACGCGCATCCTCTTCGTCGAGATCGCGAAGAGCAACCACCTTGGGCTGCCGGAAGAGCGCGTTGCTGTCGAAATTCATTTTGGCGTCGAGGGCAATGACGTCGCCCGAGCCTGTCACGACCAGCGGGTTGATTTCGACCAGGCTGGCGTCGCGTTCCACGAGGCATTGATAAAGACCGCGCATGAACGCGACCGCTTTCTTGATCTCGTTGCCCTTCAGCCCCAGGGCAAAGGCAAGCCGTCTGCCGTGATAGGGCATGAACCCTGTTGCCGGATCGATCGCCTCGGTGATGATCTTTTCGGGGTGGGTCTTGGCGACCTCCTCGATTTCCACCCCGCCCTCGCTCGAGACCATCAGTGTGACGCGCGACGTTGCACGATCGATCACGGCACCGAGATAGAGCTCGCGGTCAATGTCACAGCCGTCTTCGATATAGACGCGCTTCACCACCCGGCCCTGAGGCCCTGTTTGGTGGGTCACGAGATTCATGCCCAGCATCTGATTGGAGAGCTGGCGCACTTCCTCGATCGACTTGGCGATCTTGACGCCGCCGCCCTTGCCCCGGCCGCCCGCATGGATCTGCGCTTTGACCACCCATACCGGCCCTCCAAGTTCCCGTGCACCCTGTTCTGCCTCTTCAGGCGTGTAGGCGATGTGGCCTTTGAGAGTTGCCACACCGTAATCGGCAAGGAGTGCCTTCGCTTGGTATTCGTGAATATTCATGCCGCCCTCGAGAACCTGCCCTTAGATTTGAACGGCGTCGCACAACTCTTTGACGGCCGCCACCGACTTATCGAACGCGGCCTTCTCATCCGCGTCCAGCTCGATCTCGATGACCCTTTCGACACCATTGGCACCGATCACCACGGGAACACCGGCATAGAGCCCGCTCACGCCATATTGGCCGTCGAGATGGGCGGCGCAGGGAAGGACACGCTTTTTATCTTTCAGAAAGCTCTCGGCCATGGCGATTGCCGAGGATGCGGGCGCGTAAAATGCCGAGCCGGTCTTCAAGAGCCCGACAATTTCGGCCCCTCCATTGCGGGTGCGGTCGACAATTTCGTCGAGCTTGCTTGAAGACAGCCAGCCCATCTTGACGATATCTGGAATGGGAATACCAGCAACGGCCGAATACCGTACCAATGGCACCATGCTGTCGCCGTGGCCGCCGAGAACGAAAGTGGTAACGTCTTCGATCGAGACGCCCAAGGCCTCCGCCAAAAAGAACTGGAAGCGGGCGCTGTCCAACACCCCAGCCATGCCGACAACGCGGTTGGCGGGAAGGCCCGATACCTTCTGCATCACCCAGACCATCGCATCGAGCGGGTTGGTGATGACGATCACGAAAGCGTCGGGACAGTTAGCTTTAATGGCTGCACCGACAGTCTTGATGATGCCGGCATTGGTATTGAGAAGATCGTCACGGCTCATGCCGGGTTTGCGTGGCAGGCCCGCCGTTACGATCACGACATTGGCACCCGCGAGTGCTGCGTAATCATTGCTGCCGGAAAGGTTGGAATCGAAGCCTTCAACGCTCGAGCTTTGGGCGAGGTCGAGTGCCTTGCCTTGCGGCACGCCCTCGGCAATGTCGCAAAGCACAACATCGCCCAGTTCCTTGAGACCGACCAGATGTGCGAGCGTTCCACCAATCTGACCGGCACCGACCAATGCGATTTTGTTGCGAGCCATGGAGTGCGGTGCCTCGTTTCTTGCTAGTTATCGACGACTACAAAAGTGCCGGTGTTTGTAGCCCTCATTGTCTCGCGCGACAAGATCGACCGGCAGCGAAACCTTGCGGCAATTTCGCGGCGAAGGTGTGGAATTCGAGGCACCCTTGGGCCTAGCTGGTGGCGCCATCGGATGGCGGATTGGCCAGAACCTCGAGCAACTCGTCGGCACCGGTTGGTTCCTGCAGCCTGGCTAGGGTGATTTCACTAAACTGCCCCGCCGCGCCATCGAGATCGGCAACCAGCAGGCGGTCATTGCCATCCACCTCTAAGCGGAAGAATTGATCCAGATTGGCAGGCGTAATCGTCGTGCCGGTGGCAATTTCAGCCTGATCAATCAGGTCTGAGAGATCCAGACGATCTCCCTCCTCGCCGTTAAAGTCGGTGATGACATCACCGAAATCGCCGAGCGACGAGAAGCGGAAGATGTCGGCTCCCGAACCGCCAGCGAGACTGTCCCGACCCAAGCCGCCGACCAGGATATCGTTGCCGTCCCCACCCTCTA
>CAYPOV010000038.1:0-20170 GCA_964412385.1 uncultured Geminicoccaceae bacterium
CTCCTGAGAACTCACCTCAATCTCGGGTTGTCGACGCTCTGTCTCCATTTGAACGCGAGCATCTATGCGCTGCGGTTCAGACTTGCCGGCGGAGGCGTTTCCATGGTATTGCGATTGTTGATCGGCCATGACCACCTGGATTTGAGGATCGCTTTGCTCAAGCTGGACCTTTGGATCCGGCATTTGCACTTCGATCTGTGGCTTCGTCATGGTGATCGTGATGATCGGCTTGCCGAGATCGACCTTGACCTTGGGCGGCTCCTGCCGAACAACGACCTCTGGCTCCGGCCGGTCGATCGCAACGCGTGCGGTGACATCGGCAGCGGTTGAAGCCGAACTCTTCGCCGACGGTGTGGCTTCTGGATCTTCTGATTTCAATGGCTGCTGCTGGCCCGACTGTTGCTGACTAGGCTGAGGTCTGCCTGCCCCCTCGTCGCTCGCGGAGACCTTCTGCTCGGAAGTCTGCCGATCTTGTTCCTGAGAGGCCGACGCAACGCCGGACGGACCTGTCCTTTCTGAGGTCTGGACTATCTGCTCGAGTTTTTGAACGGCCTGATCACAGGCGCCTCGGTCGTCGCTCTCGGCAATGGTATAAGCGGCCTCAATCGCCGCGCTCAAAGCTTCGAACTGATCCTGGGGCAGATCAGCCTCTTGAATTCGTTGCTCGATCTCTTCGATCTGCTTGGAGCATACCCGCAGCTGGATTTCCTGCGACGACGCCGAGGTCACACTTGCCAACGTCAAGGCAATCCCCCGAGAACCGAACTCGTCAATAGCTGTGCTTTCATCTCCCGCTCTCCTTCAATAAATCAGGACGATATGCGGCTAGATAACGAGGCGGACCCGACCGGGTTCCCAGGACGACTGTTGAAGTATTGATCAGGAATTGAAGAAGACGCTTGGTCCAAAGATTCGTAAAGTAGATCTCGTAAGCGAGACATGTGATGCTTATCGCGCGCCTTGGACTTATGGTGTCGGTGTCCGATAATGGACAAGTGATCAGCACCAATGATTGGTTCACCTTCGTCCGGAAGCGCCGAATGCGTGGGAACAATACCATCATTGGCACCAGTATGATCCTCCAGCCATTCGCCATAGGGATGGAGCAATGGATGAAGATTTTCCGGCGCCTCGTAAGATCCGAGCGCGAGAAACTTGGTGCTGGGAGGTGTTTGAACGCGTTCGTTGAACCGCACCATGGCTTCCGGTGTCAATTGATGAAGGCCGCCCTCATCGAGTGAGCGCACCAATCGTGCTATGAATGAGCCTCGTTCAATAGCCCATTCCGCAAGTGGTGTGCCCAGATGGGGCGTATTGATCGTAATGACAGCCTTTATCAGGTTGTGCGGATCATATCGCCAAACGGCGTAGCGCGCGTCGATGCCACCCATACTGTGCGCAACGACGATCACTTTTTTTGGGGAGAGACGGCGCACGATCGCGCCGAGGCGGCGGGCACGGACCTCAACGCGTCCTGTTGACGGAAGATCCGCAAGGACCACGCGGCACCCCAATGCCTTTAACTCGCGCCAAGTCGGCCTCATCGGCAGCCAATAGAGCCATGGCCAAGCGCCGAGATAACCATGAACGAGAACCAAGGCACAGTCATGGAACTGGCCTTGGTCCCCAGAACGCAATCCTAACATGATGGGCTGAGCGTTACCGCATCACCCCTCTCGGCTCGCTCACACGGTCGTACGACGCCCGCGCACGAGGTGCATGACAACGCTGACGACAAGCAGAACGAGGAAAATAAAGAAGAGAACTTGGCCGATGCCGGCTGCAGCCGATGCGATTCCGCCGAAGCCGAAAAGCGCTGCGACGAGGGCAAGGACAAGAAAGATAAGGGCCCATTTGAGCATGGTACGATTTCCTCTTGGTGAGTTCGTGTTGCAAAGAACGTCCAAGAGGATGAAGGGTTCCGCCGCGCTCTATCCAACTCTGCCAATTCTTTTCTCGACTTTGGGCCAAGCCTCCGGATTAACGGCATGGTGCGGCATTCGGCCGTTTAGAACATCGAGCACGGCCGAAACGACGGACGTGTCACCAATGCGCTTGACCTCATCGGTATGCGCGAAATTGTGCTGTCCGAGGATCACATTGGACAAGCCGAACAGCGGATTATCTTCAGGGGTCGGTTCTTGCTCGAACACGTCAATACCAGCGCCGGCGATCCGATTATTTGCCAGAGCCTCGATCAAGGCGGGCTCCTCGATCAGCTCGCCCCGCGCCATGTTCACAAGGAATGCACTCCTTTTCATCATGGAAAGCCGCTCGTTATTGATGATCCGACGGGTCTTTTCGTTGAGTGGACAGGCAAGGACGATAAAATCGGAGCCGCGCATTAGCTCCTCGATCGTGACGAGTTCGGCTCCGTATGGCGACACCTCTTCTCGCCTTCGAACGGGATCGGAAATGACGGTCCGCATGCCGAAAGGTGCAATCAGCCGCAACAACTCGAAGCCGATATTGCCCGCTCCAATGAGGCCCAAGACTTTGCCCTCGAGCCCAACACCCTCATAGGCTGCACGCGTGGTCCAATCGCCTTTTCGTGCCAATCGATCGCGCTCGAAAAGCCGATGCGCCAAGGCTAGAATCAGTGCGAGGATGGAAGATGCCACGGGCCGCCGTACGGCATCGGGAGTGATCGTCACCAGTACGCCCGCCTTGTTGCAGGCCTCGATGTCGATATGATCAAAGCCTACGCCGGAACGTGCCACATGTTTGAGGCGGAGATCATGGTGTTCCAGGAGGTCTCTTGATAGCCGGTTTCGTTTGGTGATCAGGGCATCGAAGCTGGCAACGTCTTGCGCTTCCAAAGGTGCGTTGCTTCGGCGCCCCGGGATTGTCCCGATTTCCACACCTAGACCATCCTCGAGCCGCGCTCTCTCCGCCTCGGCAATGGCAATCTTGCCGTCGCCATCAAGAAAATCGGAGGTCAAGCCGATCCGCATTTCCGCCTCCCGAAATCACTGCGATCGACTATCTGTGACACGGGGGATATGCAGCGTCTATAGGTCGAGCTCCCATGAGCAACCGATCTTTCAACTCGCCCACCGGCGAAATCTTTGCTAGGTCGCACCTAAGCGCTCCGTAATCAAACTGAATGACAGAGAAAACTCAACGGCGACTTGCTGCTATCCTTGCTGCTGATGTCGCTGGCTATTCGAAGCTTGTCGGTCTCGACGAAGAAGGCACGCTGAGTGGCCTTCGCAGCCATCGTGTTGACATTGTCGAGCCTTTGCTTCGCAACCACGGCGGCAGAATTGCCAACACTGCAGGCGACAGCTTTCTGATCGAGTTTTCGAGTTCTGTTGATGCGGTCCGGTTCGCCATCGCTATGCAACGGGACCTTGATGCGCGCAATCTGGCGATCGTCGACGGCAAACGACTGCGATTTCGGATCGGCATTCATATCAGCGATGTGGTCGTCGAGGGCGATGATCTGCTTGGCGATGGGGTCAATGTCGCAGCACGCATCGAATCGCTGACGCCGCCCGGCGGCATTGCACTTTCCGATGATGTCTATCGCCAGATCCGCGGCCGTGTCGACGCCTATTGGTCGGACGCAGGTTTGCGCCAGCTCAAAAATATCGCCGATCCCATGCGGATATGGATTTGGTCGGCTGCCAAAATAGCGCAAAGGCCGTCTATGACGACAGCGCCCACGCATGAAGCTTCGATCGCCGTGCTGCCATTCGACAATATGAGCAATGATGCGGAACAAGACTACTTTGCTGACGGCATTACCGAAGACATCACCACCGAACTATCCCGAATACCCGATATTCTCGTTATCTCCAGAAACTCCAGTTTTGCTTACAAAGCCAAAGCCACCAAGATCCAAGATATCTGTCGGGATCTGGACGTTCGCTACGTTGTGGAGGGAAGTGTACGAAAAGCGGGCCCGCGTGTTCGCGTGACAGCACAACTCATCGACGGCAGCACAGGCGGTCATCTTTGGGCGGAGCGCTACGATCGCGAGCTTGACGACATTTTTGCTGTCCAAGACGACGTCACCGGCCATATTGTCGAGGCCCTCGAAATCAAACTTGCTAACGCGTGCCGACGGCCCTCAAAAGGCAACGAGACAGCCAGTACCGCAGCCTATGATTTGGTCCTTCGAGGCCGCGAGCAATATCGCCTTTTCACGAACGCCGGAAATGCGGCGGCACGGACCCTTTTCGAACAAGCGACCGCGATCGATCCCGACTATGCCGAGCCTTTCGCCGGAATCGCCGAGACCTACGTCCAGGACTGGTTAATGGGCATGGAGCTGGATCTCGAGCCAGCGTTGCAGCACGCCGAAGAGGCGGCTCTTCGCGACCCGGCTCTGCCCCTGGTCCAAGAGGCCCTCAGCACTGTCTATGTATTTCGACGACAGCATCAAGAGGCGATTGCTGCAGCCGAGTCCTGGATTGAACTCGAGCCGAGTAGTGCCGAGGCCTATGCGACCCTGGCAGGCGCCTTCCATTGGTCAGGACGCAACGAGGAAATCATCCCTTTAATTGACCGTGCCAAGCGCCTCAATCCACATTACCCGTTTTATTATCCGCACTATATCGGCCTTGCGTTAACCGGTATGGATCAGTTCTCGGATGCCGTCATCGCCTTTGATGAGGCGACAGCCCTTAATCCGGACGCTCTCTGGCCACACATGTTTCTCGCGGTGTGCCATGGCCATCTTGGAAACATGACGAAGGCAGGCACTGCAGCCTCGGCAATTCACCGCATCCACACAAACTTCTCAATCACCGCTCTTCTGCACCTTTTACCCTACAAGAGCCAATCAGACACTGACCGCGTCGTCGCTGGGCTGACGAAGTCTGGCGTCTAACTTGTGCTCCACAATCAGGGCAGCAAAACTGGCTGTCGGCTTCAACGGGTTGCTTGGCTGGGGGACCTGGATTCGAACCAGGACTGCTCGGTCCAGAGCCGAGAGTTCTACCGTTAAACTATCCCCCATGGGCAGTGTGGCGGAGAGGTATGGGCCAAGGCCTTGAATGTCAAGAAAGCCGTGCTTGGAGTTGGCCGAGAAGGGCCTCTCGGTCCGGTTGGAAATCACGCTCCAGCCACCATGTCTCAAGTTCTTTGAGCGCTCGGCCAAGCTCGGGACCCGGTGCCATGCCCTGGCTGATCAGATCCTCGCCGTTGAGCGGGAATTTGGGTGGCGTCCAGGTTTCGCTGACCTTGCGCAGTATTTCGAGCCGGCTCGGAGCGCCGCCGTCGAGGGCGACACCGATCAGCAAGAGGTCGCGATAGAGGGCCGGTCCAAGCCGGTAGATCGTCCGGCGATGCACGGCTTCATCATCACCGACACGCGGAAGATCGGATCGAAGGAGCGTGGCGAGCCGATCCCGGTCGTCATTGGCGAGCCGCCACCGGCCGCTCAAAGTATCAAGCGTGTCGGACGCTTTGGCCGCTCTCAGCCAAATCGCCAGACGGCGGCGCCAGTCGGAGGAATGCTCGACCTCGGCCAACCGCTCCATGGCCGACAATCCACCGGCCTGCAATCCATTGGCCGGCAAACCGATTGTCTGCGCAACGCCTGCCTCGACCATCAACCCGCATGCCTCGATGGCACCCGGCGCAATAAGGAGCCTAGAGACTTCCATTTGGATGCGTTCACCGGCGATGCGATCGAGGCCGGCTGCATGGTGCTTGCAAGCTTGAAGACTGACCTCATCGACAGGTTGCCTGCCGAACCGCGCAAAAAAGCGAAAAAACCGCAAGATCCGGAGATAGTCTTCGGTGATGCGCCGCTTCGGATCGCCGATAAAGCGCACCAGGCCCTTTTGTAGATCCTCGATCCCGGTGAATGGATCGGTGACGGCACCCTGCCTGTCGCAACGCAAGGCATTGATGGTGAAATCGCGCCTGGAGGCGTCGAGATCGAAATCTGCCGTGAACGCGACTTGGGCATGCCGCCCGTCAGTTGCGACGTCCTTCCTAAGTGTGGTGATCTCGAACTGCCGGTCTTCAAGGACCGCGGTCACCGTGCCATGGGCAAGTCCGGTTGGAATGACCTTGATCCCGGCATCGTCGAAGCGCGCCATCACAACTTCCGGCCGTTCCACTGTCGTGATGTCAATATCGATCTTGTTCAATCCGGGCCACAAGAGGCTATCGCGCACACAGCCACCAATGAACCGTGCAGGTTTTCCCTCTCGCTCGAGCAGATCGATGACGAATTGCGTCACAGTAGCCTCAAGCCAAGGCTGGCCTGAAATGCTAACCACCGGGTTGCTCGGGCTCGTCACCTACAAACCCGCCAGGAACGATTTCGCCGTCAATGTATTGTGGCGGCACATAGGTCTGGCCCGGTTGCGAGCCATCGACGAACGCCCAATAGATTAGGCTAGCACTGCCGAGAGCGACACTCAAGGCAGTCAGTGTGAAGTAAGGCCATCGGCTTAAGTCTCGCGCATGGCGGTTCAACAACAGATAGATCCCATAGCCAATAAACGGTAATAGGAACGGTAGAAGATACTGGAGGATTATTCTGATCATAAATTCGCTACGTTTGTTCTGAAGGCTTCGATCACACGTGAGAAATTCACCAACATCGCCGCTGTTGCACCCCAGATATAGCGGTTTTGGTAAGGCAGAACATAAAAATAGCGTGTTCGTCCGTCACGCACCATGCTTTCGCGGCAATGATTGCTCTTGCAAAGAATAAAGTCCAACGGAACCTCGAATACCTCGTCGACTTCGAACGGATCCGGCTTGTAGGGTGCGGGCTTATCAATCCAGCCGACGATGGGATAGACCTTGTAGCCGGTGACCGTCAGATAAGGCCGGAGGCTGCCCAGAATTCGAACGCCATGAGGCAAGAGACCTATTTCCTCTTGCGCTTCCCGGAGAGCGGCACTGTAGGCGCTGACATCGTCAGGTTCGATGCGGCCACCGGGAAAGCTAATCTGGCCCGCATGATCGCGCAGATGTACCGTGCGTTGCGTGAGGACGATGTGCAAGCCATCGGAACGGACCACAATGGGGATGAGGACTGCCGCGGCCACCGTCGATCGTTCAGGGAGCCGTGGAAGCCTGTCATCGCCGCTTAGATGGCCCACTATCATCTCCTTCGACGATGCCCAATCGAGGATCTGACGCAAGGCCGCCTCACTCAGCATGGCTGGATCACGCCGCAGTCTCTAACTCGTGAAAATAACCATAACTCCAGACACCGAAGTGCCCGCGATCATCGCTTTGGGCAAGCTCTGCAAGCTCATAGTAGACGCTGGTAACAATCCGAGCATCCAATCCACGCTCGACTGGCACATACGGAACCGGTCCAAGCCAATCCGTATTCGCCATCATTCGTATTGAGTGGGATTGATTAATAGGAAACCAATGATCGAGATTGGTGCGCAGATCCAAGCGTTGCGTCACGCCCTCGCCTTCGCGCCGCAACTCCACGGCAAGCAAGGGCGCGTCCTCGACGTCGACCCGCACCTTTTCGACAGGGGTTTCCAACCAATAACTGCCATCATCGCGGCGCAGGAGTACTGTCGAAAACAATTTTACGAGTTCAAATCGGGCAATAGGGCGGCCGTGATGATACCAAGACCCATCGCGCGCAATCTTGATTTCACCTTCACATGGCAAGACTTCAGATAATTCGTTCATGGCTTTTCCGTTCCCATGGCAATTCCCTGCACCAACCTATTTAACTAGACACTGCACGTGGTTCCAGGCACCAACTTCAGGATGACCAAGGAGGAAGTATTTGACAGAAGACGTGGCGTCGAGCGTTGTTCGAGAAGCCGAAGAGACCGTCGCGATCCTCGGCGATGTCCGAAAATCAATCGGAAATGTCATTTTTGGTCAGGAGCAGGTTGTCACGGAGAGCCTGATCACAATCTTGGCAGGCGGCCACGCGCTTTTGGTCGGCGTACCCGGCCTAGCTAAGACGCGGCTTGCGGAAACCTTGGGCGTGGTCCTGGGCCTGTCGCAGAAGCGCGTTCAATTCACACCCGATCTGATGCCCGCCGATATTCTCGGATCCGAAATCCTCGACGAGACGCCTGGCGGCCAACAGAGTTTCCGCTTCATCCCTGGCCCGATCTTTGCACAGCTCTTGATGGCTGACGAAATCAATCGCGCGAGCCCCCGAACTCAGGCTGCTCTCCTCCAGGCCATGCAGGAAAAAAAGGTAACCGTTGCCGGCCATAACCACCAGCTTCCCGCTCCGTTTCATGTTCTTGCGACGCAGAATCCCATCGAGCAGGAAGGAACATATCCGCTACCGGAAGCCCAGCTCGACCGCTTCATGCTGCAGATCGATGTCGGCTACCCCGATGCCGATGCGGAACGCCAGATGATGATCGCCACGACAACCGGAACCGAAGGCGTGGCCCATGAGGTCCTCTCACCTGAAAAACTTCAGTCGATCCAGTCGCTGCTCAGGAAACTTCCGGTCAGTGACCGTATCGTCGACAAGATCCTCGAACTTGTCCGGGCCGGACGTCCCGAAGCGGAAGCAATCGGCGATATGAGCCGTTATATCGCTTGGGGCCCCGGACCACGCGCCAGCCAGACGCTGATGTTGACCTCGAGGGTTCGCGCCATGCTGGACGGCCGTCTCGCCCCATCGCTCGAAGATGTCACGGCCCTTGCCGGACCCGTACTGCGCCATCGCATGGCCGTGACCTTTGCCGCGCGTGCCGACGGCGTGTCCGTCGACGACATCATTCATCGACTCGTTGCCCATGTCAGCTGAGACGGCCTCCAGGCAGAGCCGCCGTCAGGCGCAGGAATTCATTGCGGCGCGACGGGAAGCGGAAAGCGCCAGCAACCGCCTGCCGGGTCTTCTGGTCGAGGCTGAACGCGTGGCCATGACCGTCTCGCAAGGCGTTCATGGCAGGCGGCGCACCGGGGTCGGGGAGACTTTTTGGCAGTTCCGCAACTATCAAGCCGGTGATGCCGCAAGTGATATCGATTGGCGCCAATCGGCTCGCTCTCACCTCCTCTACGTTCGCGAGCAGGAATGGGAAGCGGCGGAAAGCGTCTGGATTTGGTGCGATCTTTCCAAATCGATGGTCTATGGCTCGGAATGGACGACTTCGAGCAAACGCGAGCGGGCCCTCGTTTTGACGCTTGGACTTGCCAATCTTTTGACCCGAGCAGGCGAACGCGTGGCGCTTCTCGGCACAGGCGAACGGGCGCGCGGCGGACGGCACGGGCTTAATTTCTTTGCCGAGCAGCTCATGGGCGATATGACAAACGACCGTTCTTTGCCCCCCGAACAGGACATTCCGCGATCGGCTCGCGTCGTTTTGGTTTCGGATTTTTTGGTCGAGCCCGATGAACTCTCGAAATGCCTTTCAATGTTTGCTTCGCGCGACGTCAAAGGTTGTCTGCTGCAGATTGCCGATCCCAGTGAGGAAACGTTCCCGTTCGAGGGCCGCGTCTTGTTTCAGGGCCTCGAACGTGAACCGGACTTTCTCGTAAACCGGAGCCGCTCACTGCGCGACGGCTATCGCTCTCTCTATCACGGTCACCGTCAAGCGATCACCGACCTTGCAGTGCATGCCGGATGGCGTGTCTCGCGGCATGTCACCGATCAATCAGCCGAGCAGGGTCTTTTAACCTTGTTTCAAATGTTGGCTCCCAAGAGCGCCGGTTAGACTATGCTGAACTTGGGCCTTTTCGGATTCTCTCAGCCCTGGCTGCTTCTGGCACTGCTTGCCCTCCCAGGCTTGTGGCTGCTGTTGCGTGTCACGCCGCCCGCTCCCAAGCGCGTGCCTTTTCCGCCAATCGAGATCCTAAGGCGGCTCTTCGTCAAAGAGGAAACACCGGCACGAACACCCTGGTGGCTGCTTCTTCTTCGCATGGTGATCGCAGCTTTAGTAATTCTGGCGTTCGCTCGTCCCATCCTCGATCCGCAACCGACGCTCGAGGGCTCGGGACCGGTGGTGATTGTTGTCGATGACGGGTGGGCCTCGGCCCGGGACTGGCCGCAACGCCAGACGGCGTTGAGCCGCATTCTCGAGCAAGCCGATCGCGAGTTGCGTCAAGTCATCCTCGTGCGGACCGCTCGCAGCAATGAGCCGGTCGCATCCGAGCCGGTGCCGGCGCGAGATTGGCTTGCCCAGATCGATGCGCTTGAACCGTGGCCTTGGCCCGTCGATCGAGCTTCGGTGTTGCCATATATCGAAGAGCTCAAGGCCTCACTGGATGGCGCATCGCCTGTCACCTTTTGGCTCAGCGACGGCCTGGTCGGCGACAATGAGGAGCTGGGCGACGCATCAGCGCTGGCACTGGCCCTTCGACAACTCGGCCCGCTCGAAGTCCATGCACCTTCCGACGTCGATCTCCCACTCTTGCTAGACCTTCCGACCCACACTGCCGATGCAACTGAAATTGCAGTCAAGCGCGCCACGAGAGGGACACCGATCGATCTCTCGATTGTCGCTTATGACAGTGATGATGCCGTCACGGCAAGAACCTCTGCATCGCTCGGCGAAGATGACACGCAAACGCTTGCACGGATCGAACTGCCACTGGATCTACGAAACCGCTTCGCCCGCATCGACATCGAGGCGACATCCGACAACCAGACCACGATCGCCAGCACTGTCTTGTTTGACGAGAGCTGGCGGCGCAGAAGCGTCGGTCTTGTCGGTGATCGTGAAGAAGTCAGGGCTCAGCCTCTGCTGGCCGAACTCTACTTTATCCAACGCGCCCTCGCGCCCTATGCGGAAATATTCGAAGGCTCCATTGAGACGCTGCTCGAAACGCCGCTGTCGATGATCGTGATGCCCGATATGGGCGCATTTGCACCGGGCGAATCCTCGCGTCTCGAACAGTGGGTCGAAGAAGGCGGTGTGTTGCTCAGGTTTGCCGGCCCGAAACTGGCATCCAGCGGCAATGACAATACATTGATCCCAGTCCCCCTGCGTGCGGGCGACCGGCGGTTGGGCGGGGCACTTTCCTGGTCGGAACCACTTGCCATGGCGCCATTTCCGGCAGGCAGTCCATTTGCGACACTGGAGACTAGCGAAGATGCCCGGATCTATCGTCAGGTCCTGGCACGACCGTCGCCGGAACTGAGTGACGCCACCTTCGCCACGCTGACGGACGGCACGCCCCTTGTGACAGGCCGGCAACTTGGGAGCGGCTGGATCATTCTAGTCCATACAACGGCCAACACCACTTGGAGCTCCCTCCCCTTATCGGGCGTGTTTGTGGAGATGCTCCGCGCAACCTTGCGGCTCGCTCAAGGCGCAGGTTCGATCCCTCAGGGTCGGTTCGAGCTCGATCAAGCTATCGATGCGTTCGGCAGATTGCACAGTCCGGACGCACTCGTGCCCCGACTGAATTCGACCGAATTCGACGATATCGTCATCGGCCCTAATGCACCCCCGGGGCGCTGGCGCTTGGCTGAGGGGCTTGATGCCAACGCTGAAGAGACGCCGCGCCTGGCACTCAATCTTCAGCGTGAAGTCCAAGACATCATTCCACTAGCCGCCGATGCCTACGGTATCGACACCAGCGATTATCAAATCGCGGAAGAAATCGATATCTCGCATTGGCTGCTTGCAACCGTCCTATTCCTGATTATTGTCGATATGATGATAAGCCTAATTATGCGCGGCCTCGTACCGGAGCTGCGCCGCCCCGGTCGGGAGGCACAAGCAGCACTTGTTTTGATCGCACTCGGCAGTGCGGCGCCGGCAGCGGCGCAATCGACAGCGGCCAGCGACGCGATGCTGGGTGCAACCGATGCCACCCACCTCGCTTATGTCATCACCGGAAATCGTGAGGTCGACGAGCTCAGTGAGGCCGGCCTCAAAGGCCTCACCCACACGATCTTGCGGCGAACCTCGGTTGAAGCCGAGGATCCCGTCGGCATTGATATCAGCGATGACGAATTGGCTGCGTTTCCACTCATTTATTGGCCCGTGCCGCCTGATCATCCGAACCTCGGAGATGAAGTGCTTGATCGGGTCGAGCATTATCTCTCCCACGGCGGCATGATCCTATTCGATACACGCGACGCAGGTGAACTCCTTCCCGGACAGACAGGTTCGGGAAGCGGTGAGCAACGCCTCGGTGAAATCCTTGGAACCCTCAATATTCCACCGCTGATGCCGGTGCCTCAAGATCATGTCCTGACCCGATCATTTTATCTGCTTCAGGAGTTTCCGGGCCGATGGACAGGACGGCAAGTTTGGGTCGATGACGCCCCCGAGGGAATCAATGATGGCGTGGCAAGCGTCGTCATCGGGTCTCATGATTGGGCTGGCGCCTGGGCTCAGGACGAATTAGGCCAAAGCCTGTTGCCGGTAATGCCCGGCGGCGAAGAGCAGCGCGAATGGGCGCATCGTTTTGGAATCAATCTCGTCATGTACGCGCTCACGGGAAACTATAAGACCGATCAAGTGCATGTGCCCGCGCTCTTGGAGCGGCTCGGCCAATGACCGCTTACAGCCTTACTTTCGCCCCTCACCTGCCGATAGGGCTGATCGCAGCCTTGGGGTTGATTGCTGTCTTGGCATTGGTGCTCGGATTGTTTCGGCGGGCCCGAGGCATCGGGTGGCGGGCACTGTTTGTCGCCATCTTAGTCATTGCACTCTTTAATCCAGTGTTGGAGCGGGAGGAACGGCGCCCGCTCGAAGACATCGTGGTCTTGGTTGAGGACGAATCGCCAAGCCAGGAACTCGATGATCGCACCGAACAAAGAAAAGCCGCAGCGGCTGCGGTTCGCGAGAACCTGCAAGCCTCGGAAGGTGTTGATCTTCAAGAATTCACCGTCTCGGGCGACGAAACTGAGGGCACTCTTCTTTTCCATGAACTGGATCGCGCGCTATCGGAAATCGACCGTGACCGGCTGGCAGGCGTTATCGTCATCAGTGATGGCCAGGTTCATGATGTACCCGACCCCGCCGTCACGATCGGCGCGCCATTTCACGCGCTGATCACGGGTCACGACAATGAAATCGACCGGCAGGTCTCAATTGTTCGGGCACCGAGCTTCTCACTGGTGGACGAACCCATCACACTCGAAGTCAAGCTCGAGGAATTGCCGGCGGAGAGTGGCGAGGCGCGCACCAGCACAGTGATGGCTCAGCTTCGGATCGATGGCGAGCTTGCTCGAGAAGTGGCACTGCAGGCTGGCCGAACTCAGGAGGTCGAACTCGTCCTCGACAAGGCGGGCCGTACCATTATCGAAATTGAAGTCGAAGAGCGCCCGGGCGAGCTTACTACCATTAACAATCGTGCGGTTCATACGGTAAACGCGGTTCGAGATCGTCTTCGCGTCCTGTTGATTTCCGGCGAGCCCTATCCTGGACTTCGCGTTTGGCGCAATCTTCTGAAGGCCGATCCCGCCGTGGATTTGGTTCACTTCACGATTCTGCGCCCGCCGGAAAAACAGGACGGCACACCGATCCAGGAATTGGCGCTCATCGCCTTTCCAGCGCGCGAGCTTTTCGAGCTCAAACTGCCGGAGTTCGATCTCATCATCTTCGACCGCTATTCGCGTCGCGGTTTGTTGCCGCTCGTCTATTTGGACAATGTCGCGCAGTACGTGGAAAATGGCGGTGCGTTGCTGGAAGCAGCCGGTCCCGAATTTGCCGATCCAACGAGCCTCTATCGCACGCCATTGGCGAGAGTTCTACCGAGCCGGCCTTCGGGCGAAGTCTTCGAGCGAGGCTTCAAACCGCAGATTACCGAGGTCGGACTTCGCCATCCCGTAACACGGGGGCTGTTGGGCGATCAGGAGGATGAACCGAGCTGGGGCCGATGGTTCCGTCATATCGATGCCGAGAATGACGCGGGCCAGGTCGTCATGTCAGGTGTCGCCGATCGCCCGCTTCTGGTTCTCGAACGCGTCGGCGAAGGCCGCGTTGCGCAGCTTCTCTCGGATCAGCACTGGCTTTGGGAACGCGGCTATGAAGGTGGCGGGCCGCAGAGCCAGTTGCTGCGCAGATTGGTCCACTGGCTCATGCAAGAGCCCGAGCTCGAAGAAGAACAATTGACTGCCAGCCCGGGTGCGGGCGGCATCGTTATCGAGCGGCGATCCCTCGATCCCGAAGAAGTTGACGTGACCGTCACAGGGCCGAATGGAACGGAGCATCAACTTTCGCTTGAGCCCGGCGGTGATGGTATCGCCCGAACAGAGTTCGCCACCGAGATGGCAGGGCTGTTCACAGTAACCGACGGCACGCGCACGACCTATGTGGCGTCGCGAACCATCCCGCAAATCGAGCTTGCCAGCATGCTTGCTTCGCTTGACGTGCTGCGTCCGGTGAGCGAGGCCAATGGCGGCGATAGCCGTTGGCTCGAGGCCGATGCGTCCACCGAAATTCGCTGGATCGAGCCCGGACGTCGAGCCCACGGACGGGGCTGGATCGGTCTTCAGCGCAATGAAGCCTATACGGTGGAAGGGCTCTCGCGCACCTCGCTGTTGCCGGCTTGGGCTGCGATGCTGCTGCTTTTAGCACTTGCAGCTTGGGCGTGGTTCAGGGAAGGCCGCGCATAATCTTGTGAAGGCAGCCCCGCACTAGCTTGTGAAGAATCTTCACGACCATCGCACGCGCCTTGTTGTATACACCGCTTATGACTACTCGATCGCGCGTGTTTCCCTTGCCTATCGTTCGGTGTACAGCTCTCCTCGGTGCTGCGATTGCGGCATCAATGACATTGGTCGCTTCCACAAGCGCCGAGGAGTATGTCGTGAGCCTGATGAATGATGGCGACTCACGAAGCTACCAGATCAGTCCCGAGGTGTTGAGAATCGAGGTTGGTGATACGGTTGTGTTCAAGTCCGAAGGTGGCATGCATGCCAGCAAATCGATCCCCGGCATGATGCCAGCCGACGCACAACCTTGGTGGGGCAAGATGGGCGAGGATCTGCTGGTGCGCTTCGACGTGCCTGGGGTTTATGGCTACAAGTGTCCGGCGACCTATAGCCTTGGCATGGTAGGCCTGATCATTGTCGGCGATGACATGAACAATATGACCAAGGCGAAAAAAGTTCGCCATCCCCCCGAGGCCGCCCAATCCTTTAACCGGCTGTTTGCCACTGTGAATTGCTATTCCGAACCCGAGCCGCCCTCTGACTGTCCTGATACCGACGACGCGACTAACTAACAAAGCACACAGGCAATTGGGATAATCGCCCGGTTTCGCGCGTCTTGACACTCCACTTCGTGGAGTATTTTGCATCACTGTGCCCGATTACCCTCCGTCCTATGGAAGTTACGCCACAATGTCGTGGCGACTTCTATGGCACAAAACGGAGTTTTATGATGCCTATGACAATATTTGGAACCTATGGCGACGATTTCCTTTTCGGCACCTTGGGCGACGACAGAATCTACACCTATGACGGTAATGACGAGGTCCTTGCCGGATACGGCAATGACATTGTGCTGGGTGGGGATGACTTCGATAAGCTGTTTGGCGAATCCGGAAACGATCGGCTCTATGGGGGCCATGGTGACGATTTTCTATCTGGTGGCGCCGGTGTGGATCGTCTATGGGGTAGTTTTGGTCACGACACCCTTTGGGGTGGAAAGGGCGACGATTATCTTTTCGGCGAGGAAGGCGATGATCGTCTTTATGGCGACCAAGGCGTAGACAGACTCTACGGTGGTGTCGGCACAGACTATCTCAACGGTGGTGACGATCGCGACTTGCTCTATGGCGGTGATGGCTCTGATATTATTATTGGTGGCGCCGGTGACGACTATATCGAAGGTGGTCGCAATTCATACTTTGCCGGCGACAAGCTGACTGGCGGCAAAGGCCAGGACCACTTTGCGTTCAGCTCATGGGATACCGGCTTGGGATCGCAAGCGGACGTCATCACCGATTTCGACTTCAAGGAAGATCAGATCAACTTGATCGACTTCGATGCCAATAGGACCACGGTCGTCGATGACGCATTCACATGGATCGGCAATAAAGCCTTCTCGCTCGTGGGTCAGCTTCGCTATGAGGTGGATGGCAAGGACGTCATCATCCAAGGCAACACCGATTTCGATCTCGCGCCCGAGTTCGAAATTCGGCTGACAAGCCCGGCAGGCGATCCCAATACCCTGGACGTCTGGCTATAGGGTTGTGCGCTACAAGGAAGCCTGCCTTCCCTAACATTTCCTGCGTTTTGCATTCCTATTGATGCTCTTGGAATCTGCGCCGCGCTACTTGGCCCTCCAAGGGCGCGGCCAATCCACGAGGCACACCATGGTGAGTTTGGCCTCCTTCAGACCACGGTCGTGAAGTCTTATTTTCAGGGCACTCGCCTTTGGGTCCCGCCGTCCGAGTAGCTATTTGACGAGTGCGGGAATTTACCGCCAATCCGCTGACAGGGAACGATAAATTCGTTCAAAAGTGATTCCATTCTATCTCTCAAATAGTATACTGTCATCTGCAAGGCAACTTTTGAGAATTCCACAGCGAGGTTGCGATGAAACTAAAAGATGAAAATTGTTGGGTATACGCTAGCGAAAAAGTGGACATGCCGCGACGCGAGTTCGGTGTGTTGGGGATCGCCTCGATCAGTGTGCTTCTGCTTCCTCGCGCTGTTGCCGCAACACAACTTTGTAGATTTGGGATTTTTCCTTACGTTCCGGCGCTGCGGGTTGAGCCCCTGTTCGCGCCGCTTGCCAAAGGCTTTGCCGATGGGCTGGGAATGCCTGTCCAACTGGGCACGAAAACGACGTTCGAGACGTTCCGAGCGGCCCTCGCCGAGCGCTACTACGACCTCGCCTTGCTGCATCCATTCTTCATGAAAGAGTCGATTGAGCGAGAGGACTATCTCCCTCTGGTCCGCGTGCAAGGGGAGTTCCATGGTGTGCTGGTGGGTTGTCGCACCGGTCAGATCCAGAACTTTGCGAGTCTTCGCGGGCTGACCCTCGCCCTTCCCCCAGAGCTCGCCGGCGTCAGCTATCTCGCGCGTGAAGAGCTCTTTAGTGCCGGACTGACACCAGGTCGAGATGTTGCGATCAAGCACTTTCGGACCAAAATTTCTTGTCTCAACGCTGTTGCATCGGGCGACGCACACGGCTGTGTCGTACCGTCATTCATGCTCCGGCAATTGAAATCCATCCAAGAGATGGGGTTGGTCCCACTCGCGCGCACACGGGATATCGTGGGACTTGCGATCGCAATCTCGAAAGATTTTGATGCGCAGCCACACGATCAGATCAGAGACTTTCTTCTCACATGGTCGCTGACCGAAGACGGACAATCGGCACTTGAGACCTTGAGTTGGCCCGGTCTCGTCGAAACGTCTTACGATGAATTCAAGGCGCTTCAAATCGAGCCGAATTCGCCTCGCCATTTCTCCTATCTCTAAGGGAACAGGCTGCCGATGGGGCTCCGCTTTCGTATTGCGCTGACGATCTTTTTGCTCGAGGCGCTCCTCGTCATCGCAATATTGGTGACGACGCTCCGCCATGTCCAAGTTACGATCAAAGATCAGTTCGAGGCGAGTGACGAAGTTACCATCAATCTGCTTGATGACTTGGCGCGAATTGCGCTCCTTACCGAAGATTTCGGAGAGCTTCAGGCATTTATCGAGCAAGCGAGCGTCGAATCAAGGCTGAGCTCGGTGGCACTTGCGGATCTTTCGGGCCGCGTGCTGGCGGCGAGTGACCCGTCGCGGCTTGGCACGCAGCTTGATTCCTTCACAAGCGACCGCGAGCGGATCATCGAGCTTGGCCGATTCGAGTACCCACTCGGCACGCTCGCCATTGCCTTCAACAACGCGCCTTTTCGGCAGACCCTTGCTCAAGCCTATCGCCAAGGCATCCTCATCGCCATTGCCGGCATGGTCGTCACAGCCCTGGCGAGCCTCGTGATCAGCCATGTTGTGACACGCAGGCTCAGCCAGGTCACCGAGGTTGCCGATCACGTGGCACGCGGAGAACTGGCGCAACGCGTCAACCTCAAGGGCGAGGATGAGATCACCCGCGTCGCCCACGCCATGAATAGCATGCTCGATCGCCTCGAAGCACAAATCCAGGATGTTACACTGACCCGCGACCGCCTCTATATTCCGACCGAGGTGATGCATGAAGGCTTCGCAATCTGGAGTCCCGATGACCGGCTCATTCTCCACAATACCCGGTTTGAACAGATTTTTAATGACACTCTATGTATTCGTCGCGGGATGTCATTTCGAGAGTTCTTGGAAGAGGATGCGTGCACAACGATCGACAGCGAAGGATTGAGCGTTTCGGATTGGCTGGATTGGAGATTCAGTCTTCATGCCAACGGTAACCAAACGTTTTCCGTCAAGCTTCTCAATGGTCAGTGGCTTAGTATCGATGAGCGAGCGCTTTCCGATGGAGGCATTCTTACCCTTTACAACGACATTACGGAAAGCAAGCTCAGAGAGCATGAGGTGCTGGAGGGCCGCGAACATCTCCAGCTCATCATGGATAGCGTCAGCGACGGTGTCATGACAATCGACCGGGCGGGCAGGATCTCAGACGTTAATAGATCGATCGAAGGGCTCCTCGACAAGCCTAAAGACGCCCTGATCGGAACTGACTTCTTTTCCTATTTTACCTTTGAGGCGGGAAAGTGGCAGGATCGAGGCGCTTTACCCATCGCCGCCCTCAGGGGTGACGGAACCGAACACAGAATCGAAGCGACCGGCCATCGTCGTTCCGGCAAGTTTCCGGTCGATTTGTCGATCCGGGAGGTCGGCTGGCGCGGCCAACCTATGTTTATCGTCACCATGCGTGACATCACCGAAGAGCGCAAGGCGCACTCATTGATCGTCCATCAGGCCACCCACGACGTCCTCACGGGGCTTCCGAACCGTGCTCTGGTGATCGAACGTATCGAACATGCCATCCTGAACGCCCAACGGTCCGGCACGCTTCTTGCCGCCTTGTTCCTCGACATCGACCATTTCAAATCCATCAACGACACGCTCGGCCACACGATCGGCGATGATCTGCTTGTCCATGTCGCCCAACGACTTCGAGCGACTGTCCGACAATCCGATACCGTCGCCCGCATGGGTGGCGATGAATTCCTAATCCTTGTCGGCAATGCGCGGCGCCGGCGCGATCTTCGCACCCTTTCGCAAAAGGTTCTGCGCGAGCTCAGCGCACCTTTTCAGCTTCAAGGACGTACCGTCTATATTCGCGCGAGCCTCGGTATTGCCATCTTTCCGGAAGATGCACAAAACCGCACCGAGCTTCTCAAACATGCCGATACGGCCCTGCACCGCGCCAAGGAGCAAGGACGAAACCGCTTTGCTCTGTTCGACAAGCAAATGGGTGCAAAATCGGATGAACGCGTGTTGCTGGAAGTAGACCTCCGCAACGCCCTCGCCCATCACTCCCTCTACCTTACATACCAGGCGCAATTCGATATCACCAATCACGACATCATCGGAATTGAGGCCTTGGCCCGTTGGCGCCACCCCGATCGTGGCCACGTTCCGCCGAGCCAATTCATCCCGGTTGCCGAAGAATGCGGATTGATTATGGAACTCGGCCTCTGGGCCGTCCGCCAGGCGTGCCATGACCTCATCTCATGGCGGCGCCAAGGAATCTCGGTTGGCCGCATGGCCGTCAATGTCTCCCCTCGGCAACTCGGCAACGAGTTTCTTGACGAGGTCACGCAAATCCTCGAGGACAACGCCCTCGCACCTCATCATCTCGAGTTGGAGCTCACCGAGACCGCCCTCATCCAAGACCATCAGCCTGCGACCAGCATCATCAACAGACTGAGCGATCTCGGCGTCGGCCTCGCCTTGGATGACTTCGGCACCGGCTATTCGTCGTTGAGCTATCTCCGTCGCTATCCCATCCAGCGCGTGAAGATCGACAGGAACTTCGTCCGCCATGTCGTCCATCATACCGATGACGAATCCGTCGTGCGCGCGGTCGCAGGGCTGTGTCATGGTCTCGCCATGCGTGTCGTCGCCGAAGGTATTGAATCCGAAGATCAGCTCGAAAGGGTTCGCAATCTCGGATGTGACGAGGGCCAGGGTTTTTTCCTCGCGCGGCCAACCCGGGCCAAGAACGTTCCGGCTCTTTTTGCCCAATCTGACCAAGCCTACAAGGTTGGCTAAGCGCAGACCAGCGGGGCCGGTCGGGCGTGGTACTAACGCGCCATGCCCAAAGACTTGGTGGAAACTATTGTAGCCGCACCAGCACGCGGTCGCCGCCGGTGCCGTTGAACCATGGGGTTTGGC
>CAYPOV010000039.1:0-20144 GCA_964412385.1 uncultured Geminicoccaceae bacterium
CGGTGTTCTTGCGGAACAGTGCCATTATTCTGCATCCTACTGTCATATCCATGACATGGGACCCCGAGCGCAAACGGCAATCCGTGTAGCGGGTCGGCATGCGAACTTTTTCGATCCCGAAGGCGGCAGTGCCGGTGGCATCAGATATCAGGCATTGGGAAAGGTTCATCGCTCTTAAAGCGATTGAGAACATTTGTCGTGAGCCGGGCGATATTATTGTCAAATCCTTTGTGGGGAAGCGCCGAGGCATAGGCAATAGAACCGGTTGACCAAACCGCTCCGCCGCCCGGCGTCTCGAAGAATATCATGTCAGCATGAATATCGGCGTTGAGTGCGGCATCGGTAGCGCCATGCGGAACCAACACTTCTTCGGCGACGAGTTCGTAGGTATTGGAGTGATTCTCGGACCGCGCAACGACCAGTGCGTGCGGCGGCGTGCCAAGTTTGGCGTCGACGGCGTCGATCTCGAGGCCAGCAGCTCCGCCTTCGATCCCGAAATCCCCGAGTATCTCGCCCTCCACGCCCGCGAACATCCAGGCCACGCGAGGATCACCGGCAGCATCAAGGCGCCGGTAGTAGGAACAGGCGTCGAAACCCTGACTAATGAAGCCGACCCCCGCGATTTGTTGCGGAGGCCGCCCGTTGCGCCGCCACAGCCCGCCATATTCGCCGGTAAAGCTCATATAGGATTCGCCCGGCTCCGCATCCCAGGCACGAACGCCGCCTTCGGCCCGGCGAACCTCGATAACGCCGGACCGGTTCGGATGGTGCGCGATACGCCAGTAGAAGCCATTGCCGCCCATATACATCAGGCGTCCGCCTCGACGCAGATAGGCCAGGAGGGAATCCTCCATCTCGGATGAGTAGTATTCAGGGTGTGTGCCTGTGAGCACGACGTTGTAGCGCTCTAGGAGCTTAAGGCCCTCGTTATGGAGATCCTCATCCGTGATAACGTCATAATCTCCGCCCAAATATTCGAGCCAGTCGATGATCATAAGGTCAAGATTGAAGTTCCAATGGCGGCCTGTCGGCCGGAAGTTCTGAGCAGGGCGCCGGCGGCTGGAATACGAGACTCCACTGCCGTCCGAATGGCGGTCGTAGGTGGACAATCCCATCGAGGGATACTCGAGGAGGCGTATGTCGATGGCGTCCATCACCGTCAGCCTGCCGCGATAAAGCTCGGGGGCGAGGCTGGTAAAGCGACCGAGATTGTTCAAATAGACGATGTACGTCGCAGTCGACGCCAGGAATGCCACTTTGGATCGTGCCGTTCCCCTGGGTGGCAGAACGAAGAACGGTATCCAAAAATCGGCTTCATTAGCCGTCAGGTGGAGTGCGTAGATGCTGGACCGTTGATCCTCGGGGATTGTCCAGGTCAGCGAGGGCTGCCAGCAGGCATCAACGATATCGTCGTCGTGAAAGTGGATAGCGCCATACTGCTCAGGCGCTTCGGTCCAGTCCAACGTGTCACCCATCCAGCGATAGCCCGTCACGGCACGCGTTGGCAAGTTGATGAGCCGTCCATGCAATCCGTTCGGCCCAACATCAATGATTGTCTCACTCGAAATTTGTTTGGCGAAATTCCAGCGTCCGATGATCTCTTCGGCCAAACCCTTGGGAAGACTGTCCCCTGCCAGTGCCATAATTTCCGCGCGATCGAGTTCACGGCGAGCCAGAACGGGCGCTTCGAGCTTGCCGTTAAAATGATGGTTTGTTTCGATCCCGTTATGCTCGGCCGGCCCGCGATTGCCGGTGTTGCAAGCCGATATGAGCAAGGGCCGCTCATCGGTCCCACCAAACTGCAGGCTCGTCGTCATGCTACGGTGTACAGCGCGGTCATTATCAAATCCCATCGCCTCTAAGGGCTCCTGCCAGATGCTCAACCTGCCGCTTGAACGATCGAAGCTGGCGGCACAGAGATACCAGCGTCGCTGCCGCATCGGCCGGCCACTCGACAACGTCTCGATCTTGCCGTCTCCGCCCAGCACGAATTCGAGGCAACCATCCTCATTGATCATGAGGCCGAACCCGGCTTTGTCTGTCGTGGTCCAAGTCCCGATAAGCGCTTGTCGACCCTTTTGTGGTGTCGTTGGGCAAATCAGGATTTGTAGCGTGAACCCCTCGAGCGAGCCGAAAACCGGATGGGAGGGGATGAGAGCCCACGAGCCCGCGACAAGACGTTGCTCTGTTGCGACATGCTCACCATTGAGCGCACTTGTCACGCTTTCGGGAGCAAAGGGGGTACCGAGGGGGCCGGTGTCGGGCTGTTTGAGGCGAACGAGTTGGGCTTGATAAGAACGCGTGCCCGAGGCGGACACCATGAAGTGCACGGTGTCGCCGGGTGAGGCACTCCACGGGTCGCAATAGCCCAGGATCGCAGTCATTTTTCCTCCTTGGTTGACCCCGATGATCGCCGGGCGTGCGCTAATTCGATCACGGCGCTACTCAATCGGGCACTCTTCCCCAGCGCGCTCTGCCCAACGCAGCCGAAATACCTGCCACTCGGCTTCCTCCAAGCTTGCGAAACTGGTGTTTGTTAACCGCGGCGGTTTTTTTTCCTTGGGATTCATCAGAGCGAGTGTCCAACGGCAATCTGGTTCTGTCATGACCAGAACATGGAATGGTCTGTCGTCGGGCTTGCGCAGTATAGCCAGCAAATACTGCAAATCGGGGCTGTGCTCGCCGTAGGGCTTGGACTTGAATTCACGGACGAGGTCTAGGCGGTCTTTGTCAAATTTGTACATGGGCTGAGCCGTCTCGAGTACGCTGCGAAGGTCGTCACGATCATTCCACTTGTCTCAGGCCCGTCAACCTTTCACCGCTCCCGCCGACAGGCCTTCGACAACAAAACGCTGCAACAGCAAGACAAGAATGACAGTCGGGAGCAGGGCTAGCAAACAAATGGCCATCATCAAGTTGAAAAATACATGAACGTCACCGACAAGGCTGGCAATGACAACCGGTAGCGTCATGTATTCTGTCCTGGAGTTGAGGATCAAGGGGATAAGAAGGTCGTGCCAAGTGATAATAAAGACGATGACTCCGCATGCGGCAAGTCCAGGTGCTGCCAATGGCAATGTGATCCGCCAAAATGACCCGAACCGAGAGCAGCCGTCGATCCGTGCTGCGTCCTCCAACTCCTGAGGAATATTTGCGAAATATGGTGCGAGGATCACGATCGCGTAGGGCAGCAAGAACCCCGTTAGGGCGACGATCACGCCGGTAAGAGAATTCAAGAGCCCGAAAGTTCGGAACGTCACGTAGAGTGGAATCATCAAGACAATAATAGGAAGAAAGCGTGCGGCGACATTGAGTTGCATGAGTGTGACAGTCCAGCGGAACTTAAGCCGCGCGACCGTAAACGCAGAGAGGGAGCCAAAGGCAAGAGTGAGCACGGTCACGCTCGATGCAACGATCATGCTGTTGGCAAAGGCACGCCAGAATTGCTTCACATTGTCGGGTAGGTAGCTCAGTTGCTCGAATGTGCGCCCGCCTTGTTCGCCACCGCTGGCGATCACGCGAAAATTGTCCAATGTCCACTCCGCAGGCAGTATTGCCCGGGTGTCGGCTTGCAGCGATTTTTCCGACTGTAGGGCACCAATCGCCACGGCGGCAATTGGTAAGAGAAAAAAGGCGATCACCAGAACGTTGGCCAAATGGAGACCCAAACGCGTGAACGGGCCTGCGTGCAGCATGATTTAGGCAATCTTCCTGTAGATGTACCGGACGTAGAGAAAGGCGAGCACGCTTACGATCATCGCCAGAACCCACGCAGATGCGGATCCACCACCAATATCAAATGGCGGTGCGAATGCTTTCCTGTAGCTGTACCAAGCGGCCACCCAAGTGGCATCGCCGGGCCCTCCTTGAGTTATTGCCAGAATCTCTTCGAACACCGCAAATGAGAACGAGGTTCGTAGGACCAAGATCACAACGAGGACTGGTACCAGGAGCGGCAATGTTATGTACCTGAAACGATGCCAAACATTCGCGCCATCCACGGCCGCTGCCTCGTGCAGTTCGCGCGGAATGCCCTGCAACGCCGCATGCACCAGCAGAATAGCGAACGGCAGCGTGCGCCAGATGTAAGGCACAGTGACGGCAAAGAGTGCCGTATCCGGATCTCCTGCCCAATTGATAGGCTCGTCGCTGAGACCCAAGCTTAGTACAATACGATTAAGAAAGCCGAACTGAAAGTTATAGAGGAAAGCCCAAATCAAGCCATTGGCGATCGGCGGGATCGCGTAAGGTAGAAGTATCAAAATGCGTGTAACCCGGGAGGTCCAGACACTTTGCTGATTGATCAACAGGGCGATGGCGATCGCGAGTAGGATTTCCGCCGAGACGGTGATACCTGTGAAAATAAAGGTGTTCTTTAGTGATAAGATAAATAGCGGATCGGAAAATAGTCGGACGAAATTATCAAGACCGACAAAAGGAAAGTCGCCTCTCCGAAGCTGGCCAATGCCGACTTTGTGCAGCGAAAGATAGGCTGCGTAGTAAATTGGATATGCCAGTACCAGTGCCATCATCAGCATGGTTGGCACATTCATGAAAAACGCCAACCATGCGGGAGACAGCTCGCGCCGCCAGAAGGGAGACCGCCTTTCGGCAGCGTCCTCGCGGCGGGCGATGCCGAGATTACTGACGATGACGCGCTACCCCACTACTAACCGCGCTTGGCGGTTTCGACCCCTTCGATCAGATTATCGCAGGCGACATCGGCGCTGATCTGTCCGGTCAAGCATTTTTGGACTTCGATGTTGAGCTGGTCGGTCCAGGGAAAATGCCATGGCTGGTAAATCGACGAGCATACTTCACCGATATACGTAGCCTTGTTCCACATCTCGAGGATCTTTGCTGGATCTCCCCAAGGTTTCCATCCCTCTTGCACAACGTCGCTGTCCATCACCGACTGATAGCCGCTGCCTAGCATCGCATCGCTCGCGAGGTTTTGGGCCTGCGTATATCTGCCGTCTTTGGTTCTACCACCTAGGTACTGCAGGAGTTTCCAAGCCCACTGCGGATCTCTATTAGCAGAGGAAACAAAATAGACATGCGTAACGCCGATCGTGTCACCATTGCCGGGGGATCCCATGACCTTGACTTTGCCGGCGATGGGCGACTGGGTTGGGTCGTTGACGATGTTAAGGCCGTAGTGGTGATTGGGGCCTCGATAGAGATTTTTGCCCGCACTGAAGGCTTTGGCGGAGGTTGTGAATTGGACTTTTAGGGATTCGGGATCCGCCAATTCTTCCTCGAACGTCTTGGCCCACCAGCGCAGTGTTTCGCGAGCGATCGAGCCCTCACCAAGCAAGGGCTTTCCTTCATCGTCAAAGAACTTGCCACCTTGGTTCCAAGTCATTTGGTACCAGGTGCCCGGCAATTGTTCGAGGCCGACACCGGCCACCCAGAGAATTGGGTACTGCGCAATGCCGTCAGTTTTGGCTTTGCGGGCTTGCTCAAGCAATTCATCATAGGTCTTGAAAGGCTCGAAACCCGCTTGGTCGAGGAGGTCCTCGTAGTAATTCCAGACCCAGATCGCAGAAAAGTACGGTAGCGCCATCACCTGGCCGTCATAGATTGCCACTTGCTTGGTGAAAGGCGTGAAATTATCGACATACTCTTGAATGCCCGGCATATCGTCGAGCGGCTCCACAAGGCCCTGTTCGATAAAGTTCGGAAACGAGAATGGCGAGGACTGCGAAACGTCGATTGTCTCGCCGCCGGCGAACATGGTGATGAGCTTTGTCGGATGGTCGTTAAAGGACGAGATCGTCGAATCGACCGGCACGCCCCAATCTTCCTGGAACTGCTCGGCAATCTTGGTGTAGATATCGCAGTAGGTCCAAACGACGAAATTCAGTTGATCGACATCGCTGCCCGGCCGCTCAGTCCAGGGGGCATCTTGTGCGATTCCACGACGAGCCCACGGTAAGCCAGCGCCAAGTACACCCCCCGTTGCAGCCGCGCCGATCATGAAATCTCGCCGGTCTGCATGCCATTTACCGCTTCTCCGGTCAGTCATTTCGCTCTCCCACGTTTTTGTAACGGGCACTCATGAGCCCGACGCAACGCCCACCGTCCTCAACGTGAAACTGGCGGCAGTTACTATCGGCTACTGATGCAGCAAAGACTGTGCCATAAATGTATGGTAAATCCGAGTAAAATATTGCGCGACAGAGGTTCTAGAAACCACCGACTTCGATGTCTACCGGATGGGTGACGGCATAGGCAAAAACGATCGAGCGGCTTTCCCCGGGTGGATATTCCGCATCCCAGGCAATCACACCGGTGCGTCCGTTATAGTCCTTGATGTCGGGCTGTGTCGCATCCTCGAGAATTTCCACAGTAATGCGTGAATCCTGCGGTACCGGAAGCTGTTCCAACACGGTGATGTGCATCGGGATGTCGTGGTGATTGGTCACTTCGATCGCGTAGCGGCGCTCATGACGTTTGCGGCTTCGAATGATGCCTTGGTCGTCACGGTCGCCGGTGACAAAAATCTGCCGCACCGACACAAGATCGTCGGGACCAAAAGCGAGATCGAGTGTTTCGCCGGGTGCAACGCTTTGCAGACGGTGCCGACCCGCATAAGCACCATCTCGATAGAGCACTAGCGGTCCTGCAAGCAGCGGTGCCTCCGCTTCATAGTCCGCTTCCGCGTAAATCTGAGGCTCGAGGCCGTATTTTGGGATGGCCCGCACCGAGAGCGTGGCATCGAGTTCCGACTGGGCCAGGGTGACGCGGTAGGGTTCTCGTGACGGCGGAACGCTGACACGATCGAGAACGTGATAGCGTGTCTGAAATGTCGCGGTCTCCGCCTCGGCAGTGTCCGAAGGCGCCGTTGCCATCGTCGCAATCGAGGCATCTGCTTGGAGCTGGCGGCTGCGTTCGGCAAGCGGTGAGGGCGGCTCGTAGACGTCGATGAACCAAGAGGGCAATTCCGGCAGGGGTGATGCCGCGCCGGGACGGGCCGTCGAAAGCGAAAGTTGAATGTCACGCCAGTCCTCGCCTGTCCCTTGCGAGACCGAGGCAAGTTGCACCCATTCGAGGATGCCTTTTTGGCTATCGAGCCTTGCCTCATAGATCGGCTGCCACGTCGCGTCGCGTACCAGATAGCTCACGTCGATGACACCCGCGCTCGGCTGATCGGCGGCGATTTCGACATCGAGAGTGACGGTGGCACGGGCGCCCGTTCGGATCTGTTCGAGCCTGCGTGTCGTCACTTCAAGGCTCTTTTCAAGTTGGGCGATTTCGCGCTCGGCAAGGCGGATGCGGGCGAGCGAGGTGGTCGCACCTTCCTTCAGCCCGTTCCAGGTGCTGGACCAGGACTCGGCGCCAGGCACTTCGCCTGCGAGACTATCGGCGGTTCGCTCGGCAATGGCCGTGCCAATATTCTCGATCAAGTCGAGCACCATTTCCTCCGCAGCGATCGCGTCTTCCTGCTCGCGCATGGCAAAGCCGAGGCGATCGATCTCGACCACTAACTCTTCTTCCTCGACATTGACGAGATCGGCCTCGTGGACCGTTCGAACATCGACGGCACCGAGCCGAACACCACCCTCGGCAGTCAGAAACTGAATCTCCAGCGCTTCGCGATTGAGATTTTCCGGGAGCCCCGGAACCAAAATACGGTGGCGGCCTTCGGGTATCTCGACATCGGCCACGCGCGTGACACGAGCCAAATTATTGAAGACGGTCACGGCATCAATGCGGCTCTCGACGGCAATGTCTTCAGCCACCGCCACAGGCAGCATGAGCCCCAAGAGGGGAACAGCAAGTGTTAAGGATGAAACCCTCATGCGAGCGACCTGCTTCTTGGTTGTGCGGGATGATCGGTGATCACTTTCTAGTCAGCCGGACCTTGTGGGCGCAATGCTCGTCATGCCCATGAGTTCACGAACGCGTGTGGCCGCGCGCTCTCGATCCTGGAGAGGCGGAGGTTCACGACCAGCGGGCCAAGGCTCTCCGAGCCAAACGGCACGGCCCGCCTCGACTTGGCGCCGATGGATGACACTGACGTCGCGTGTAAGGCGCCTTGGTGCGAACCCTTTGCTCAGACGAAACCAAACGGGCTGCATGCGAAACTCTCGGAGGCGCTGCATGGGACTTGGCGGCTTGATCGAACCGTCTTTGGGAAAGGGTGGGCGCTTGGAAGACGGTCCGTCGTCGAGATCGAAAATCATCACCGGTTTGCGTGTCACGCAAGCCTCAATCAGCATCGACATGCTGTCGCCCGTCACGATGATATACTCGGCAAGGGCGAGAAAGGCGAAATAGGGATTCTCCCGGGCATCGGGCTGCCAGTGAAAGACCTGGGCCGGTGCCGAAAGATGCTGCTCGAACGCGGCCATAGCGCTCTTGGGTGTGCGTGCACTCGTTGTCACCAGCAACGATCCGCCGCGATCATTGGCATAGCGGCTGGCATGGTGGGCTAAGAGCGCCCCGTTGGTCGTGTCGAAATTGTAGGGCCCCGAATGTCCGCCGATGACAACGGCGACATAGGGTTTCGGCAGATGCGCGAGGCGCGGTTTCCAAAGGCGCTGGCCATCGTCTAGACGCTGGTTCGTTACGCGATGCAGTGGCGCTTCGTTGTGCAGAATATTGGGCCGCTCGGGCAGGCGATATTGCGGTGTTGTCACGATCAGATCAAAGAACACCAGATTCGCCCAGGGTCGGCCCACATGGACGAGCTTGGTTTTGGTTGGACCGCCGGCTTGTTGTTGGATCCAGCGCGCCAGCGGCTCATTGCGGCGTCCCGCCGAGATGACGAGATCGGGCCAGGGCGGTTCCAGGGGATCCGATTTGTCGGGGATCAGGCCCATGGTCGTCGGGCCCGCAAGCAGATTGGTGACAATCTCGGTCTTGCGATAGGTCAGGTTCTTGATTGTCACGGGCCAACCAAGGCCTTCGGCGAGGGCTGTGATTTGTGCGTTGTCGCCCGCCTTGTGACCCATCAGCAGCCATGTATCGGGCGTCGCCGTTTGCGGACTGGAGGATGGAGGTTCGATAATTGCTGCTGAATGCATAGCCTGCGTGTGTGAAACCCCTAACGCTTGCGCGATGTCGCAACTCGACACCAACTTGACAAGGCTTGATGCCATACCCCTTTGCAGATTGCACAATTCTTGAGCGCAACTGACCCACTGCAGCAACTGCAACGATCGAGAGGGGTTCTTCGCCTTGGATTCGTGGGCGACGGTTGTCGGACCGTGCTAGGTCAATGCTACCAGGAAGGCGCTGCAAAAGCGCGCTTTCCTCGATCGCGCGGCCGTCATCAAGAAGCCATCCTCATCAATATTGGAGGCGGGCTCACCGATGGTGATCGACTGCAAACATCGATCAATGTAGGGGCCGGTGCCCATGCCGTTCTGGCAACGCAAGCCGCCGAAAAAATCTATCGATCGCGCAACGCGGCGGCGTCTGTCGAAATGCGTGTCGAGATCGCTTCGGGCGGCGCCTTGGACTGGCTACCGCAAGAAACCATTCTGTTTGACCGTTCCCATCTCCAACGCAGGCAGGTCTTCAGGCTTGCCGCGAATGCAAAACTCGTTGCCGTGGAGTGCTTGGTATTCGGCCGGCATGCCCATGGCGAAGTCGTTCGTAGTGCCACGCTGCATGATCGCTTTGATGTTTATCGCAAGGGCGAGCTCAGCCGTTCGGATCGCTGGCGGATCGAGGGCGATATCGAGGCGGCATTGTCTCGTGCCGCCATCGGCAATGGCAATCGAGCGCTTGGCACGATCCTTGTCGTTGCACCTGAGCTGTCCTCGCTTCGCGATTGTCTTCGTCCGGTGCTCGAGGCCTTACAGATCCCCGCTGGTTGCACGCTTGTCGGAGATACATTGGCCTTGCGCTTGCTTGCCCCAAGGGGGCATGAGCTGCGGCTTGCCGTGGTGCAATGCTTGACCGTGTTGCGGCAGGAGATCTACGGACATGTCATGCCGCTGCCGCGTGTCTGGCAGTGCTAACAATGCCGGCCGAGGACATCGATGAATTTGACGCCACGCGAGAAAGACAAACTGATGATTGCCATGGCGGCGATGGTTGCGCGCCGTCGATTGGAGCGCGGTGTCAAGCTCAACCACCCCGAAGCGGTCGCGCTTATTACTGATTTTGTCGTCGAGGGGGCCCGCGACGGCAAGAGCGTCGCAGAACTGATGCAGGAAGGTGCCCATGTCATCTCGGGCGAGCATGTCATGGATGGCGTCGCGTCGATGATAAGCGATGTCCAAGTCGAGGCCACGTTTCCAGATGGCACCAAGCTTGTCACCGTCCACAATCCGATAAGGTGAGCGCTATGATACCAGGGGAAGTCGTGACCGAGCCGGGCGAGATCGAACTCAATGCCGATCGCCAGGCCATCTCGCTCGCCGTTGCCAACACTGGCGACCGTCCCATTCAAGTCGGAAGCCATTTTCACTTTGCAGAGGCCAATCCCGGGCTCGATTTCGATCGCGACAAAGCACGCGGCATGCGGCTCGACATTCCAGCAGGAACAGCCGTTCGCTTCGAGCCTGGACAATCCCGTGACGTTCAGCTCGTGCCAGTGGCCGGCAAGCGGGTGATTTTGGGTTTCAATCGCAAGGTCATGGGCGCACTGAACGAAAAGGGCTGACCAATGCCGCATAGAATCCCGCGCGACGCCTATGCCGAAATGTTCGGGCCCACGACCGGCGACAAGGTCCGGCTCGCGGACACCGACATCATCATCGAAGTCGAAGACGACAAGACCACCTATGGCGAAGAGGTCAAGTTCGGCGGTGGCAAGGTGATCCGTGACGGCATGGGGCAGTCCCAGGTGAGCCGAGCCGATGGCGCCGTTGATACGGTCATTACCAATGCTCTGATCCTCGATCATTGGGGCATCATCAAAGCCGATGTCGGTCTCAGGGATGGGCGCATCGTCAAAATCGGCAAGGCCGGCAATCCCGACATTCAGTCCGGTGTCGATATCATTGTCGGGCCCGGCACCGAGGCTATCGCCGGCGAGGGCAAGATCCTGACCGCGGGCGCCATTGATGCGCATGTGCATTTCATCTGCCCGCAAATCATCGACGAAGCGTTGATGAGCGGCATCACCACCCTTTTCGGTGGTGGCACGGGTCCGGCAACCGGTACCAACGCCACGACGTGCACGCCGGGCTCTTGGCATATCGGGCGCATGCTCCAAGCCGTCGAAGCGTTCCCGCTAAATTTCGGCTTTTTCGGTAAAGGTAATGCGAGCCGTCCCTCAGGGCTCATGGAGCAGGTCGAGGGTGGCGCTTGCGGTCTCAAGCTTCATGAGGACTGGGGCACCACGCCTTCGGCCATCGACACATGCCTAAGCGTCGCCGACGAGATGGATGTGCAGGTGATGATTCACACCGACACGCTCAATGAGGCGGGCTTTGTCGAAAATACTATTGCCGCCTTCAAGGATCGGACAATCCACGCCTTTCACACCGAAGGCGCCGGCGGCGGACATGCGCCCGACATCATGAAGGTCGTATCGCTGCCGAATGTGATCCCCTCATCGACCAACCCGACGCGCCCTTACACGGTCAATACGATCGACGAACATCTCGATATGCTGATGGTCTGTCATCATCTGCACGCCAACATCCCGGAAGACATCGCCTTTGCGGAAAGCCGAATCCGCAAGGAAACCATCGCCGCCGAGGATATCCTGCACGATATCGCTGCGATCTCGATCATGGCATCGGACAGTCAGGCGATGGCACGGGTCGGCGAGGAGGTCATCCGCACCTGGCAGACGGCGCACAAGATGAAGCTGCAGCGTGGCCGGCTCCACGAGGAACAGGGTCAAAACGACAACCTCAGGGCCAAGCGCTATATCGCCAAATACACAATCAATCCCGCCATCGCACAGGGTGTTTCACGCGAGGTCGGCTCGATCGAAGTAGGCAAGTTGGCAGATCTCTGCCTTTGGTCTCCGGCCTTTTTTGGAGTCAAGCCCGATCTCATCATCAAGGGAGGGACGATCGCAGCAGCACCCATGGGAGATCCCAACGCCTCGATCCCAACCCCTCAGCCTATGCACTATCGTCCGATGTTCGGCAGTTTTGGACGCTCGGCGACGGAAAGCGCTGTCCATTTCGTGAGTTCGACATCTTCGGCGCTCTTGGGCATGGAGCTGGATCTCCATAGAAAGCCTGTTCCGGTCCAGAACACGCGAAGCGGCATCGGCAAGAGATCGATGATCCACAATGACGCCATGCCTTCTGTGGAGATCGATCCGGAGACCTATGAAGTGCGCGCCGATGGCGAGCTCTTGACCTGCGATCCCGCCAAGGAGCTTCCCATGGCGCAGCGGTACTTCTTGTTCTGACCGTGCTTCGCGCAACGCGCATCCTTCGCGCCGAGGACGCGGGAGATATCGAGCCGGTTGATCACGTTCACTTGGAGTTCGATGACCGCCAGCGTCGCCGGATCAAGATGAAAGCTATCAGTGGCTTGGCCTTTCTCCTCGATCTCGAACGGCCCTCAAACCTTCGTCAGGGCGATCTACTTTTTCTGGAGGACGGACGTGCCATAGGCGTTCAGGCGGCTCCTGAGGCGGTTTTCGATGTGATCGCAAGGAACAGCATGTCACTAGCGCGACTTGCCTGGCATCTCGGCAATCGACACTGCCCGAGCGAAATTCTGGCGGATCGGCTGCGAATTCGACGGGATCACGTGCTCAAAGAGATGCTCGAGGGCTTAGGGGCGTCGGTGGAACCGGTTGCGGCCCCTTTCAATCCCGAAACAGGTGCTTACGCGAGGCATGGTCATCAGCATGAGCATTGAGCGATTGCATCTGCAAAGACTTCTAACCTGGTTCTCGCCTGCCTTTCCGGTTGGTGGATTCAGCTACAGCCACGGTCTCGAGGCGGCGATTGAAGGGGAACTGGTCACTGATCGAGCGAGTTTGCAGCAGTGGCTCGGCGATGTCTTGGAACACGGTGCCGGGTGGAACGACGCAATTCTCGTGTGCTTAGCGCATCGCAGAACGCTCAAGGGCGTGCCCTTGGACGATCTTATTGAGCTTGCCTTGGCGCTCACGGCGACAGCCGAACTAAGGCTCGAGACAACGGCTCAAGGACGAGCATTCGGCGAGACAGTTGGGAAGGTCTGGAAGCGATCGCAGCTCCGGGATCTACCCTATCCTCTGGCGGTAGGCGTGGCGTCGGCAGATGCGGGCATCGATTTGAAGGATGTTGCGGAAGCCTATCTTCATGCCTTCGCCGCCAATCTCGTTTCGGCTGCGGTTCGCGCAGTGCCACTCGGGCAGACTGATGGGCTTAGAGCACTCGCGGCACAAGAGGATCCGATTACTGGCCTTGGACGCCGTGTGATGACCGCGGATCTGGATCAAATTGGAGGTTTCGTACCGATGATGGAACTCTGCTCGATGCGCCACGAAACACAGTATACCAGGCTTTTTCGCTCATGAGCGGCAATGGACCACTCCGCGTCGGCATTGGCGGGCCGGTGGGCTCCGGCAAAACCGCGCTGATGGATGCGCTCTGTAAGAATCTGCGCGAGCGCTACAATATCGCCGCCATCACCAACGACATCTACACACGCGAGGATGCCGAGTTTCTCGCGCGTTCGGGAGCCCTAGCACCAGAGCGGATCCGTGGCGTCGAGACCGGGGGCTGCCCACACACGGCCATTCGGGAGGACGCTTCCATCAATCTTCAAGCTGTTCAGGATCTCGCCCAGGAGTTCGCACCGCTGGATCTGGTGCTGATCGAATCAGGCGGGGATAATCTTGCTGCCACATTCTCGCCGGAGCTTGCCGATCTCACGCTCTATGTGATCGATGTTTCGGCGGGCGATAAGATCCCGCGCAAGGGAGGGCCGGGTATCACTCGGTCCGATCTCTTGATCATCAACAAGATCGACCTTGCGCCGTTGGTTGGCGCGTCGCTTGAGGTAATGGACCGCGATGCCCGCAAAATGCGTGGCGAGCGGCCCTTCGTCTTCACCAATCTCAAGAAAGGTGATGGGCTTGATACGATCGCCGATTTCATCACCGAGATGGGCGGCTTGCCGGTTGCGCACTCCGAAAAAGCGCTGGCATGAGCGAACGAAGTCTTGTGACGCTCAGGTTGTTGTTGAGGAAGCGGCGGCAAGGCACTTCGATGAAGTGATAGGCGCAGGCAGCTGCGACAAGGCTCATCGGGATGGCCATCCAGGCAAGCGTGGCGCCGAGCGGTTCCTGGATCTCGACAGTGAGTGTCAAAGCCTTGAACCACAGGGTCAGAACGATGCCGTGGACCATATAGATCGAATAGGAGATTTCGCCGAGATAGATCAGGGGCCGCGTCCGCAAGAAACGCACGCCGCCCTGGCGTTCCAACGACGCGATAGCAAACAGTAAACTGGCGAGTACCGGCACGGCGATCCAGTCGCCAAGGTTCCAGTGGGCGATCGCGACCAGGAACATTGCCAAGCCGAACGTGATGCCCGGGCCCCAGGTTCCGAGATCCCAGCCACGGCTCACTCGATAAAGTGCGACGCCAATCAGAAACTCCGGAATGATGCGGGCGATGCCGAAATCGAAAGTGAGGAATGTCAACTGTCTTCCGAAGATCGATGGCGTGGCGGCGTAAACGACAAAGAATAGAGCAAAGGCCGCTGCCAACATTCGGGCAGGCGAGAGACGAAGCGTCAGCAGTGCGAGTGGGAAAAAACTGAGATACGCGAACCATTCGGCACTGATCGACCACGACACGTAATTGAAGCTAAGCCTGGGTTCGACGCCCCAGGCATGGATCATCAGGAGATTGGGAAGCACCGATGACCAGGAATAAGCCTCGGGTTCACCAGGTTTGATACCCACCGTCGTGCCCGCGGTGACATAGGCGGCGACGAAGAAAAAGGTAGCAAGATGAAGGGGATAGAGGCGGGCAAAGCGTTTCTTGATGAAGTCGATGACCGAGAAGCGGCCGGTCTCGATCGCACTCAGATAGACATGCGCCATAATGAAGCCGCTGAGCACAAAAAAGAAATCGACGCCGAGCTTGCCCTTTTCGATAAAGTAGGTGCGACTTTCGTGATCGATGCCGAGTTCGTTGGCGAAATGCAGGGTCAGGACCCAAAAGGCTGCGAGAAACCGCAGCGAGGTCAGCGTCTCGATATGGCTGGCGTGAGGCTCTTGGGAGGGTCTGAGAATGCGCATCGACCGACTCGCTTCCCGAAGCAAAGGGAAAAAGTTGACAAAGTCTTAACGCAGTCGGGTTAACAAAGTGTTAACGGGGCGCGATTTGGTGCCTTGCGTTTTCGGGAAGGGTTTTCGACATGCCGAAGTTCGCTGCCAATCTCAGCATGATGTTTAACGAACTGCCTTTCCTCGATCGTTTCGATGCGGCAGCGGAAGCAGGTTTCAAGGCGGTCGAATATCTCTTTCCTTATGATTTTCCGCCGGAAGAAATTGCCAGGAAACTCGAGCAGAACGGTCTCTCGCAAGCGCTCTTCAATATGCCTCCGGGTGATTGGGCAGCCGGCGAAAGAGGCTTGTCCGCCATCCCGGGGCGTGAAGCCGAATTTCAGGAGTCGGTCGCGACCGCACTCCGCTATGCCGAGGCACTAGGTTGCAAGAAGCTCCATTGCATGGGCGGGCTGTTGGGCAAGAACTTGCCACCGCGGCGCGCTGAGCGGACCTATCTCGGCAATTTGGCGATGGCAGCGGAAAAAGTCGGTGAACAAGGCATTGCGCTACTGATCGAGCCTTTGAATGCGCGCGATGTGCCGAACTACATCATTGGCTACAACGATCAGGCGCGGCGAATCATCGAGGAGGTCGGCGCTGACAATTTAAAGCTCCAGCTCGATCTCTATCACACCCAGATCATGAACGGCGATCTTGCGGTATCGATTCGGGAGTACATGCCGATCGCAGGGCATATCCAGATTGCCGGAGTGCCGGGGCGCCACGAGCCTGACTTTGGCGAGATCAATTATCCGTTCCTTTTCGATTTGATCGATGAGTTGGGCTATGACGGCTTCATCGGTTGCGAGTACATGCCGTTCGACGAGACCGTCGAAGGTCTCGATTGGGTCAGGCCCTTTCTAGGCTAGCCGTTGAGCGAACCGAGAATGGGCGCCCGGCGTAACTCTTTCGGATCGATCAACTTTTGGCAGCGCCGATGATTCAATTCACCCGCTTCGTGTCAAGCATCTTGGCACTTGGAATATTGGTTGGCTGCGCCTCGCAAGCCGGCGACGTTCCCTTGAATTCCCGCTTGGCCGAGATCGAGACGAGGGCGGGTGGGCTCGAGCGGCCGGTCACGATCCACTGGAATAGCTATCAAGTTCCTTACATCGTTGCTGACACCGACGCCGATCTGGCCTTTGCGCTGGGTGTCGTTCACGGCCATTTGCGTGAAGCGCAAATGCATCTCCTCAAGCGTGTGGCCCAGGGACGCCTTTCGGAAATGTTCGGGCCCTTGACGACCGAGATCGACGAAGCCCTGCGTATCCTCGATTTCGGTCACGCTGCACCTGAGATCGCCGCGAACCTGCCGCCCGAGACACGTCTGTGGATGGATCAATTCGTGGCCGGGCTGAACCATGCGCAATCGACCGAACCTGCTCCCGCCGAGGTTGGCTGGCTCGGCTATGATCGAGAGCCTTGGACCGTGGAAGACGTCATCACGCTCGGCAGGCTTGCTGGCACCGACGTCGGCTGGCTCATTTATTTCTCTTTGCTCTATGAACAGCAGGAGCCCGGGTTCGACGAGCATTTCGCGCGCGTGCTCGAGATCGGCACGACGGGTACGACGAGCTTCGACTCAACGCTCCAACAGCAAGCGCTCTCGGATATGCTGGCCGGTATGAGCAAATCGGGCAGCAATTCAATCGTGGTTGCACCCGATCTCGCTGAAAATGGCGCGGCCTGGATCGCCAACGATCCGCATCTGGGGCTTATCCTCCCCAATCTCTGGCTGATCGTCGGCGTGAAGTCGCCCTCATATCATGCGGTTGGATTCATGCTTCCAGGCCTTCCTTTCATTGCCCTTGGACGAAACCCGGATCTCGCTTGGGGCGGCACCAATATGCGTGCGGCGGCAAGCGATCTTTTCGATGTTTCAGCGTTGCCGGACGATCAGATCACGACCACAACCGAAACGATCAAAACTCGGTTCTGGTTCGATGACGAGGTCACGCGACGTCGCACGCCTTGGGGGCCGATCATTAGTGACGCCGAAGTGCTGCCTGGCGAGGACATTGCGGTGCGCTGGACCGGGCATGACCCGAGCGATGAAGTCACAGCATTCCTGAAGGCCATGCGGGCTGAGAATGCTTCGAATTTTCGCCGTGCCTTCGAGACCTATGCGGTTTCTGGCCAAAACATGGTGTTTGCGACGACCTCTGGTGATATCGGGCAACTTTCAGCGGTACGGCTCCCGAACCGCGATGGCCCGCCGACGACACTTGTTCGCGAGATCGATACGCATGGGGCAGCTTGGGAAAGCTTCGTTGATGTGATGGAACTGCCTTGGTCGTTAAACCCCGATGCGGGTTTCATCGCCTCGGCGAACAACCGGCCCACTGGCGACACTCCTGTGCCCATGGGCTTCTTTTTCTCCGACAGTGATCGGATCGAACGCTTGCAGGCGATGGTTCGCGAGCTTGCGCCGATCGACAAGAACGATCTGGTGGCGATCCAGACCGATGTGACCTCACCCTATGCCGCAAGGCTTGCCGGTGAGCTGGCTGCACGATTCGATCAATCCGGCATTTCGAGCCCCGTTATCGAGGATTTTCGGGGCTGGGACGGCGATTATGACGAGAACGCGCGGGCACCCTTGGCATTCGAGGCGGTTCTCACCGGGCTTGTCCCGCAATTGTATGGCGACGAAGAAGGTGAAGTCTCCGGTGCCAAGGAAGAGTGGGGCTACATCACCGCATTCTTGATCGAAGATTTGGACGCGCGCGATCAGCCTGAACGAGAGGCAGTTCTTGAGGCCGCGATCGAAGAAGCGGAAGCCTTGGCTGACAACTACGATGTCTGGGGCGACTATCATCGCATGCGGGTGGGCCATGCGCTCGCCAATATTCCGGTTGTCGGCGAGTATCTTTTTGCGCTCGATGAGTATCCGGTGGGTGGCTCCCGGGCGACGCCGATGAAGACCAATCATGATCTCGAAACGGAGCGTCATACGGCGAGCTATGGTTCGATGTCGCGCCATATTTCCGATATGGGCGATCCTAATGCCAACTGGTTTGTGCTTTTCGGCGGTCAGGACGGCTGGTGGGGGAGTGCCAACTTCGCCGATCAAATTCCTTTATGGCGCGCTGCCGAATTCATCCGCATGCCGCTCGATCTCGATGTCGTGCGGACTGAATTTCCGATCGAGATGGTTCTGCAGCCCGCCGAGCGAACGGCCGCTACTGACGCAGCAGTGACTTCAAACTGACATTGCAGTCTTCAAGGTCGCTCGGCTTCGGCGATAGCCGCTTGGCGATCATCATTTCGGCCACGCGGATCTCTTTGGCGATCTTGTTACCCTCGGCAATACCGCTTGCGGCGACGAGCCTGCCTTCTTGGTCTAAGCCGAACTCGATTAGGCTATTCTCGCCGAGTTTGCGTACGATCTTCTCTTCCGCGAGTTGCGCCAAGCCTGCGATCTGCAAGACCATGTCGTGTTGTTCCGACCAAAACCAGGGAACAGCTTGATAGTCGGCTTCGTCGCCCATGATTGCACCCGCCACGTGCTCCGCCTGATCGAGGGCATTGCGCCAGGATTCGAGACGAATGCGATCACCATTGAAGAGCGGGTGAGGGAACGAGCAGCAGTCGCCTGCGGCAAAGATCGATGGATGCGAGGTTCGAAGTGTGCCATCCACCTTGATGCCGTTCTCAATCTCCAGGCCTGCGTCCTCGGCAAGACCCGTTTCCGGAATGGCACCGATGCCGGCCACGACGAGATCGGCGTCTTCTAGACCATCGAATTCTCCGACATCCTGGTCTATCAAGATCTCGATGCCGGCTTGTTCATGCCGCTTCTGCACGATTTCAGCAATCGATGCCGGCACGGCACGGCCCATGAGATGGGGCGCTTTTTCGATCACCGTGACGCTAGCCTCATGGGCAAGGGTGCTTGCCGCTAATTCGAGACCAATGAAGCCACCGCCGATAATGACAAGCTTGGTTCCCGACGAGAGTTTGTCACGAAGTGCCAAGGCGTCGGCACGGCTGCGCAGGAGAATGCAGTCACCGATGCCATCCATGGATAGCGGCCGGGCACGGGCTCCCGTTGAGATGAGGAGCTGGTCGAATCCAATTGTCTCGCCGTTATCGAGACTTACGGCCGACGAGCTTATGTGAATTTTTTTGACAACAGTTTCGGAACTGAAATCGATGTTCTTTTCGGAAAGCGCTTTCGCTGTTGCAATGACCGGCGGTTCGTCGGCTTCGCCGGAAATCACGGATTTCGAGACTGGCGGCCGTTCATAAGGTGGAGCGGGTTCGGCGCCGATCAGCGTGATCGCATCATCATAATCTTTCTGCCTCAGGGTGAGAGCGGCACGCGTTCCCGTCTCACCGGCACCGATGATAACGACGCTCATCAGCCGAGATCGATCATGACTCTGCCATTCGCGACTTTGACTGGATAGGTATTCAGCGCCTCACAGATCGGAGCCCCCTTGCCTTCGCCGGTCTTATAGTCGAAGCGACCGTTATGCATAGGGCACTCGATGATGTTGTCCATGACGAGACCGTCCGCGAGGTGAACCTGTTCGTGTGTGCAAAGTCCGTCAGTCGCAAAATACTCGCTATCCGGCGAGCGATAGATGCAGAATGTCTGGCCATCATGATCGAAGCGGATGACATCTTCCTCGTCGACATCGTCTGTGGCGCAGGCATCGACCCAATTGCTCATGATCACTCCTTGTCATTCTGCTGCAACGGCGAAGGCAGGTGTTGGTTGCGCCGTCTCCGGTTAATTTCGCTCGATAAAGTAGTTTGGATCAAGGCGCTGGCGCCAAAGAGCCGGCCAGATTTCATCCCGCCACGTGACAAACGGGTTGGGATAGGCCGGCGGCATGTCGTGCTTTACGCGCTCATGAAGCTTGGGCAGGGCATGATACGGCACCATCGGAAACATGTGGTGCTCGACATGATAGTTCATATTCCAATAGATGAA
>CAYPOV010000040.1:0-19936 GCA_964412385.1 uncultured Geminicoccaceae bacterium
GCATAGGAGAGATTGAGGGGGACATTCATCAGCCGCAAACCACCTGGCCCGGGCTCCTTGGTCATCATGAAGAGTTTGACGCCCTCGTCGGGCTGCAGCCGCAGCAAGAGCCTGTTCGGTACGATCTGGCGTGTCGCCTCGTTGAAGATGGAGTGCGGCACGGCACGGAATTGGATGACAATATCCGATTGGCGCACAGCCATGCGCTTTCCGGTCCGCAAATAGAATGGAACGCCTGCCCAGCGCCAGTTCTCGATCTCGGCCTTTACCACACAATAGGTTTCGGTGTCACTCGATCGTCCAGAGCCGAGCTCTTCGGCATAGGCCTTGACCGGCTCGCCACCGACCGCTCCGGACGCGTACTGGCCGCGCACTGTGTGGGTCCCGATATTGGCATCGTTGATGGGCCGAAGCGAGCGCAGCACCTTGAGTTTTTCGTCGCGAACCGCGTTGGCGTCGAGGGCGGCCGGCGGCTCCATGGCGACAAGGCACAAGAGCTGCAGAATATGGTTCTGAACCATGTCTCTCAGCGCACCGGAGCGGTCGTAGTAGTCGCCACGGTCGCCGACCCCGATCGTTTCGGCCACGGTGATCTGCACGTGATCGATCGCCTGGCTGTTCCAGAGAGGCTCGAAGAAAATATTAGCAAAACGCAAGCTGATCAGGTTCTGGACAGTCTCTTTACCCAGGTAGTGGTCGATCCGGTAAACCTGATCCTCGCGAAGCACCGAGCCGATCTCGTGATTGATGGCTTGCGCCGATGCAAGATCACGTCCGATGGGCTTTTCGATGACGACGCGTGTTTGATCGGTGATCAGATCGTTGCGGGCGATCTTCTGGGCGACAGGGCCGAACAAGCCCGGTGCCGTCGCCAGGTAGAAGACACGGATGCCGTTGCCGTTTCCATGTAGAAGCTCGTGGAGCGAACTCCAATCGTCATCGGCAAGCGCGTCGAGCCGGACATAATGAATATGCTCAAGGAAACGTTCGAAGCGCTCGGGGTCAATGGGCTCATCGAGGAATTGTGGCAGGGCGTCGCGCACGCGCGCACGATAAGCGTTGGTGTCGAGGTCGCTTCGCGCCACACCGATGATTTGGCTGCCTTCCGGAACTTGGTCGTCGCCATAGCGGCGGAACAATCCGGGCAAGAGCTTGCGCATCGCCAGATCGCCGGTACCGCCGAAGACGACGAGATCGAATTGCTCGACCGGAATGAATTGCGCTGTCACATCGTTTCCCTCTTGAACCTCGCGCCTTGTATCAGGCTCCCGCGAGGCTCAAAAGAGCATCTGGATCATGCAGCCAAGTCTCACAAACCCGGGATGAGATCGGAACAGCATCGATGAACGTTACCTCCAACGATCGCCACAGCCTTTCGGATCGCGTTGCGCTGATTACCGGTGCAGCCCATGGCATTGGACGAGCCACGGCGCAGATCCTGGGTGAGCGAGGTGCTGTCGTGATCGTGAGTGACATCGACGTCACAGCGGCACAGCAGACCGCACTGGAACTCAATGACCAGGGCCTTCGAGCGGAACCGTGGCAGCTTGATGTCGCTGACCATGCGAGTATCCCGGCCGTGATCGAGGATATCGCGAAACAGCACGACGGAATCGGCATCCTGATCGCCAATGCGGGAACGGGTGCACGCATGCCATCGGAAGCCATGCCGCTCGAACCCTGGCAACGCGTCGTCGACATCAACCTCACCGGAAGCTTTCTGGTTGCCCGGGAAGCTGCAAAATCCATGCTGCAGGCCGAGCGAGGTTCGATCGTCTTCATTTCCTCGATCATGGGCCTGGTCGGCGGCGGTCTTTATCCCAATGCCGCCTATCATGCGACCAAAGGGGCCTTGGTTAATCTCACCCGTGCGCTTGCGCTTGAATGGGCGGCGCGAGGCGTGCGCGTCAACGCCGTCGCACCGACCTTTGCCGAGACCCGTCTCACCGAAGGACTGCTGGGCGACGCAGTGATGAAACAGGCGATCATGGACGCGACACCGCTCGGCAGGCTGGCAACGCCTATCGACGTTGCCGATGCGATCGCCTTTCTCGTCTCCGACGCGGCATCGATGATCACAGGCGTGACGCTTCCTGTCGATGGCGGATGGACCGCCCGCTAGACTGCCTTCACGCCATATGCGCGGCTTGCATCGCCTTTTTGGGCGATAGGAGAAAATCCAACTGACCCCGCGTGATCGCGGCAGCCTTGAAGGCCTTGGCCCACTGGCCGTTCTTGGCCTTCTCGTTCCGCATCATCTTGATGCGCGCCTTGATGTGCTTGGCGGAAATCTTGCGTAGCGAACGCCCATCCTCGTCCAACATGGCTCGGACAATACCACGACAGCGAAAATGGTCATAGATGTAGGACCGCGATAGCCGCTCTTCGGTCTGATAATGCTCGACGCCGACATTATTGAGCCACAGGCCTGTATAACCGGCATCGACTAGGGCCTCAAAGAACTGGATCTCTTCGCCGCCCAAGAGATTATTGTGCACGCGGCCGAGACGTGTCTCGAAGTTGTAGCGTTCGAAGACCTCACGCCGCACGGCGAAATTGGCGCCAAACGGCAGGAAATCACTCCTCTTATCGATAACCGACGCGTCGCTCGCCGGGCGATAGGCGAAGACCCCGCCGAATATCTCGAGATTGTTCTCGATCCAATCCGGCGGTGTGGTCGAAAAGACCGGCGTGATCGGACCGCCGAACAAGACGTCATCAGGATGGTGTTCGGCAGCTTCAATGTAACTGACGAGCCAATCCGGCGGAACCAGCACGTCGTCGTCAATACAGGCAACCAATGGACCACGGGCTTCGCGGGCAACGCAATTGCGGGCGAAGGCAATGCCCTGTTCACGCTCCAAAACGATCCGCAAGGGCAACAGGGCTTGGTATCTCTCGAGGATCTCTGGCGTTTCGTCGGTACAATTATTATCGACGATTAACAGCTCCCAAACCAAACCGTCAGGAATATTTTGCTTGGCAAGCCGGTCAAGGGCCATGTCAAGGTATCGAGCACGGTTCCACGTGCATATCGCGACGGTAACCGAAAGATCGGTGCGCGAAGAGGCCGTGGTTTCCCGGGTCATCGTCGGGTATCGAGTGCGAGAAGCGAGGTGATTAGCTCAGCTTCTTCGACAGAACCGCGCAGGTCTTGAGGAAGAGTTCTTGAGGATAGTCCGAGGTCGCCCATTGCGGTTCGAGCCCGTATTTTCGATATTCTTGGATCTTGGCGCGAAAATAGCCTCGCTGGGATACATAGAGCTTGGACCAAAACCCCGCATTCACATCGGCAAACGGCTCGATGTTGAAGCACCAATGACGCGCCACGCGGGCCATTTCGGCCAGCGCCTTTTGTTGGATCTGCTCCATCTGCTCGAGCGCCAAAATGGTCTGAACACAGTCGAAGCTGGCATCGGCAAAAGGCAGATTATCGGCGCTTCCCTGCAAAAAGGTCACGTTCTTGAAGCCCTGCGGATCCGGGAGATCTTCGGGTGCAAACGTGGCAATTCCTGAGGGGAGCGTGTCGTGCTTGGCTTGAAACTCCTGGGCTGCCTGCACACCCGCTGCGGTCAACTCCACGCCGGTGAACTGAATGTCCGGAAACCTGCAGGCCAGCAAGAGTAGATTGATCCCATCGCCGCAACCGATCTCGAGTACCGTCGAGGGGGCGATATGATTGATCGTGTGGATCATGATCTTTTGGCGAAACCGCGTGGCGCCGAGGTCGCTTGCAAAAACATTGCGCCCATAAGCGATCCAGGGCGTGCGGTCGATGGATCCATTCGCCAGCTGATAGATATCGCCGCCGCGTGCGGACCAGGCACGCTCGTATTCATGCTGCACAATGTCGAGATCCCGGCCCTGTGCCTGCGAGGCGCCGAACTTGTCCCGGATCCAGCGTGTCAGGAGCTTGCGCTTGCGCCGCCGTACCTCCTCCTTCCAGTTCTGTTCGGTCGTCGCCTCTTCGTCCACGAAGTCATTGAACAGCGCCGAAAGCTGGTCCGGGCTCAGGCCGAGGGGAGTTCGGCAAAGCTCATTAATTTCCATAAGCGGGAATGAACCCAATGTGATTGTCAAAACACCTTATCATCGCCGAGGTCGTTTACCATCGCCGCCGTTGACGCCATGACTCATGCGTCAAGCGCCATGCTCGGTAAAGGTGATTCTTTAGTTCGATAGACGACGGCGCAACGTTCCACTGTCGATCACCTGCCAAGTATATTAAGCGCCTGCATAACTTGAAATTGGCGGCTGTTCGGATTTCGTGCTGTTGTCCCCCGAACACATTCAATCGACGCGGAAGTCAGCAATCATGGAAGAGATCCCAACCATCGAGGCTATGTTCAGCCTCCACGGTCGAACCGCCCTGATTACCGGTGGCTCGACCGGTATTGGCGGTGCCATTGCACGCGTGCTCGCCAAAGCGGGCGCCGACATCGTCGTCCATTATTCAAGCGCCTATGACGCAGGCACCGAAAAAGGAGCGAGCGCCCGCGAACAGAAATCGGTGATTGAAGAGATGGGACGCCGCTGCTGGCTCATCGATCAGGATCTGGCGGCCGCCAATGCGGTGGACGCGATCGCAGATTCCTGCGCAAGCGCGCCGCCGATCGACATTCTCGTCATCAACGCGTCCGTGCAATGTGACAAGATCTTGCCCGAAATCACCGCCGCCGATCTTGATCGGGAATACGCGATCAATTTCAAAACGTCAGTCTTGCTGATGCAGAAGTTTGTGCCCTCCATGGCAGCACGCGATTGGGGCCGGGTGCTCTCGATCGGCAGCATTCAGCAAGCCCGTCCGCGCCGCATCAACGCGACCTATTCGGGCCTCAAGGCCGCCCAAGAAACCCTCATGCGGCAATTTGCGGTCGAATACGGCCACAAACACGTCCTTTTCAACACGCTCTCGCCCGGACTGGTGGCGACCGAGCGCAACCGCGATCTCTGGGACGGCAAGGATAGCTGGTGGGAGAGCAACCGCGGCGTCAATCCATTGGGGATCATCTCGGGCCCCGAGGACTATGCCGGTGCCGCTCTGCTTCTTTGCTCTGATGCCGCGCGCTTTATAACCGGTGCCAACCTTTATGCCACCGGCGGTGGTCATCTCGCGTACCTCGAGCGTGATTGTGGCCAGGCCTGAGCTTCGCCGAGGCTCGCTTCTGGGGGATCTCGCCACCGGACCGGACGAGCGCTTCCATCCGCTGATCCAAGGAGCCGAGTTCCGCCTTGTGCGTATCGTCTCGGCGGGACACAAGACCCCGGGCGATACATGGTACGATCAAGATGACGATGAGTGGGTCGTGGTCATCCAAGGCGAAGCCGAGCTCTTGATCGAAGACCAAGCCTCACCACTCGGAATGCGAGCCGGTGATTGGGTCCTGATCCCCGCCCATTGCCGTCACCGCGTCACCCGCACTTCGATCGATCCACCAACCGTCTGGCTCGCCCTGCATGCCAATATCGAGGTGTCGTCAGGGTAGGGGAAAGCCCTTGAGAGTCTCGGCGGTGACGCCGCCATTGTCTTTCTTCCAATCGTCGATGCTAGGGTAGATCATCGGATTGGACGCGGCGAGCGTTGCGTGCCAGTCGAAGACGTAACCGAATTTGTCGATGGTCATGATACCTGTCGCTGTGTGGTAGACCCCATTGCGAACACGATTGACCTCCATCGCCTTGGCGATGCGCTTCAAGCTCGGAAGCTTGTTCTCGATTCCGCGATTGATGGCCTTGACCGTCGCTTCCGCAATACCGGTACAGACCGTGTTCGCAGTCTCTTGTTCCGTGGGATCCTGAAAGCTCAGCACATAACCCCAATTGCGGACGGCACCTGTGAGGCCCCAGCTATCGGGCATCAAAACGTCGAGATTGCTCGATATGCGTTTCGAGCTTTCGGTATCGGCAACAACAACAGTAATGATGGCTTTGGCATCGGAGGAAGTCAGCATGGCGGGTCTCAAGCTCATGGGCGGCCCGACGTGACTACTCTCCTCCGCACTCGTGATGCAGTGCCTTTCGTCACACAGCTCTTTGAGTGATGGCTTAGTTTGCCGCAATGGCGAATATGGCAATCAAAGCCATCGCCATGGCAAGGAGGCCTGAATCCAATCATTCGCTGAGCCTTCATACACCGATTGGCGCGAGCCAATCCCCCTTATGCTGGGGCTTCCTCGCGTCCCCTTTCGAGGACTAGATGGAGGAGACCGTTGATCATTGCTATCGAATTTGCGCTGGTCCAAATCGCCTGGACCCATCTATGATCAACGATCGCTGTCAGGAGTGCGGTGAGGCATAGGCCTAGAATAGCATACTCCAAAAGTATGAAGGAACGCGGCACGGCGGTTCTGCCGTCGATTTTCGGTGTGCGTTCGAAGGGTGTCTTGCGGCCACTGATCGCTTGGTAAAGCGATTTAATGACGCCGGCCAAGTTGATCGGAATGAGGAGGAGATTCAAGCTGTAGACATGAAAGAAATCCTTGAACGAGTATCCTTGTCGTTGGAGGTCCCAGATATAGGCTGTCACATAGGTGATTCCGGCGAGCGTAAGCACGATACCTAGTCGAGCGTCGTCGAACGGATAAATGAGGGAAGCCAACATGGCGACGCTGCCGAGTGCGAGGCCAATAAGATAGCTCAGTCTTATCCAGACCTGCAGTAAACGGCTCGTGCGAGGGCTCCGGCTGGCGAGAATGCGTAGCACCTTGGGTGCGATGATGAGACCCCCATTGGCCCAACGGCGCCGCTGGATAAGAAACGAGCCGAAATCGGGTGGCGTTGCCGAGTAAGCCAAGCGCGCCGGATAGTTGTAAAGTGTCCAGCCGCGTTCCACGAGATCAATACTCGATTCCGTGTCCTCGATATGCGTGCGGTCTTGAATGTATTTGGGTATTGCATAGCCGCGCTCGTACTCAATTGTACAAATGTCGTCGAGCGCCGCCTTTCTTGCAACGGCGTTTGCACCAACCCAAAAGGTGCTTGCATATGCGGTGTAGCCTTGATGGACGATGTGCTGGACATCCGTTGTGGCGCCGGCGATGCGCTCAAGTAGGCGCTGCGGGTTAGGAACTGCGACATAGGGCGTTTGGGTGATGGCGACACGTTCATTGCCTGGCGTTTCCAACTCGCTAATAAGTGCGTTGGCATAATCGGACAGAATTACACTGTCAGCATCGACGACCATGATGTAAGTCGCATCGGGAACGGCCCAATCTCCGTGTTCTGAACTCGCTTCTACGAGGGCTACGCCATCATTTTGCGCGATGTGGCAGAACGATTTGCCGATCAAAGCAATATAGCTATTGATGTTGGCAGCCTTGTTTCGTTCTTGCGAAAGGTTAACGAGGCGCTTGCGTTCGAAGGATGTGAGCTTTGTGTTGAAGATAGCGAGGATGCGCCGATATTCGCGATCGATGGCAACGATATCCCAATCATCGTCGTTCGTTAATGCATCCCGCACCGACTCGCCCCGCGCCAAAAGCTCTTCGCCGGGCTCAAGCCAAACACACCGTACAAATAACTGATCCGTGTGGTCGCTGATGGTGTAGTTCGCGGCTTGATGCAGAAACCAGAGAGCAGCTTTTTGTAGCGTTGCAGCCAACTGATCACGCTCTCGTTGCAAGTCAACGGAACCACAATTGATGCGAGCACGAAATTCCTTGTGTGTCAGACCGATCCAGACAGCCTCGGCGCTGAGCAACTCCTCGATCTCTTTGGGCAGGCGCCTTGCTGTCAATAGATCGCGTAGATCACCGTCAATATTGGGGTAGGGCGGATCGTCAATCAGCAGAACCACTCGGCTATGGGGATAGGGCTGTAGCGCCACGGACATTAGTGTCTGGTGAAGAAGGCGAATATTTTCATTGTAAGAAGGAACCAGAACTGCCAATGGTGCTTTTGGTCGGTCGGAGGCGAAGATGCCAGACCTTGCGTCTTGTTCGTCTGGACGATGACGATAGCGGAATGCCTGCCCAACGCGGGTGAGCTGATAGGCTAAGTTAGCATAGAGAAATGCGCCGGCTATCCAGGCCAACGCTATGTGGTCGAAATAGTGCCAGAGATCGGCACCGGCTTCCGTGCTAGCGACGATGCGATCGGCGACAAACAATCCCGCAGCAATCGCAGCACTACCGGTAATCAAGGTCAGAAGAACTGAGAGGACTAGAGTTGTTTCGAGACGGATTTGTTGGCAATTGGGAATGGTGGGCAAGCTCGGCCTCTAAGGTGGATAGCGTCGTTGACATTGCCGTAATCACCTCCTTACGTCACGGCGTGGCGATATTGGCAGGCGTTGGGCCCAACGTCATTTGGCTCGGCCCATTGCGGACACTGCTCGGATTCTGGTCTGCCCTTTGTTCCCTTCGGACCACGGCCGATGGCGCCAGCATACTCAAAATGGCGGCAAGGCGCTGTTGATCGATCGCTTTGGGATGCTGTGAGATCAGTGTTGGGGCGAGTTGGGTGGCCAATTGCGGATACTGACGAACGTTGGATGGGGTTGTGAGGAGCTCTTGGATTGGCCCCAGCAATTGATGGATGTCGCCGAGACCCTGGGTGAGCGCTTTCACGGCGTCGAGACCTTGCCGCTCAATCACCCATTCTATGGTTGCCAGCAAGGCGGGATCGGGCTCCTTTCGTAGCAGTTCCTCCCGTAGCTGCGTCCCAAGGAGTGTTACCGCTGTCTTGTCCCGATCCAGCTCGAAGATCCCACTGCTATTGCCCTTTCGGATTTCCTGTGACGATGCTTTTGATTCGGCGTTTGTTCGAGCACGAAATAGGTAGGCTCCAAACATCCCGGAAAGCCCAATGCCGCAGGCGAGGAGAAAAAGAGGCAGGGTATGAAGCGGGGCCATCCAGGCCAAGCGTGCGAATACCGGAGTGCCGAGCGCAAGGTCGCGGACGGCATCACCGGGTGGGAATGCCGTCATCTCAACTAACGCCATGCCAGGGTCGTGGTCAAGCAGCTGCCATTGGTGAAATTCTGCTGGGAATCGCCGCACGACATACTCGCTGGATTGAGGCATGATCTCTCCACTGTGTTCGATGGTTCGATCCTCCAGTTCGAGAATAACCTGCCCACGATTGGCTATGGAGGAGGCCTCGGCGATCGGCAGCCGCAACTCTATCGAGAACGTATTGGGTGCTGCGAGCACGATCAGTGGATGCCCGGGTAGCACCGAGTTGGGCGCCGAAGATCGATAGGCAATCTCGCCAGCAAAAGGTGCCACGATCGCCAGGCTTTGCGCGATACCATGCCGTTCGGCATCGAGTTTGGCGATTTCGTGCTCGAGTTTTGTGAGCTCGTCTATGCGTCTTTGTTCGGCGGCGGATCGATCAGCGACCAGCGCTGTTTCCAGTGACTGCGATTGTTTAGCTATCTGGGCAAGCTGTCGCTTGGCTTCTGTGATTTCGTTGGTGAGTTCGTCATCCTGCTGGTTGGTCACACTGGACAAATGATCGAGACCTGATTTGAGTTTGGTCAGTTCTTGCTGACCAATTTCAATCTGATGCGAGATTCGATCATAAGCGGCTTTGGCGAAGTCGGCATCTTCACGGTGTTCTTCCAGTGTTTGTCGGGCAGCCACTCGTTTGTCGAAGAGCGCTTGTTGGGCCTCGAGCTCGCGGGTTGCCTTGGTAAGCTCAGCCCTAGCTTGGAGAAGATCTCCTTCGAGCCCGCGAAGGCTACGTTCAAGCAACATGATGCTCTGTGTCTTCTCCAGGCGCTCTATTGAATACTCACGGCGGACAGTATTCAGCTCCGATTGCATTCGATCTATGGCTGCCAAATAGTGAAGATGCATGCCATCAAGTCGGCTTTGCTGGTTGGCGAGATTGGGATCGACTTCCAATGGTGATGCTTTCAGTATCGCCTGTTCCTGGCGAAGTGATTTTGCCTCGCTCTGCAAAGCGACACTTTCCGCCGAGAGTTCCGGCGAACGTAAGCGAGCCAACAGATCACCCTTGTCGACTGCGGGTGCGGGGGTTAGAAAATCGAGATCGAAGTCATCGCGCCCCCGTAACGTAAACGCATCTTCCGCCGTGAGCAGACCCTCATTGGGCATGGCAAGCTCTATCGCCGGTGCTGTGACCGCAAGCATAATCCCCATGGCGGCAAGGATAACCGCGCAACGGCGAATCCAGTCTCGACTGTGGTTACGAGCGAGAGAGGGACGAGCGAGAGGATCGCTGCGACGTCGTGATATCCAATAGCTAAGGACAAGAATGACGACCCCTGTCGCCAATCCGCAGACAACGACCGAAATCGGGCTAAACGCCATGAGTTGCTGCATACTCGACACGGCATCACCGCCTTGTCGGTACAGGTGGGTTGTGGAGTTGGCTTGAGCGCCAACTCCCTTTGCTGTTCACGGCGCGACCCCGCTCATTTGTTGAATGGTTCCTCCTCGTGCTGGTCCTGTCGGGTTTTTTGGGTTTTTGACGCCGCAAACGTTCGTGACATACCAAGACGGGACGTCTCGATACCTCGATCCACGTCGAGTGCCGCATCCCTACCCAGAATTGCCCGTCAGTTACCCTAAGTGACATCCCGAATAATGCGTAGCCAGCCGGCAATGGCTGGCATCTTGAGGCTCCAGCCAGTGTGCAACTGGTGTGAATAGACGCGCAATCAACCCTTAGCTTGCCGGTACGGCGAATATGGCAATCAAAACCATCGCCACCGCAAGGAGGCCGAAACCGAGCTTTGCCGTCTGTTTGGACGTTGCGGCCATGGCGACAATGCATTGCAGGCAGTAATAAAACGCAAAGGCGCGGGAGGCGAGGGCGACGATCTCGAAGGTTGTCGTCACCCAAACGATGGCGACCGTGCCGATCGCAATGATGGGATAGCCGAGTTTGGGCGTGACTTTGCGGGCCGTGGTCTCTTCGATATTGCCCGCTGCCGCCAACATATCGGCAATCGACGCTGAGAACTGGCTCATCACGGCTGCGAATATCAGCGGCAAGGGTAGCAATGCGCTGGCAAATCCGGCGAGCGTCAAGAGGCTGTAGTCATCGTATTTGCCGTTGAGAAGATGCACCATAGGCAGGGCCAGAGCCACAAAGCCCACATAAATGACGCTCGCGATAATCTGGGAAAGACGGCACGCCTTGATCCGCGTTTCGCGGTCGAACACGTCACCCAAATAACGCGCCGTTTCAAAACCTTGGACGCAGATCAAGGTGCCGGCGACGACTGCTGCCCCATGCCAGATCGTTTCATGAGGAAATGCCGGCAGGATCAAACCTTCGCTGTGCAGAACGCCTTCATCATGAATGATGAACCCGCCGATCAAGGTGGCGATGACGATCATCGTCAAGACGAGCGACCAGCCTTCGAGGAATTCGAGCGCCTTAAATCCTTTCCAAACTCCGACAAGGGCCAATACCACAACGATAACGCTGGTCATCAATTGTTCGTTGAAGTCATTGTCATGGCCGAGCCCTTGAAGAAGGAAAGCTGCCAATATCCGCAAATAAAGGGCAACCGAGACAATATACGCGATGGTCAGTGCCACATTGGCGACACGTTCAATCACCACGAGAACAGGGCTCTCGCCTTTCTCGTGAAGCGGCTCGACGATTGCGATATTGTGACGGATGACAATGCCGACCGCATAAGCAAGAGCGCACACGAGCGCGATTGCGAAGACTGCATAAGCGCCTGTGGCGCTCGAGAGTACCGGCACGATGATGAGAAAGCCGCTGCCGAATATCGAGGCCAATGGCGTGATGGTGGCAAGGGCCAACTGACGGCTCGGCAGCATGGAGGCGTTTCCGTATGAGTTTGTTGCCTTAAGGCTTGCCGCCCGTTCGATGGCCTCACAATTCGCCACAACGCCGCAGGACGTGCCAGCTCCGTTTGCTAAGACTATGCGGCGTCGACGATGGGAGGATGGGGCGGCACCGATGGCCAGGGATAGGAGAAGCCCAAAAGCTGCCTGATTTTGGGACTGGCACTGTCGATGAAGTGTTGATCCAGGCCGCTCAGCATGTCTTCGATGGGTGTCACGAACTTCGGTAGGAACTCAATCAGTATACCGGCTCGCCCTTGGTCCGACGTGTTCGGCATGGCACAATGCCAAACGGCGCCGAAGAACAATACGGCGTCGCCAGGCTCGCCAAGCATGAACTCATAGTCGGCGAAGAAACCATCGCCGCCGCGCGGATAGTGCAGCATCCTTTGCGTTCCTGGGCGGTAGGCGGTTGCACCGGTCTGCTCGGTGAACGGATCGATAATGATCGTCGCCTGGGCATTGAGAGCAAAGCTCGCATTGATCCGGCTGGGGAAACTCTGGCTCCGATAATAATCCCAATAAGGATAGTCGAGGTGCGGCTCCTGCCCCTTGAATCCGGGCATGGTGCGGGATGCGCACATCGAGCCCATGATGAAATCCGAGCCCAAAAACGCCTGCATGCTCGAAAAGATGGCGGGATGCTCGAGCATCGAGGCAAAGATAGGGCCCTTGCTCAGAAGGTTCCAGACACGGCGCTGCAATTTGGCATCGTCATTGTCTTTGTTGAAATGCGAGCCCGTGAGTGCATGATCGCTGGTTTCCTCCATGATGATGGCGCGCGCTTCTGCGATCTGTTCGGAACTGAAGAGACCCCGAAAACGCACGGCACCATCGCCGTCCAAGAGTTCAGCGACCACCTCGTTAGGATCAAATCCATGGGGATCGAAGGTTTTCATCAGCCTACCCGGTCTTGGCGTTCTGATGGAGAGTAGACCCGGTGAACACCGCAGCTCAAGCCAATCGTGCAGCCTCGATCAAACCTTTGACATAGCCCAGAGAAAATGCAGCCGTGGTCGGGCCATCAGGCTGATAGTCGAACGGCTCCATGGCGATCACCCCTTGATAGCCGGTGCGGATCAAGGCTTGGATCGTTGGTGCGAACTGATGATCGCCTTGACCCGGACCACGGCGATTGGGGTCGTTGAGCTGGATATGGCCGATCATGCCCGTCGGCACCCATTGTTCGATCAACTCGGGCAAATCTAGCGTCTCGTTTTCCAATGCGGCACGCGCATCGATCATCGTCTTGAAACCCGGGCTGCCGATCTTCTCGACAAACGCGGCAGCCTGCTCGATTGTGTTGATGAAATTGGTCTCGCGGCGGCCCAAAGGCTCGACACAATAAGTAACACCCGCCTTCTCAACGTCTTCCGCGATGGCACGGAAAGCCTCGAGCGCATAGTGCTCGGCCTGCGCAAGATCGCCGTTGGCCGGAACCGAGCGTTGCGCCGGCGAGCCATGAACCAAATAGCTGCCGCCGAAGCGAACACAGAGCTGGACGAGCGAACGAATCACTTCGATTGTACGCTGACGTGCTTCGGCATCCGGACCGTTGAGGCTCAAACCCTCGGGCTTCAGCAAGAGCCAGTGCAGGCCGCAAATCGAAAGCCCGTGGCCCCCTGCCGTTTCTTTGGCGACCTCGAGTTCACCATCCTCGAGCCTTGTCGGGTCATCGCAAAGTGTAAACGGCGCCACTTCAAGCGCGTCATAACCCAAGGCGGCGGCGACGCGACACTGTTCCGCAAAACTCAAATCGCGCAGCACTTCGTTGCATAAAGCCAGTTTCATTGATGTCTTCCCAGATGATTATGCCCGGCAGATGGTCTCAGTGATTGCCGAATTCCAAAAAATTCTTCGAGGCGCTTGATCTCGTATTCCGTAGACTGTAATGCTATTAACCAATTGGTTACCGAACGTAAAGCGAGAGGCTTGGGTCGGTCACCAAGACCAATGATGACCTTTATCAGGGGGTGCTCATGATGACATTGACACGTACAATGTGTGCTCTATCGGCGCTTTTGGTGGCGCTCGGTACGGCCACGCCCGGTCTCGCCCAAGAGGCGCAGAACGGGGCCTCGCTTAGCGTCGATCGCTTTGTCGATCCGAAAATACCGGATAGCTGGTACCAGCCGTTCAAGACCGCATCCGAGGCTGGTATATCGGAATTCAACGAATCGCCGTTTTTTGCGGATAAAGTGGCATCCGGCGAGCTTGCACCAGTTGCAGAGCGGCTTCCCGAAGATCCGCCAGTGGTCGAGCCTTACGCCGAGGTTGGCGACTATGGCGGTACTGCCCTGATTTGGGCGGAAGAACGCAATTATCGTGGTGACACGATGACCTTTAATTGGCCGGAATCAGGAGGCGATTTCCCTGCTGGCAAGCCCACGCCGGATGGTCAGAATGTGATCCCCTATGCCTTGGCGGGTTGGAGCTACAGCGATGACGCCAAGGAGATGACACTCGAGTTCCGCAAAGGGCTCAAATGGTCCGACGGTGTCGAGGTGACAGCCGATGATTTCATGTTCTGGTGGGATCATGTCGCCCACAATCCCGAGTTAAGCCCGGTCCCACCCGATCAGTTGACGCCGGTTCCTCTGCTCGGTGTTGAAAAGGTCGACGACCACACGGTGAAGCTGGTTTGGGCCAAGCCGAACCCGCGCGCGCATGAGGCCTTCTATATCCGCCTCAATCCGGCACGGCCGTTCAATCCCGCCCATTTCATGAAGGACTATCATCCGGATTTCATCGGTGAGGAGGAAGCTGACAGGATTGCCGAGGAAGCGGGTTTCGATGGCTGGGCGAAATTCTACCTGGCCCTCGCCGGCCGCAATCGCGGCGGCATGGCCGATCGTCCGGATCTCCCCTACAATACGCCGACCGTGCGTCCTTTCGTCTATGTCGATCGCAATGCCCAGGGCATGCTTTGGGAGCGGAATCCCTACTGGCCCTTTGTCGATACCGAAGGCAACCAGCTTCCCTATATCGACCAGGTTCGCATCAACCTTGCCGGCAGTCCCGAGATCGCTGTCGCCAAGATGGTCACGGGTGAAGCTGATATCTCGTCGCGCTTCACCCGGACGATCGATATCCCGAGCTATAAGGCAAACGAAGAGCAGGGCGGTTACCAGACCCACATCTATCACCGGGTCTATGGTTCGGACGTGTCACTACAGCCCAATCTCTCGCATCCTGATGAGGCCATGCGAGAGATCTTCTGGGACGACCGGTTCCGCCAAGCCCTTTCCCATGCGATCGACCGTCAAGAGATCAACGATAAGGTCTATTACGGCCAAGCCATGGTGATGCAGGCGACCATCCCACCAACGAGCCAATACTTTAAGGATGAGTACGCCAACGCCTTTATCGAGTATGATCCTGACAAGTCGCGGGCCCTTCTCGATGAGATCGGCATGGTCGATCAAGATGGTGACGGATGGCGGGACATGCCGGATGGCAGTGCGTTCAATCCGGAGCTCGTGCATGCGCCAATCGGACCGGTCGATCCGGCTCCAGTGGTCGAGCTCATGAAGCCGATGTTCGACGATATCGGCCTCAATGTTCAGATTAAGGCGATTAGCCGCGAACTCCATGACACGATGTGGCCAGCCAATGAAGGCGACATGCATGTGTTGTTGATGGACCAGCTTACCGACACGGCGTTCGGTGTTGCCGATAAGGACTTCTCTCCGGCTGGACCGGGCGAAGGCAAGGATACACCGTGGCCGGCCTATCGCACCTGGTACATCACCAATGGTGAGCGCGGCATCGAGCCGCCAGATATTCTGAAACAGACCATCGAATGGCGTAACACGCTGGGTTCTTCACCGGTGGCTGAGGAACGCGCTGAAGCCGCTGGGAACCTTTTGCAGACTCAAGCCGACAAACTTTGGTACATCGGCACGGTGTCGATGGCACCGCACCCCGTCATGGTGAGCAGCCGTCTCAAGAACGTCCCGGAAAAGGGTATCTGGGACTGGTACGCGACCTATATGGGGCTCCACCTTCCCATGCAGTTCTATATTGCCGAGGAAGGTTAAGGGACGCCACCAATATTAGTCCGGTGAATATTGCGCTCCGTAGCTTCGGCTACGGAGCTTTATTCTAGCACATTCCAGGTTGATATGACGGCATACATTATTCGGCGGTGTCTCTATATGGTGCCGACGGTATTCATCATCAGTATTGTCGCCTTTCTCGTTATACAGGCACCGCCAGGCGATTTCCTGACATCGTACATGGCCGAACTTCAAGAAACTCTTGGGCCGATGTCGACCAGGGAGATTGAATTCTTGCGCGAGCAGTACGGCCTCGACCGCCCAATCTGGGAGCAATACCTCACCTGGATCTGGAAGATCGTCAGCGAGGGCGATTTTGGGCCGAGTCTCGCGCAAAATCGGCCAGTTAGCGAGATACTCTGGGAGCGAATTCCGCTAACCATCGGGATCACCTTCTTGACGCTTGTTTTCACTTGGATCGTTGCCATTCCACTGGGCGTCTATTCTGCGGTTCGCCAATATAGCCTCTTCGATTATTCCTTTACCTTTCTCGCCTTTCTCGGCCGTTCTATTCCGGAATTCATGCTCGCTTTAATCTTGATGTTCTTGGCGTATTCGCTGTTGGGCTGGAGCTTGGGCGGGCTGTTCAGTCCGGAGTATCAGTTCGCACCCTGGTCCTTCGGCAAGGTTGTCGATCTTTTCAAGCATCTGCTCTTGCCGATCATTGTTATCGGCGCCTCGGGGACCGCTTTTCTGGTGCGTGTGCTGCGCGGCATGGTCTTGGACGAATTGGGCAAGCTCTATGTGCAAACGGCGCGTGCCAAGGGCTTGGCCGAGCGCGTGGTGATTTGGAAACATGTTTTCCGCATTTCGATGCTGCCGATTATCTCGACGGTCGGCTGGCTATTGCCGCAACTCGTCTCGGGCGAGGTAATCGCCTCGATCGTCTTGAATCTGCCAACAACCGGCTCAGCCATGTTCACGGCGTTGCGCGATCAGGATATGTATTTGGCTGGCAGTTTCATCCTGATTTTGAGCCTGCTCACTGTGATCGGCACACTCGTTTCTGACATTCTCCTTGCGGTGATCGATCCGCGGATACGGTACGACTAATGGCCAAAGACCTTTCTCACGATCCGCAATCCCTGATCAGACCGGCACCCAACCTTGAGGCGGAAGCGGTAACGCCCGAAAAGCAAGTGGCCGAGACCCAATGGCGGCTCATCATCAGACGCTTTCGCCGACATCGTTTAGCGGTGATCAGTTTTTGGATCTTGGTCGCCATGTATATCGGCGGCGTCGGCTTTCCCGAAGTCCTCGCACCTTATGACGCCTGGACCGAGTTCGACGATACCTATTTGCCGCCGCAGCGCCCGCGTTTCATTGATGTCGAGGGCAACTTCCATCTCAGGCCCTTTGTCTATGATTGGGACAAGGAGATGGATCCGGAAACTTGGCAGTTTACCTACACAGCCGACACCAGCACCCGCTATCCGATCAAGTTCTTTCACCGCGGTGATGAATACAAACTCTGGGGTCTTATTCCGGGCGACATCCATCTCATTGGCGTCGATGCTCCCGGCAAACTCGTGCTGCTTGGCACCGATGCCTTGGGACGAGACCTTCTCAGCCGAACCATTCATGCCTGCCGCGTCTCACTTACGATCGGCTTTGTCGGTGTCTTTATAAGCCTATTCCTTGGCCTGCTCTTGGGTGGCATATCGGGCTTGGTGGGCGGCTTTGTTGACGACGTCATTCAACGGATCATCGAAGCGCTGCAGGCGATCCCGCAACTCCCCTTATGGCTCGCTCTGGCGGCCGCCGTTCCCAAGGAATGGTCGGCACTCCAGGTCTATTTTGCCATCACCGTAATCCTTTCCTTGATGGGATGGACCGGCCTTGCCCGCGTCGTGCGCTCGAAATTCATCTCTTTGCGGGAAGAGGATTATGTGACCGCCGCGCGCGGCTATAATGCGCCTATGATGACCATTATCGGCCGCCATCTCGTGCCCAACTTCATGAGCTACATCATCGTCAGCCTCACACTAGCGATCCCAGCCATGATCCTCGCCGAGACCTCCTTGAGCTTTTTGGGGGTAGGTCTCAGACCGCCCGTGGTCAGCCTCGGCGTGTTGCTTCAAAAGGCGCAGAGTTTCCAGAATGTGCAGCTTTTCCCATGGCTCCTGACACCTGGTCTTGTGGTTGTGGTTGCCGTGCTCTGTTTCAATTTCGTGGGCGACGGCCTGCGTGACGCGGCGGACCCCTATAAATGATTGATACAGCGTCACGGGCCCAGACGGGATCGTCGCCCAAATCTCTTTTGTCGGTGCGTGGCCTTACCAAGCACTTTCCGATCCAGCGTGGTGTATTGCGTCGCGTCGACGGTCACGTGCGTGCGGTCGATGGCGTTGATCTCGACATCAAAGAAGGTGAGACTTTGGGCCTCGTCGGCGAATCGGGTTGTGGCAAGACAACCACGGGCCGGTGCATTCCCCGATTGGTGGAGCCGTCGGGCGGCGAGATCAAATTCATGAGTGACAAGGGGCAAGTCGATATTGCCACGCTCGAAGGCGAGGCCCTCAGAAACGTCCGCCGGCAGATCCAGATCATTTTTCAAGATCCCATGTCCTCCTTGAACCCGCGCATGACGGTGCGCGATATCATCGCCGATCCCCTCAAGGTCAATGGCGTTACCAGGCGCCAGGAGCAGACCGATCGCGTGGTCGCGGCCTTGGAGCGTGTGCGCATACCGGCGAGCTACCTCAACCGCTATCCGCACGAATTTTCTGGTGGCCAGAGGCAGCGCATTGGCATTGCCCGATCGCTCATCCTCGACCCCCGCCTGGTGATCTGCGACGAGGCCGTCTCCGCACTCGATGTCTCGATCCAAGCGCAGGTGATCAATCTTCTGGAAGACCTGCAACGCGAGCTCAAGCTCACCTATCTCTTCATCGCCCATGATTTGAGTGTAGTCGAACATATCTCGACGCGGGTCGCTGTAATGTACTTGGGTCGGGTGGTCGAGCTCGCGGATGCCGATTCGCTCTACCAAAAGCCGCAGCATCCCTACACCGAAGCCTTGATGCGCTCCATCCCCATGGCAGATCCGCGGGCGCGCTCGAAACGACCGCCACTCGAAGGTGGCGTGCCTGATCCCTCCAACCCGCCATCCGGCTGCCATTTCCACCCACGCTGTCCCTATGCGACGGAACTGTGCCGCGTCGAACGTCCTGAGCTCAAGGAATCGGCGCGAGAGGCTGGGCATTTGGTCTCGTGTCATCACGCGGATGTACTAACGCTCGAAGGTTTCGAATCGATCCGGCAAGGTCGCTTGGACGCCGGCAAGGAGGCGATGCCGGCATGACCACGCGCGACTATGTTCTGGAGGTCGACGGCCTCGCCACGCATTTCACAACCGATTCCGGCATTATCAAAGCGGTCGATGGGGTGAGCTTCGAGGAGCCGAGCGGCAAGACCTTGGGAATCGTCGGCGGATCGGGATCCGGAAAATCGGTCACTGCCCTCTCGATCATGCAGCTGCTGCCGCGCCCCAAGGGCGATATCGTGGCGGGCTCGATCACCTATCGAGGCCGTGGCGATGCGGCACCGGTGCGCATCGATCAGCTCGATCCGCAAGGCCAGGATATGCGGAGCCTCAGGGGCAACGAGATCGCCATGATCTTCCAGGAACCCATGACCTCGCTCAATCCGGTCTTTACCGTCGGCAGCCAAATCATCGAGGCGATCCGTCTGCATCTCGGCTTGAACAAGCGCGACGCACGCGACCATGCGGCGGCGATGCTTGAAAAAGTCGGCATCGCCAATCCGTTGCAGCGGCTCAAGGAATATCCTCATCAGTTCTCAGGTGGCATGCGCCAGCGGGCGATGATCGCGATGGGGCTTTCCTGCGACCCCAAGCTTCTGGTTGCCGATGAGCCGACAACCGCCTTGGATGTTACCATCGAGGCGCAAATTCTGCGGTTGATGCGCGATCTGCAAGATGATCTCGGCATGTCGATCATCATCATTACCCATGATCTCGGGGTGATCGGCGAGGTCGCCGATGAGGTGCTGGTCATGTATGCCGGACGAATTGTCGAGCGCGGGACCACGTACGAAATCTTCTACGAACCGAAACACCCCTAT
>CAYPOV010000041.1:0-19715 GCA_964412385.1 uncultured Geminicoccaceae bacterium
GGCTCTGGAGAAGGAACTCGAAGCCCATCGCAAGGAGGGCGCCGCTTCTGAAACCCTTCCACGGATCAATGTGAGCCAAGCGACGCCGGCCCAAGGCACAGAACATGATCTCACGCAGATCAAGGGTATTGGGAAAGTCGTTGCCCGCAAGCTTGGCGATGTCGGCATCAAGACGATCGACGATCTCGCTAAACTCGAGGATTCGGCAATCAGCGATGTCGAGCAAAAGCTCGATGTCAGAGCACCTGTCAATCTCGTTGCTTGGCGTGACGCTGCCCGGGAAATTCACGCACGCTAGGGGCGTGCTCGGGACGACCATTCGACTTCCGGAAGAGGGCGATCCAAGAGACTTCGGATGGCTTGGGCGAGGCTTCTGGTGCCGGCGAGGACCTCGCTCACGGCCTGAGCGATCGGCATCTCGATGCCCTTTTTCTTGGCAAGATCAATTGCCGCTGCTGCGGTATGGCGGCCTTCGGCAAGGGAGTTCGATAGGGTCGAGCCTTGGGCGAGATCATAGCCCAACTTGGTGTTGCGAGAGGTGAGGCTGGTCGCGGTTAAGAGGATATCGCCGAGACCGGAAAGCCCCATCAGGGTCTCCGAAACGGCTCCTTCGGCGATCGCGAGCCGCGCTACTTCAGCAAGTCCGCGTGCAATGAGTGCGGCACGCGCATTCTCGCCGAGGCCTTTGCCCATCACTGCACCGGAGGCGATGGCAATGACGTTTTTCAAGGCCCCGCCATATTCGACGCCGATGAGATCATCACTTGGATAGAGCCTAAATTGTTCGTGGCGAAGTTGGTCCGCGATCTTCTGGGCGGCTACGAGATTTGTTGCGGCGATGCTGAGTGCTGTGGGTAAGCCGATTGCGACCTCGCCCGCGAAGGAGGGACCACTGATTGCTGCGACATGCGCATTGGGCCGACACGATTTGATCACTTGTGATGGCCTGAGCCCCGAATGTCGCTCCAATCCCTTGGCGCAGCTGACCAAAATTGGCGCGTCGAAAGGATGATTTTCGAGTGTGTCGCGAAGTGCCTGTGTCGGGATTGCCAACAGCATGATCGCCGTGCCCTGAAGATCTCCTGCGTGCCGAGTGGCGTTTATCTGACCGCTCAGTCGAACGCCGGATAGCTTTCGGTTATTGGTCTTTTTCTCCTGTATTTCCTGAACTTGCTCAGGATCGCGAGCCCAGAGCGTGGGGCTGAGCCCACTGCGTGTGAGGGTTTGCGCGAGGGCTGTGCCCCAGGCACCGGCGCCAATGATGGCGATCTTGGTCATCGCGACAGCTCCGCTATATCAGTCTTGTTCGCCGAAATTGATGGGCGACATAGTTTTTGCTTTTCCTTCATGGCCGCGTGTCGCAAGGTCAAGTTTAGGTCGTATCCACACCAGGAGGCTTTTTTTGCGAAAAGGATATTGCGCAAAACTGCTGCCAAGCATGGTTTTCGCGGTGACTTTGGTCTTTGCAGCGTTGGCTCAATCTCTAGGCGCTGCGGCTGAAAACGATGATGAATCGGTGTTGCGTCACTTGATGGTCGAACACATCGCCGAAGAGGCCAAGCTGACTGCCAAGGCGACAGGGGTCGATACGATATCGCAAAATGTGCTGGACGCACTCGAAGCTGTTCCCCGGCACCTCTTTGTCCCAACATTCTTACAACAATTTGCCTATGCGCCTCATCCCCTTCCGATCCATCCCGAACAAAACCTTGCCGCACCGTTCCTTGTGGCACTCATGACCGAACTTGCACAGATACAGCCGCAAGACCGCGTCTATGAAACCGGCACCGGTTCAGGGTACCATGCAGCGGTCATGGCGGCGATGGGCGCTGAGGTCTACAGTGTGGAAATCATTCCAGAACTCGCCGATCAAGCCTCCAATATCTTGGCGCAGAACTACATTCGGAACGTGCACATTCGCGAAGGTGACGGCTATTTCGGATGGCCCGAGCAGGCGCCCTTCGATGTGATCTTGATCAAAGAAGCGGTCAACCACATTCCATCACCGCTGCTTGCGCAACTCGGGCCCGGAGGCAGAGTCGTCGCGCCGATTGGCTCGCTTGAAGGCCCCCAATATCTTACTGTCCTTAGCCGCCGGCCAGACGGGTCATACAAAGAGCGCCGCTATCTCCCCGTGCGTTTTTCGCCCTTGCAAGGTGGCGAGCGCATTTAGCCATTCTTTTTCCTGATCCGATCCAGATGAAGGCGCGTAAAGGCTCCTGCCGGTGCGTTGCAACGACGCCGGTAGGCGATCGCAGGTTCGTCCTCCCCCACGCCCTGCGATCGCCCCCCTCCTCGGAACATGTCTCATGGTCGCCACGTCTGGCAGTATTTCGGACTAACTAGGAGTTCCCATATTGCGCATCGCTGTCGTTGGCACCGGTATCTCTGGTTTAGCAACCGCCTGGTTGCTTGATCGACATCATGATGTCACGGTATTCGAGAAAGACGAACGGCTTGGCGGGCACTCAAACACTGCGACTGTAGATTACGATGGCCATCGTATCGACGTTGACACCGGCTTTATAGTATACAACGAACGAAACTATCCTAATCTCGTCAATCTATTTAAACATCTCAATGTCAAGACGGAATCAAGCGTCATGTCATTTTCCGCCAGTCTTGACAACGGGCGGATCGAATACGCTGGCAGCGCTTTTTCGACATTGTTTGCTCAAAAACGCAATCTCATCCGGCCCTCGTTCCTATTGATGCTTAAAGACTTCAGCCGGTTCTGCCGCTTGGGGAAGGCTGTGCTGCGGAGCAATAAAGATAGTCGGGAAACGCTCGGCCAGTTTCTCGACGCGCACGCATTCACGTCGAGTTTTTGCAACTACTATTTGCTACCCATGGCGGCAGCTATTTGGTCGGCGCCATGCGCCAAGATACTTGATTATCCGAGTGTCAGCTTTTTGCGCTTTTTTGCCAATCACGGGCTTCTTGATATTGGCGACCATCCTCAGTGGCGGACAGTGTCGGGCGGCTCGATCAACTACGTCCGCAAACTCGCGTCTGACATGGATGCAACCATCAAGCTCTCTCATGCGCCACGCGCGATCAAACGCCATGAAGGAGGTGTCGACCTGTTCGATCGCGATGGGCAGGTTCGTCAATTCGATCACGTCGTTCTCGCCTGTCATGCGGATCAGGCCTTAGCACTTTTCGTTGAGCCGACGGAGAGGGAACGCAGTGCCTTGGGTGCCGTTCGATTCCAGGAGAACAAGGTCTATCTGCATCGGGATAGCGATCTCATGCCTCAACGGCGCGCGGCTTGGGCAAGCTGGAACTACGCGGCCGGTAAATTGTCGGCCTCCGAGAACCATGAGATGCCCGTATCCGCCACTTATTGGATGAACAAGTTACAGAATATTGATGATCGGTTTCCGTTATTTGTCACGCTCAATCCGATCAAGCAGCCAAAGCCCGAGACGATATTCGCCGAATATAGTTATGACCATCCCATACTCGACCGGGAGGCGCATGTAGCGCAAGCCGCACTCAGCGGTCTCCAGGGCCAAGGTAACGTATGGTATGCAGGCGCTTGGCTCGGGTATGGTTTCCATGAGGATGGCGTCGTCTCGGCGATCTCCGTCGCCAAATCCCTGGGTGTCGAAACACCTTGGTCTCTGGGTACACCCGGGGCCAAACGAGTGGTTTCGGCGGTCAGGAATATTCTTCCGCAGCCTGCATAAAGCAATGCATTCTTCGCTCTATTTCGGCAAAGTAATGCATTGCCGCAAGAAACCCCTAAAGCATCGTTTCACTTACTCGGTGTTCTCGCTGCTGATTGATCTTGATGAGCTCAAACATCTCGATCGAAATATTAAGTTATTCTCATACAACCGATTCAATGTTCTATCGTTCTATGACAACGATCATGGTGGTCGGGACGGCAAGAATCTCAAAAACTGGGCGATGTCCATGCTCGGCAAAGAGAATGTTTTTCTCAATAGGCCATCGATCCGTCTTTTGTCCTTTCCTCGCGTCTTTGGCTATGTGTTTAATCCTTTGAGTGTCTATTACTGCTACGACGGAGGCTATTTGCGGGCTTTGATCTATGAGGTCAAGAACACATTCGGAGGACAGCATTGCTACATATTTGACTTAGGCGACTCCGCGGACGGTCGTTCGATAAGCCATGAATGTGACAAGCAGTTTTATGTTTCGCCATTCATGGACGTTTCCGGGAGCTATCGTTTCAAGGCGACGCTGCCTGACGAACATCTGGCTCTTTCCATCGATTTCCGCGACCGTGTTGGTAACGCGATGGTTGCTGTTCAGACCGGCAAAAAAGAGGCGGTCACAGATGCGACTTTGGCGCGCCATATCATACGATGTGGACTACTTACTGCTAAGGTCACCCTCGGCATTCACTTCGAGGCCCTACGTCTTTGGATCAAGGGTGCTGTTTACTACGGAAAACGGCTATACCCCTCCCATAAAATCAATCCAAAGAGCGTCTGATGACTGACCAATCAACCCAAAGCACCCTGTCTCTTCCACGTGCGAAGCCCTTTCGTCCCGGTGGCGCGCTTGAGAGAAAGCTCATTATTGCTCTCGGATCGCGCCATTCTGTGGGGACGCTGAAACTGATTTTGCCGGACGGCGCACAACATCTGTTTCGAGGCGAGCGCAGACCCGACCTGAGCGCGACCATGAGGGTCAAGACCACCCGGTTTGTCCGACGATTCTTGATGCGCGGTGCCATCGGTTTTGCCGAGAGCTACATCGACGGCGACTGGGATAGTCCCGATCTCGCACAGCTCTTGATATTGCTGGACTGCAATCGTTCAGCTTGGATCGATAAATATCACGGCAATGTACTCGCTCGTCTCGCGGGGCGACTCCTTCATTCCGTGCGCCGAAACAGCAGGTCAGGCAGTCGTCGAAATATCAGGGCTCACTATGATTTGGGCAATGATTTCTATGCGGCGTGGCTCGATCCTACGATGACCTATTCATCGGCATACTTCGGAGATGGTGCGAAGGATCTGCATTCGGCTCAGTTGGACAAGTACAGGGCGCTATGTCGGCGGATGGACCTCCGTCCCGGTCACAAGCTCCTGGAAATCGGCTGTGGCTGGGGAAGTTTCGCGATTGTCGCAGCATCTGAGTTCGGCGCTGAGGTCACAGCGATAACCGTGTCCAAAGAACAATTCGAATTGGCGACCAAGCGTGTCCAAGCTGAGGGGCTCAACGACAAAGTCAGCATTCATCTTCGAGACTATCGTGATATCTCTGGGCAATTCGATAGGATTGCCTCGATCGAGATGTTCGAGGCGGTTGGCGAAGCCTATTGGCCGGCATTTTTCTCTGCCATTCGCGATCGATTGAGATCCGATGGATGTTGCGGTTTGCAACTGATCACCATCGATGATGCACACTTTGAAGAATACCGGGGCGGCCCGGATTTCATCCAATACTATATCTTTCCGGGAGGCATGTTGCCGTCGCCATCAGCGCTTCGTAAGCACACTGATCGGGCAAACCTCGAAATTGCCGAAAGCCATGGGTTTGGCTTGGATTACGCCCGGACACTTGGGGTTTGGCGCGAGAAGTTTGACCAAGCTTGGCAGGATCATGCCATAGCCGGGTATGATGAGCGCTTTCGAAGATTGTGGAATTACTATCTCTCCTATTGCGAAACTGGATTCACGAACCTGAAGACCGATGTCGTTCAACTCGTCCTCAAACCTCGTTTAGCCAGCACGAGCATGGCTTGACTGAGCTTAAGCAAATCAATGCCAGGCGCTCCCTCGCTTGGTGGCAACTCGGGCTCTATGGGGGACTAGCCATTCCGCTGGCGGCACTCAACCTGCCGCTCTATGTCTATCTGCCGACATTCTACGCTGAGGGATTGGGGTTAGGTCTCACGACCGTCGGTGCCGTCCTTCTTATTGCCAGAATCATCGACACATTCACGGACCCAATCTTGGGCGAGCTATCCGATCGCACACGATCGCGCTTCGGACAGCGCAAACCTTGGTTGATATTGGCGGCCCCCGTTCTGCTTTTTGCAAGTTACATGCTGTTTGTGCCAGGTGACGCGGCGTCCGCGGTTTATCTGTTTCTATGGTCGTCAATCGCCTACTTGGCCTGGACCGCCATTCTCTTGACCTACGGCGCCTGGGGAGCCGAGCTTTCCAGCGATTATCACGAGCGCACGCGAATTACCTCAACGCGCGAAGGCATGGTGATCGCTGGAATCATACTCGCTGCCGCCCTGCCTGTAATCGCCGGTGCAGAACCTAGCTCTGCTGAGGCGTTGACGCTGGTTTTCTTGGTCGTCGCGATTGGGTTGCCACTCACGCTCCTGCCCCCGGTCATCGTTCTCAACGACACGCAGCATGTGCAAAAACGTGAAGTTGGACTCCGCGAAGGTTTGCAGATCGCTTGGCAGAATGGTCCGTTCAAGCGTCTGGTGCTTGCCTACTTCATCAACGGTGCTGCCAATGGGCTCCCGGCGACCTTGTTTCTCATGTTCGTCAATCACGTTCTCGGCGCCTCTGGAAGTTCGGGCATCCTGCTGTTGGTTTATTTTGGCTCCGGTGTGTTGGCGATTCCTTTTTGGCTCCGACTAAGTAAGAGTTTGGGCAAGCATCGCGCCTGGAGCATGTCGATGATTTGGGCGTGCCTTATCTTTGTATGGGTTCCGTTTCTTGGCGAGGGTGACGTTGTTCTCTTCGGCATAATCTGTGTGTTATCAGGCTTGAGTCTGGGCGCCGATCTGGCACTTCCGGCATCGATGCAGGCCGACGTCGTCGATCTCGATCGTGTTCGCTCAGGCAGACGACGCACCGGACTGTTTTTCGCGGTTTGGAGCATGGCAACCAAGCTCGCGCTTGCGGGTGCTGTCGGCCTCGCATTCCCGTTGCTCGGTGCAATTGGGTTCGACGCGCAGGAATCTAACGGTCCCCAACAATTGCTCGGCTTGGCGATCCTTTATGGTCTCGTGCCCGTACTGCTCAAGGTATGTGCAACGGCACTCATCTGGAACTTCGAAATAGATGCTGAGACCCAGCAAAAACTCACCGATGATATCCGTCAGGCTGAAGGAGTTCAATGAATGGCCAGATGGCGCTACGCTATACTCATTGTTGTCATGGTTATTGCAGGATGCTCGGACATGAATATTGATTCGTACAAAGATACATCGCCGACTTTCAGGCCTGAAGAATTTTTCAATGGCGAGACCCGTGCATGGGGTTTCTTTCAAGACCGTTTTGGCAACATACGTCGCGAGTTTAAGGTAACGACACGAGGGCAGGTCGAAGGCGATACACTGACGCTTATCGAGGAATTTGCCTATGGCGATGGCGCGAGCGACACCCGCACCTGGACATTGAAACAAACTGGTCCGAATACGTTCACCGGAACAGCGGGCGATGTCATCGGCGAAGCCTCAGTCGTCGTTGAAGGACGTGCAATGAGGATGGAATATGATCTCGATCTCAAAATGAACGACCGGACGATGCAAGTTCATTTTGTCGACCTTATGCTGCTTCAGCCGGATGGGATACTCTTGAATAAAAGCAAGGTATCAAAGTTCGGCATTACCATCGGCGAGGTGGTTATTTATTTTCAGCGCGTCGAGGACGGATCAGAGCTTTCGTCACGCGACGATTTAGGTGCCGTTGCCGCAGAATAGTTGGAGGAGCTGGGTTTATTGTCCGGTCTTTGTCTTTCTTCCGACAAGCGTGAAAAACACACGATAAGGAAGAGCCCGTAAGATCTTCATAATAAAGATAAAGGGCCGAGGGAAAGCAACTTCGAAGCGATCGCTTTCCAAACCGTCCGCAAACCGCTTCGCCGCGTCGACCGCTTCCATCAAGAATGGCATATCGAATTCGTTTTTGTCGGTAAGCGGTGTTTTGACAAACCCAGGATTGACACATTGGACGATAATGTCGGTCTTGGCGAGATCGAGCCTCAACGTTTCGGCAAGATTGATCAGCGCTGCCTTGCTGGCGCCGTAGTAGGCCGCGGTAGGAAGCCCGCAATAACCCGCCACCGAGGCGACAATGGCAAGACGTCCACGATTGCGCTCAATAAATTTCGGCAGAATGGCTTCGATACATTTTGCTGTGCCCAGGACATTGAGACTGAAGAGTTTGGTCATTCCTGCCGCTGAGAATTCTTTGGGATCGGCCGGCTGATGCGTGCCTGCATTGAGAACGGCAATCTCGATCTCTCCGACCTCATTCTCGATGCGGTCAACCACTGTCTTCACGGCATCTTCATCCGTGATGTCGAGCGGGTATCCCTTGATTGTGCCGCCATGTTGGCCCGCTTCGCCTTCTAGTTTTTGAAGCTCATCATCGGACCGAGCACTGGCAATGACGGTATTCCCACGCGACGCAAGTTCCAACGCAAGCGCACGCCCAAGGCCTTGACTGGCGCCCGTGATCCATACGACTGACGACATCAGGCTGCGTACCTCTGTGGTCGAAGATTTTCGAGAAACGTTGCTGCATCTTGCTTAATGGCTTGGACGCGCGTCTCGTTCATTCGATCGAGAGTTGCATAGGGCCGGTTGAGCCTTGGATTGCCTTGCAGCTTTTCTCTGTTCTCGATCATGAAGTTCCAATACAAGTAGTTGAAAGGGCACGCATCGGGCCCGAGTTTTTCTTTCACACGATAGCGGCAATTACCGCAGAAATTCGACATCTTATTGATGTAATTGCCGCTCGCCGCATAGGGCTTTGATCCGAGAAAGCCTCCATCGGCATGCATGACCATGCCAAGCGTATTGGGAAGCTCGACCCATTCAAATGCATCGGCGTAAACCCCGAGATACCAAGCGCAGATTTCTTCCGGTAGAACGCCGATGATAAGCGCGAAATTGCCGGTCACCATGAGCCGTTGAATGTGGTGCGAGTGGGCTTCTCGGCGGGTCTGGTCGATTACCGAGGCGAGACAGTTCATTTCTGTGTCCCCGGTCCAATAAAAATCAGGGAGATTGCGCGTGGCATTGAGCCTGTTTTCTTGCGCATAGTCGGGCATTTTGAGCCAATAGATGCCACGGACATACTCGCGCCATCCTAGTATTTGGCGAATGAATCCCTCAACGGCATTGAGAGGCGCATGGCCGTCATGGTAGGCCTGCTCGACTTTCCGGCAGACCTCTTCCGGATTGAGAAGGCCACAGTTCAGATACTGAGACAAGGCGCTGTGAAAGAGATAGTCCTCTCCCTCAACCATGGCATCTTGATAATCACCAAACTGAGGGAGGGAACGCTTGATGAAGTGATCGAGGGCCCTGCGTGCCTGGCCGCGGTTAACCGCAAACCAAAAAGGCTCGACCTCGCCGAAACGCTGGCCGAACCGCTCACCGACAAGATTGATGACGTCTTGGGTTATGTCATCAGGCGTGAACCGCATTGGTCCGGAGAATTGCAAGCCTTCTTCGGGTGGCTTGCGATTGTCACTGTCGAAGTTCCATCGGCTACCTTCGGGTTCGCCGTCGGTCATGAGACAATCATGCCGGTCGCGCATCCACCGGTAAAACATCTCCATGCGAAGCTGTTTCTTACCCTTGGCCCATTGGGCGAATTCGGCGCGGCTACAGAAAAAGCGTGTGTCGGCGCGAATCTCGATATCGGCATCGAGTGAGGCCCGCCAATCCTCCATCATCGATTCGACACGAAACTCGCCCGGTTCGGTGATGATGATTTGATCGGGATGATGTCGATCGACCGCGCGCTGCAGTTCACCTTGGAAAGAGCCTTGATTGTCCGGATCGTCAAGCGTCACATAGTCGACTTGAACTCCCTCCTGACGAAGCTCCTCCGCAAAGTGGCGCATGGCCGAGAATAAGAACGCGATCTTCTTGGGGTGATGAGGCACGTAGTCGGTTTCTTGCGCAACCTCGACCATAAGCACGATATCATGCTCGGTATCGAGGCCTTCGAGGCTCGAGATCTCGCGTGAAAGATGATCCGCAAACAAAAACCGCAGCGCAGCCATGGGCAAACCTTACCATGTTTTCTGTGAGCGCTTACGGAATATGTGGCGGTTCAGATCGATTGAAGAGCCTCTATCACAGCAGCTCGTTCTGGCTGTGCGGTCTGCGCGCCGAGCGATTGACAGGAAAGGCCGGCCGCCGCGACGGCAAATCGGGTCGCCCGCTCCAAGGATTGACCTTCATCGAGCATCGCCGCGAGCGCACCGGCAAATGTGTCTCCGGCACCCGTTGTGTCGACGACGTTGACAGGGAGCGCTGGGACCATGGTCATCCCACTCTCATCGACCACCATCGCTCCCTCAGAGCCCTGTGTGATGACACAGCTCAACCGATGTCGTGCCGCAATCGCGGTGGCTAGCTCTGCAAGATCCGTATGTTGATCTCCGGCAACCGCGCGCGCCTCGACCTCATTGAGGATCAAGACGTCTACCGCCGAAAGAGTCTCCCCTTCGAGCGTGCCGGCTGGTGCCATATTGAGGATGGTGCGGATATCGGCATCTTTGGCGAGCTTGAGGGCGCTGGCCGTTTCCTCGGGAGGAACCTCATTTTGACAAAGAACTGTAGACACTCTCGCCAATACTCTGGCGTCTAGCTGCGATGCCCGGGAGTCAAGATTGGCTCCGCTCGCAACGATGATGCTGTTTTCGCCGTGCTGGTCGACACCGATGATGGCGATACCGGTTGGGCTCTCGGTCTTGATGACGGTGTCTGTATGGGCACCCGCCCGCCGCAATGTCTCAAGCATCATTTGCCCGTGGCTGTCATCGCCGATCGCCCCAATCATGAGGACATTGCCGCCGGCTTTCGCTGCTGCGGCCGCCTGATTGGCCCCTTTACCGCCTGGCAAAAGCTCGTACCGACGCGTCAATACCGTCTCCCCCGGCGCCGGCAAGTGCTGGAGGCGAAACACCATATCGACATTGATGGAGCCAAAGACTGCGAGCATTGATCTAGGTTCCATGAACGCAAAAAGCCGGGCTTGTGACCCGGCTTTGGCGACGCAATAATGACAGGATTAGCGCTTCGAGAACTGGAAGCTTCGGCGTGCCTTGCGCTTACCGTACTTCTTCCGCTCGACCTCACGGGCATCGCGGGTGAGGAAGCCACCAGACTTCAATATCCCACGCAAATTCGGATCGTAGTATGTCAACGCGCGGCTAATTCCATGCCGTACCGCACCGGCCTGGCCAGAAAGGCCGCCACCACTCACGCTCGCCATGATGTCATATTGGCCTTCGCGATTGATCTCCGCAAAGGGCTGATTGATCACCATCTGCAGCGCAGCTCGCCCAAAATACTCGCTCATGGGCTTGCCATTGACGACGACCTTGCCAGAACCGCCCTTGACCCAAACGCGGGCAACGGCATCTTTGCGGCGGCCAGTCGCGTAAGCACGACCCAGCTTATCCAGTTTCGGCTTGGCCGGTTCGATATCGGCTTCGACCTCGGGCGCGCCTGGGCGAAGCTTTTTCAGATCCTCAAAGCTCGAGACGGACTCAGCCATTGGACGCCTCCGCTTCCACGCTACCAGTCAGAGCATTCTTCCTGTTCAACTCGGCCAAATCGATCGCCACAGGTTTGTGGTTCTCATGGGGATGTTCACCGCCTTTATAGATATGAAGCTTGCCGAGCTGACGCCGGCCAAGCGGCCCTTTCGGTACCATGCGCGTCACCGCTTTTTCAATCACGCGCTCTGGAAAACGCCCCTCAAGCACGGCGTCCGCTCGAGCTTCCTTGAGCCCGCCCGGGTACCCCGTGTGGCGATAATAGAACTTCTTGGATGCCTTACCGCCGGTCAACACCACCTTCTCTGCATTGACGATGACAATATGATCACCACAATCCATGTGAGGTGTGTACATGGGTTTGTGTTTGCCGCGAAGGCGATTGGCGACAAACACAGCAAGGCGGCCGAGCACTAAGCCTTCAGCATCAATGATGAACCAATCCGGTTTGATATCGCCGGGCTTGGCTGAATAGGTCCGCATCTTTCTACACTTTCCGCATTGCTCACGCCAACGTCAGGAACATTGTGACGTTGGCCATAGCTATCGGTTGCGACGCTCATGACCGTCGCGACAGAAGCAGGTGATCTAAGCGAAGGAGAGCGCACTGTCAACGCAGATTCGAGGATGAGTTGGTGACTTAGTCGACTACCGCCTTGGACATCTCGAATTCCGATTTGGGCATGGTCACCTTGCAAGAACCGTTGGAACAATGATTGGACGTTTGCCGTCTAACTGGTCAGAAGAACCCCTGCAGATCAACGAGTTACTCTACTCCAAGATTTCAATCGTCTGACTGATAAGCCCGTATTGCGACATGCCTGCGGGGAAAAAGATACCCAAACAATGTCTAGCCCCAAAAACTATCTTTTTGTTCTGTGTGACCATCTGAGGTGGGATTTTCTCGCATGTTATGGGCACGACATTGTTCAAACGCCAACCATGGATTGGCTCGCAAGAAATGGCGTTCGATTTGCTCAGGCCATCTCCCCATCGCCTGCGTCGGATCCGGCGAAGGCATCGATTTACACCGGAAGACGTGTTTTCACCCACAAGCTAACTGTTGACGGGGCGCCCCTGCCGCTCAACGAGCTGACGATGGCCGACTATTTTCGAAGCAGTCACCGCACGGCTTCGATCGGAAGGGTGAATGTCAAATTCGACGTCGAAACACTATCCCGCTTTGGCATCGAACCGGCCCATGGATTGGCGCCGATCCAGACTTGGGGTTCGAAAAAGGCGGCCGGATTCGAGACCTATGAGCCACTCGAGCCCGAGATCCCCAAGAAACCTTATCATGGTTTTTTGAGCCAAGAGGCTGACAGTCAAATTGGCTATTCGTCATGGCTACGATCGATAGGCTATAACCAGAAGACCCTTGAGGAGTTTCAATCACGCGATTCATGGGGTGACAAAGCCCTTGATACCCCCTCGAAGATCAAGGAGAGCGACAGCGAAACCGCCTTCATAGCGGACCGGGCCCTCGACTTTATTCGTGAGTCGGAAGGGGAGCCCTGGTTTCTTCATTTGTCCTTTTCCAGGCCTGGCGAAGCCATGTCGGCACCGGCGCCCTATTTCGCACTTTATGCCGACCGCGAGGTCGAACCACCACTAAGAGACGATTCAGAGAGGCACTCATCTCATCCCGTTTATCAAGCCCTTCGCGAAGTGGATGAATCCGATCCTCTCTTTGCCGATGAAAGGCGCGCGAGGGCTCTCACACTGCATCTTGGATTGATCCGGCAGCTTGATCATCATCTGGGCCGCGTCATCACCTTTCTCAAAGAACGCTTGCTTCTTGATGAAACGATGATTGTCCTGACCAGCAATCATGGGCGCAACTTCGGTGACCATTGGCTGACATGCCACCGGCTGTTCCATGAGACGACGATGCGTGTACCCTTATTAATTGTCGATCCCTCGGAGCCCGCTCGACGCCGCCGCAAATCTATCGAAATTGGGCAAGTGGAGGCCATCGACATCGTTCCGACATTATTGGATTCAGCCAAGATCGACGTCCCCGACGGGATTTTGGAAGGCCGTTCGTTGCTTCCCTATCTACACGGGTCTCTTGAGGAGGATCCGGAACGAGTTTGCCTGAGCGAGGCGGACTTTCGTCAAAGTCCGATAGCGGGCGTGTTCGATGGCAGCATTCGAGAGAAACGGGCCTACATGCTTCGGACGAAATGGTGGAAATACATCCATTTTCCCGGTTTCCAGCCTCAGCTCTTCGATCTCACGAGCGACCGCTCTGAATTTAACGACTTGGGCGGCGACTGTGGTCATTCAGACGTGAGGCAGCGGTTTCGAAAGCGCTTGCTAGAGATGTTGATACAGCGGGCGTGACTAGGGCCCATGTCGAAAGCTCAATCGGCATCTAGATTTCCGCCGTCATTGGACTAATCATCAATGTCAGCAGCTTGCTCGAACGGGAGTTTAGTCACGCTCGCGCTGCTCGCCAGCCGGCATATGATTTGGTCTTATACGGCCGTGATTGGAGGACGCTCTTTGACTGCAGGTGCTGTACACATTCGTGCCCTCAACCGTGTAAAGGCATTGTCGCTCGGAGGGCTCTTGTTCGCTGTTTCCCTTTCCGGCTGCTACCGTTCGCCGAGCGAAGAGTCTCGCGAGGTGACGGGCACTGTCACCTATCGCGAACGAATTGCCCTGCCTCAAGAGGCGGAGCTACTGGTATCTCTAGTCGACACGCAAAATTCCAATGGCGCTCGGCCTGTCATTGCCGAGTTCAGTCGGCTCGATCCGGGCAGCCCACCTTTTGACTACCGGCTTCCCTATCTTGACCAGTCGATCAACCCCGATCACCAGTACGGCGTGAGCGCTCAGATTTCAGCCGCGGGCGAAACTTTGTTCTACACGGTTGCCCCGACCCCAGTGATCACAGGCGGTCATCCGACCAGCGCAGATGTCGTGATGGTCAGAGGGAATAGTCGCCCAGCTTTAACCGAGTAGACAGCTCTTCAGCAAGGGTGAGACGGCTAGTAGAGTGCTCTAGGCGCTTCGCCGCGTGGTTCTCTCACAGTGATGAGCAAGGCCGCGCCAATCACGAACATGACGAGAATAACAGCCATTCCAGCCCGTTGCGATCCCGCGAGATAGGTTACCGTACCGAATAAGAACGGGCCGACAAACGCAGTCACTTTGCCAGTTAGTGCATAGATCCCGAACATCTCGGCACGTAGCTCAGGCGGACTCAATCGCGCCATCATCGTTCGGCTTGCCGCCTGCGCGGGACCGATGAAAATCCCGAGGCCCAATGCGACCGCCCAGAAGACGGATTTCTCATGGGTCAGGAGTGCTGCCAATCCACAGACAAAGAGACCGGCGATGGCAACGAGGATTGTTGGCTTGGAGCCGATACGGTCGTCCATGAAGGCGAACCCAAAGGCACCGATGCCTGCAGTCACGTTCAAGGCGATGCCGAACTGGATCACCTCAGCCGTATCCATGTTGAACGTCCCCGCTGCATAAACGCCCCCGAAGGCAAACAGGGTGTTGAGCCCGTCGTTATAGATGAGGCGCGCAATCAAATAGCGGCGCACGTTCGGGGCGCGTGAGAGATCGCGAAATGTCTGCTTGAGATTTTGGAGGCCTGACGAAATTGCCTTTCCCATCGTCGTTTGTCTTGTGTGACGATCGGGGGTGACGAAGGCGAGCGGCAGGGAGAAGAGCAGCACCCAAACTGCGAGGATAGGGCCGGTAATCCTGACATCTTCGTGGTTCTGCTCGCTTAGCCCGAACGGCGGCGGCGATGGCAGGATGACACCATAGAGAACCAAGAGAAGCAGCAAAATCCCGCCGATATAACCCATGCCCCAGCCCCAACCCGACCATCGTCCGATCTGATTGGCTGGAGCCAGATCGGGCAGCATCGAGTTGTAGAAAGCGTTGGCAATCTCGAGGGCGACATTGGCGACAAGAACGGTTGCCAACACAAAAAGCACGACGCTCGGCTCTGGAACCGCCCACCACAAGACTGCGGTTGCGACCGCACTGATCAATGTTAGCGACAGAATCCAAGGTTTGCGCGGCCCGCCGGCATCGGCGATAGCGCCAAAGATGGGGCTCAAGACCGCGATTATGAGTGCGCTCACTGTCATCGCCCAGCCCCACTGGGCCGTGCCGATTACCTCGTTTTCAGCGATTGCTTGGGTGAAATAGGCTGCAAAGACGAAGGTAATGACGACAGCGAAGAAGGGTGAACTCGCCCAATCCCATAGCGCCCATGCCCAAAGCTGGCGCTTGGTGGCCGATCGGCCAAAGCCCAAATGGCCTATGGTTTCTTCTTGGTCTCTGACCGTGGGCGGCATGCAAGATCCCGTTTTGCAAATCTTCAGACAGAGGCGGGCTCGAACAGAATGGCTAAAAACAAATAGCCGCCAATCGCCGAAACGGCGGTGAGCACCGTCCCCCAGAGCCAATCCATCACCGTCACTTGCCAGGGCCAGTCACGGATGGTGGCAAGATTGGTGACGTCATAGGTGCCATACGCCATCGCACCGAGGAGGGCGCCGTTAAGCAATGCGAGAGTCATATCTGCAGACTGCCAAGCTGGCCATACGGCGAAATAGACCACACCCACACCGTAGACCGCATAAAAGGCGGCTGCGATGGCCATTCGGGGGCGCTGGCGGAGGAGATCGCCAAGCAATTTACGATAGATGTTGAGCGCAACCTTGCTTAGCCAGACGGCGTCGATCGCAAGGAAAACTGCCACTGTAGCGATATAGGCGATCACGAATTCGCTGGCTGTCAATTGATCCTCCTCTAACGACCGGTGTCCGACGATATCGATGGTACGTGGAATTGAGAATTGCGAGTCAATCTAAGGGGCGGTTCTGTTATGGCAGCCAAGACTTGTGCGACGAGCCTTCAACTGCTAGGCGAGCCTCTGAGATGAGAAGGGAGCCAGTGAAGGTTGCCGCAGTCAATTCAGTCCCAAGCCATGGTCATGGAGGTCTCTCCGGTTGAGTGAACCTGTAACGCCCCAGAAGGCACCTTATGCAGTGGATGTTAAGGGCGGCCGCACATATTACTGGTGCGCCTGCGGAAAGAGCAGCAACCAGCCGTTTTGCGACGGGTCACACAAAGACACCGCTTTTTCGCCGGTCGCCTATAAGCCGGAAAACGACAAGACCGTCTATTTGTGCGGATGTAAGAAAACGGGAAATGTGCCGCTTTGCGACGGCACGCATAACAGTCTTTGATCGCCCCGCGTTCTCGGCTTCTAAATCGTGGAGCCATTGGGCTCGCTCTCGCGTTGCCGATGGCGACATTGCTGGCCTGCACGAGCGACCCTACAGCACCCGTTACATGTCCGCAGGTGCAGGTCATCAACGGGCTCGAGACGGCAACTTACTACAATCCACCCGACCAGGACCGGCTCGAAAACCTCACCTTGAGCCTAGCTCTCGAAAACATCCAAGGAGCTTGCTCGTATGGCGATAACTTCGTCGATCTCTCGGTGAGCATCGATATTATCGCCCGCTTCGGCCCGGCTTTTGCCCAAGACGCCATTGACGTTCCCTATTTCGTTGCGGTCGAAGATACGGAAGGCAATCTGATTTTCAAACGCACGTTTGAAACCTCGATCGACCCTCCATCAGGAGTGAAGAGCGCTGGAAATCGCGAGTTCTTTGATCAGCAAGTGTTCAATGTTACGCCGGAAACCGGGCCGGCCTATCGTGTGTTTTTCGGCTTGGAAATCGGCAGAGATCTGGCCATCGAGAATATTCAAGGTAGCTGACGGTTTGCTTCGGACTATTGCGGCTAAGGTGTCGCTGTCGTCGCGATGATGGGTAGGAATATTAGGGTCCAAATCACTGACATCATCAACAAGAATAGCAGATTGACGCTCCAGACAAGATCCTTGAAGCCGAGACGGTAGACCGAGACCGCAGTGACGATGCTCAAAGACGAATAAGAAATCATTCCGCCTATACCCCAGGGAATGAGGATCAGTGCTACCTCGACGATGTCGGGAAGCCGCGCATCGAGCGGCTGAAGCAGTGCTACGACCAATCCGCCGATAACCACCGAATGAACACCGGTGAACGCCAACAAGGTTCCAATAAGGATGATGGCGAGCGGTAATGCCAGTGCCGGTAGGCGGTCGAGCGCGAGTGAGGACGCAAGCAATCCTGCCGCACCGGTCGATTGCAGCGTAAAGCCGAAAATTGCAGCAGCGGTAAACAGCAGAAACTCGTCGCCCAAGCGGTCCAGCCGCATGACACTCTGTCTGGTGCCGTCGAGGATATGATTGGTGCCGATTTGCGAAAGCCTCAGGAAACAGAGGAGCGGCATGACAAGGCCGACAGTGGCCACGGTACCAAACGGGGTCAACGACGACACGATCACCACCGCGGCCATTGAGACCAAAGCAACCACGGCAACGGGGCGTAGCGCTCGTATCGCACGAAAGAGGCCGCGTATGGCAGCACCTTTCGTAAAGACAATGAGCGAAATGGCGAGCGCGGAGGCCGCCAGAATGAGACCTAGGGTCATGGCTTGCCAAAGCTGCACGGCAGGTCGATTCGTCAGCGCGAAGGCCATGCCGATCGTAAAGGGTGACCAGAAAATCGAACTGCCAAATCCGCGCATCGCCGCAAGGGCCTCCTTGCGGCGGCGGGCATGGTCTTCTTGCGCTGCCACGAACGGCCCTGTCATGAAAAGGCCGCCCAAAATGAGGAAAGCGCCGAGAAAATGCACCGCACCTGTGAGGCCGGCGATACGATCGCTATCTTCGAGCTTGGTAAACGCCTCTTGAGCCGCTTTGGTTTCTTCGGCTCGGTTCATGGTTTCGCGTACCAAAACCAACACAGGTAAGAAGACCGAGAAGATGATCGAAAATTCGGCCCCTTTGATCAGCATGGAAGGCCCGCCGCCACGGCCCGTCGTCGCAAGGGCCACCAGCACGGCAAGGAACAACACGACGACGGCAATGCGACGTGCGCTCAAGAGTGCCAAACTCAAGAACAAGGAAAAGAAAGCCAGGCGAATGGGCTCGATCGCGTCCATGGCGGGTACGAGCACGAGATATCCCGAAAGCCACAAGGCCAGCATGAGCCCGCGCTGGATGTTCGCCAGAGATGCAGAATCGATAGACAAGCTTAGTGAACTTGCTTTTTCGCTGGTTTGCGCAGTTCGGCGATGGAGATGAGAACACGCTGCCAGACACGGGCGCCCATGGTGTTGCCGCTTGCCTTGCAGAATGCGAGCATCTCTTGAGCGCGTGCCTCGGCATCGCTGCCGTGCAGGCGGATCAAGGTCTGCGCCGTTTTCTTGGCGTCACCTTCGGCCATTAGACGGCGTTTTTCCTGGTCGCGATGTTATTGAACATACCCATGACCACGCTTTGTGGTTCGCATATTGCGTTGTCCTCGCCACATGGCTAGCTTCTCGCAATCACGAATGACCGCCTTCTAGGTACGGTCGAAATCTTTGGAGGCCAATAGATGAAAAGACTAGCAATCAGCGCATTTGCAGGTGCCGCGCTCGCCACTGCGAGCTTTGCTCATGCCGATGCCGTTGAACTCAAGATGAACGGACTTCACGACCCCAGCCATTCGGGATCGATGACCCATGAGTTTTTCGCCGATCGTGTTGAGCAGTTGACGGACGGCGAAATCACCGTTGACGTCAATCATGCCCGCGCGTTGGGGGATGCCGTCGACAGTGTGCAGAACATTCGCAACGGCACACTTGCGTTCTTCACCGTGTCTGCCGCAAACCTCTCTCAGGTCGACAAGCGGCTCGACATGTTTTCGCTCCCCTACATCTTCAAGAACGCCGACCATTACTGGGATTATCTGACATCCGAGCGGGCCGCAGAATTCGTGAAGCCGTTGGAAGATAAGGGTATTGTCGTGCTTGGCTTTGTCGATAGCGGCGCACGTAGCTTTTTCGGTAGCCAGTCCTACGCGTCGCCCGCAGAATTGGATGGCCAAAAGATCCGCACAATGGCAAGCCCTGTGCAGATCGCCATGGTCGAAGCCATGGGCGGTGCCGGTGTGCCGATAGCGTGGGGTGAACTTTACAACGCTCTGCAAACGGGTGTCGTCGACGGTGCGGAGAACAACCCCCCCTCTGTGCGTTCGATGAAGTTCTACGAAGTCACGGACACCTTTGTGCTCGATGAGCACGCACGCATCCCCGATATCCTGATCGCTTCAAAACAAATCCTTGATCAGCTATCACCGGAGCAGGTCGAGGCGATCAAGCAGGCGGGC
>CAYPOV010000042.1:0-19542 GCA_964412385.1 uncultured Geminicoccaceae bacterium
GAGGCAAGCCCCTTCGCTGACAACACGACCGTGGTCTACACCAGCGATCACGGCGACAATCTTGGGGCGCGCACCATGTGGGGCAAGTCCAACATGTATGACGAGTCGGTGGCTGTTCCGATGATCGCCAAGGGCCCCGACGTACCCAAAGGCAAGCGCGTCTCGACACCTGTGTCACTAGTCGACGGCTATCAAACGATCGTCCAAACCGTGGGCAAGCCATTATCGGATGAGGAAAAAGCACTTCCGGGAAAATCGCTCGTCGAAATCGCCAATGGCGCCGATCCCGACCGTCAGGTTTTTTCAGAGTATCATGCCGTGGCGTCGATGACCGGCATGTTCATGGTCCGCTTCGGTCGCTTCAAATACGTCCACTTCGAGGGCTACCGCCCTCAACTCTTCGACCTCGACGCCGATCCGCTCGAAACCAATGATCTTGCTCTCGATCCCGCCCACAAAGCGACACTCGAGGAAGGTGACCGCCGTCTTCGCTCCGTATGCGATCCGACGGAGATCACCAACCGCGCTTTCGCGGATCAGGAAAAGCGCATCGAAGATCTCGGCGGCCTCGAAAAGGTTAGAGCTGCAGGAAATTATCCATACACACCGGCACCTGGCGAAGCGCCGCGGATTTCCTAGGCTTACGTTAATTTACCGGCTGGGTGGCGCCGTGCTCTCCCGAACCACGAGCTCGGTGTCTAGTTGAAAGTTCCCCCGCCTCCTCGCCTCAAGCAGCAAGGTCGCCGCAAGCCGCCCCTTTTCGGTGATTGGCTGCTGTATTGTTGTGAGAGGCGGGTTCGCCATAACGGCCAGTTCAGTGTCGTCGAAGCCGACAATGGAAAGTCGCTCGGGCACACTAACACCTAGTGATGTCGCGGCACGAAGAGCACCGAGGGCAAGCTGATCAGACATGGCGAGAATGGCGGTCGGTGGATTGTTGCCCTCAAGCCAACTTCGGACAATTTTTTCAGCTCGCGCCCGACTATTGTGTGGCACTTCTACGGTGAACTGAGGCAATGGATCGACTGCCGCCTCTAGCATTCCTTGAAGATAGCCGCGCAATCGCCGCTTGGAATTTTGGAACTCCATCTGATCAATAAGCCCCAGATCAATGGGTCCGCCTTGAGACTGATAAAAAAGATCGAGACAGAGAGTGCCGATCCTGCGGTGACCGAGCGCTGTCAGATGACGGCAGGCCTCGAGTGCCGCCGCAATGTCATCGATCACCACTGAAGGACCGAGTGAAAAATCATGCTGATCGATACCGACAACAGGTAGCTGACGTTCCGCCAAGGCTTTGAGAACCGGCGCGTTGTCAGGCAAGCAATAGGCCAAGAAACCGTCAACTGCAGCCGTAAGAACGGCGGGGGGAACACTCAGTTTTTGCCCGACCGGCAGAATCACGATTGCCTCATGCTCGCGCTCGCAGACTTCCCCGATCCCCCGCAACTGTGCGAGCGATGCAGGATCGGTCAAGGCGTAAGGAATCGAGTCGGAAAACACGAGACCAAGCGCACCGGCCCGGCCGGTCCTAAGCATTCGTGCCATAGGGTTCGGCCCGGCATAGCCCAAGGTTTGTGCAGTTGCGAGGACGCGCTCTCGAAGTTCCGCCGAGAGCTGATCCGGTCGATTGAAGGCATTAGATGCCGTTGTCCTCGACACACCCGCTGCTTTTGCAAGATCAGCGAGTGTCGGTAATCGCCTGATTTCTCTGCCATCGGACTTGCCGCGGTCCGGCTCGTCAAGTGATGACTCCATGCTCATGCGGTTATAGAGCCACAGCTATGCGTGTGCTGCAATCATCCCTTTCTTGATCGATCCAGAAACACTCTTACATGCGGTTTGAGCTGTTACTGAATGCATTCAGATGACGCCATAGTACAAAGGAGTTTTGCAATGACATCCACTTTACCAGTCTTGAATCGGTTCCGCACTTGGCAGTCACGTGTTGAAACTCGCCGTGCCCTCAGCCGGTTGCATTCGGAGCACTTGCTCGAGGATATCGGTTATACTCGTGACATGGCTGAAGCCGAGATCGATCGCTGGTTTTTCCAGCCACTTCTCAATGACCACGAAGCCAATACGCCAGTGGAGCGACTGGCCGGCCACAAGCCGCTTCGAGAGCAACGACGCGACAACGGATTGGCGCCTATTTTGTTTCCCGCACGTTCCTAGCGCCCGGCGGATGCGGCTATTTTATTGCTGCGTGACGGCGTTCTTGGCGATTTCCGCCAGAATGCCGTCAAGCTCAGTGGCGAGTTCCGCGAGTGCCGGTCCTCCGTCGGGGTAGGCAGAGAAAATCACGGTCGGAAGTTTGTACGACAGCGTCGCTGTGCCATCCTCGTTTTCGGTGACGTAAAGCCTCAATGGGGGCTCGATTTGCGCGGGCACACTCGCCTCTAAGCTGCGGATGGCGAACTGCGGGCCATAAACGCCAATCACCATATTGCCTGGGAGCTCGACACCAAGGTTTTTGGCAGGTCCAGTCGGGCTCGCTTTGAACACAACGCCCATAGGGCTCTCTTGCACCGCAGCTTCGGTCTTCTCGATGAGAGCGTGATAGTCTTCGCCGGTTCGATGAATGGCCCATCCGGGTAACGCCTCGGGCATATCGATGGCCGAAGCCTCGCCGCTTGCAAGCAGCAATCCGGCCACAATCAACGTTCTCATCGACTCCTCCTCATACTCGCGATCTCGGTTATTTATCAGATATCGTCCGGACCGATTGTGATGCCTATCCCCGGACCCTCTGGGGGTATCACACATCCATTCACAAGGTCGAATGCTCCGCCGGGCACTATATCCCAAAACCACTGATGGACCATGTGATACTCAATTGAGAGCGCGTTCGCACATGAAACGCCAAAATGAAGGCTCGCCGCAAAAAGTAGCGAGGTCGATGATGCGTGCATTGTTACCGGCAGGTGATGTATCCACGCCAAATCGGCAATCCGCCGTCCCTCTCGAATGCCACCGACCATGGCAAGGTCGAATTGTACGAAATGAACGGCGCGAGCCTCGATCAGCCGCTTGAAGTTGGCAGCCCAGCATTGGTGCTCGTTGCCGCAAATGGGTATTGGCGAGTTTGCTGCGACAACAGCCTGGCCGTCGACATCGTACGATGAGACCGGCGCTTCCAAAAACGCGATATCATAGGGTTCAGCAGCGCGCGCCAAAGCGATCGCCTCTGCCACGTCGAGACTATAGATCGCATCGATCATGAAGGCGATATCCGGCCCGATCGCTTCACGTACGGCCGCTATCCGCCGAAGGTCTTCCTTCAATGGAAGGCCACCAACCTTAATCTTGACGGCTTTGAATCCTGTCTCGACATAGCCCCGCACTTCCGCGGCAAGATCGTCGACCGTCTTGCCCTCACCGTAGAGGCCGGCACTTGCATAGGCGGGCAATGAAGACTGCGCCTTTCCCAAGAGTTGGTAGAGCGGAATGCCCAATCGCTTGGCCCATAAATCATAGATCGCACAATCCAGCCCGCCCCATGCGGCGGCAACGATGCCGGAGCGGATCGAGATCTCGGTGGATTTGAAGATCTCGTGCGCGAGCCGTTCAATCTCGAAGCATTCCGCACCGATGACTTGAGGTGCTAGATCCTCCTCGATAATCGCCTGAACGGCACGAGGGCTGCCGCTGCCGGCCCACGCTTCGCCTACGCCCATGCACCCGTCATGATCTTCGACGAAGACCAGCACGAATTGCTTGGTATTCCAGCGCATGCGCGGATTGAAGAGGCCACCTCCCATAGGGCGCTCGATGACCCGAACGGTGACCGATTTGATCGTCACACTAGCTCTTCCCGATGCATTTGCGTCAACGTTTCTTCAAACGCTTCGACAGTCTGAGCGACGTCTTCTTCGGTATGTGCTGCCGATACCATGCAGCCCGGCCAGCCCGTGATATCGACACCATTGAGCAACATACCGACACGCAAATGATGAACGACGCCTGGCTGGCGTTCCTTGAGTTCCATGAAGGGCACGTCGAGGGGATCGAAACTAATCGGATTGACGTCGCGGCCACGGGCATTGGTAAATATATGGACGTCCGAGAATGCGCCGTATACGCCCCAGGGAATATCCAGCTTGGCCAGGACCTGGCAAAAACCATTGCGAATTGCCGACGCGCGCGCATTGGCGACGGAATGCGGATCGTCTCTGGCGACAACGTCCAAAGCTGCAACGCCCGCCGCGGCTGAAATGGGATTGGCGTTGAACGTGCCGGGATGGCCGATTTTCTCGAAACCCCGGGCCGATGCCGCCTCGAAATCGACGAGGTCGAGAATGTCCCTTTGACCCGCGACGGCGCCGCCGGGCATCCCACCCGCCAAGATCTTGGCGAGGATCGTGATATCAGGCGTCACACCGAAAAACGCCTGAGCACCACCAGGGCTCACACGGAATCCTGTGATGACTTCGTCAAACATCAAAATCACGCCGTGTTCGCGGGTCACATCGCGCAATTCCTGCAGGAATCCCTCGCGCGTCGGAATTTCGCCGAACGTGGCCCCGGTGGGCTCGATGACCACCGCCGCGATCTCGCGGTCGTTTCGCAACAAATCCGCGACCGCATCGATATCGTTCGGATCAGCCATGACGGATGCTGCAGCAATAGGATCGAGAACGCCTGTAGGTGCGGATCCGTCAAAATGATTGACCCAGCCGGCCGAAAGATGGTCGTGCCAGCCATGAAAATGCGTGCGAAACCTGAGAATTTTCGGTTTTCGGGTGAACGCGCGCACCATGCGCACGGCCAACATCGAGGCTTCGGTTCCGGATGAGGTGAAGCGAACGCGCTCGGCGCAAGGGATTAGCTCTCGAACCAGCTCACCCCATCGAACCTCGGCATCGTGGCCAGTTGCGAAATGAGTCCCTCGAGCCAGGGCAGACTGCGTCGCTGCGACGACTTTGGGATGGTTATGCCCCAAGAGCAGCGCGCCATGGCCGCCATAATAATCGATATAGCGATTGCCATCGACATCCCATTTATGCGCCTTTTCGGCCTTATCGACATAAATGCCGTAAGGTTTCAGATGTCGTCCGTCATGCGTTATGCCACTCGGGAAGACATTGGCCGCGCGCTGGGCAAGGGCAGCAGAGCCGGGCGTCTTCTGTCGATAGGCCGCCTCAATCGTGAAGTTGCGCCGGCCTTCATCCGCCAATGCAGTATTGCTCATGCACCAACCCTCCTGCTGTCTCAGTCATGGCACGCTGCCACGTCGTCACGCCCTCTCGATGCCACGCTCGGCAATTACTCCGATGCCAAGCGCCATCAGCATGTGCCCGAGTAGCGACGCCCAGGTGAGAGCCCCAAAGTTGAGCATAAATGGAATGCCGGCAAGAGGTGCGATAATGCCCAGTGCAAAAAACCAGGTGGCAAACCCCAAAATGATGGACGGCACGAGCCAAACACTACGCAGCAAAGGCCGCAGCACCCAGACATAGACCAAGGGATAAGCGACAACGCCTGTGATGATATGTATAGCCCGCGCAAGCTGTGTGCTGTCGATACCGAAGAGCCCCTTGATGAGCGGGATCGGGCCAAACGGCCGGCTGAAAATCGTGTGGTTGATGGGCCCGGAACAGATTTCCCACACAATCAAGCCGACAACTCCGCCGATCAAAGCCCAGACGACCACGCGAAGGCGCAGATCAAAGTACGACATGAACATTCCCCTGTTTTCATGATTTGCTACCTTCCCTAGTCTTCGAGGCGACATCCACAATGTTGCGGACGGGTACAATTCCGCGACGACGTCTGGAAATTCGAGGTCCCTGCGAGACAATGATCACGGAAACAGATTGGCGCACGCTCAATCGGGCGAATTGGGACGAGAGGGTCGATATCCACATCAATTCGGACATGTACCGCCTGGAGCGACTTCGCGCGGGCGATGCCCGGTTGCATCCGCTCGAAGCCAGGGAGCTTGGTTCCGTCGACGGTCTCGATATCCTTCACCTGCAATGCCATTTCGGCAAAGACAGTTTGGTTCTTGCGCAACTCGGCGCCCGCGTGACAGGCCTCGACTTCTCCGCACCTGCCATCGCCAAAGCACGAGAACTCGCCGAGGAATTTAGGCTTGCCGATCGTGCAACCTTTGTCGAGGCCGATGTTTACAAGGCTCCGCAGGCGATTGGTCGGCCGCATTCTTTCGACAGGGTCTATGTCACTTGGGGAACGATTTGCTGGCTGCCTGACATTCCTCGTTGGGCTGAGTTCATAGGAGGCTTTTTGGAGCCTGGGGGATTTCTCTATTTTCTCGACAGCCATCCCGCTGCCCTCGTTTTCGACGACGACTGCATCCTCGATGATGGCATGCCGGGATACTTCGTGCCCTATCTGGGCCGCGAAATGCTGACAATCGACGATGATCGCGACTACGCTGACAGCACCGCCAAGCTGCAGAACGTACGGACTTGCGAGTGGGTGCATCCGGTCAGCGATGTCGTCACGAGCTTGATCGATGCCGGTCTGCAGCTGGACTGGCTTCACGAGCATGATGGCGTACCATGGGCGATGTTCTCCAAGCTTGTTCGCTGCGATGACGGCTACTACCGCTGGCCCGATCAACCGTGGCTGCCGCTTGCCTATTCGCTCAAGGCATCAAAACCCACATGATCACCGCCTCCAAGCTCGAAGATCTTGCGGCCGAGATACCCTCGGGATCGCTTGTCGCCATTCCCGCGGACTATAGCGGCGTGGCGATGGCGTTGACCCGGGCCATGGTGCGCCAGCGTCTACATGGGCTGCATCTGCTCTGCGTGCCCACCTCGTCGATGCAAGCGGATCTTCTGATCGGTGCTGGCTGCGTTGCCTCCGTTGAAACCTCCGCCGTCACCATGGGCGAACTCGGCCGGGCGCCCTGCTTCAGTCGAGCCGTTGAGAACGGTGAGATCGTGATCCGCGATTCAACCTGCCCAGCCGTTCATGGCGCTCTTGAAGCGTCTGAGAAGGGCAATCCCTTCATGCCCCTTCGGGGCTTGATCGGCAGCGATATCCAGCATGTGCGCGACGACTGGAAAGTTGTTCAAAACCCGCTCTCAATACATGACGATCCGATCGTGCTGTTACCGGCGATCCGACCCGACATCGCAATCTTCCACGCAATGGCTGCCGATGAAGAGGGCAATGTCTGGATTGGCCGAAGGCGTGAACTGGCTCTGATGGCGCGCGCGTCCCGAAAAACCCTGGTAACAGTTGAAAAGATCGAGAATGGGAGCTTTTTCGAGCGCGAGGAAACCGCGGCAGGCGCTCTCGCCGGGTTCTACGTGGACGCCATCGCCGAAGCTTCGGAGGGAGCTTGGCCCCACGGCCTCAGCGATCTTTATGAGCCCGATCTGGCTCACATGCGCAAATATGTAACAGCCGCAAAGACGCGCGAAGGCCTCCTCGACTATCTCGATCACCATGTCCACAAATTGGACGTCGCATCCTGATGGAGTGCCGTCCTGAAGAATATCTCATCAGCATTCTCGCCGACGCGATCGGTACGGTTCGTCATGTCGCCGTCGGGGCAGCATCGCCAATTCCGGCGGGAGCCGCCCTTCTCGCCCAGTCGGAAGCTTCGGCTAGAATGCACGTTACCATTTTGCATTCCAGACGCCATAACCGCTTCACCGACGGCGGCGTCGAGCTTTTCGACTGTGCTGGCGAACACCGCATTGACGTCTTCTTCTTAGGCGGCATCCAAATCGACGGACAAGCCAACATCAACTTAGTTGGCACAGGCGACTATCCGACACTCGAACGCCGCTTTCCGGGCTCGTTCGGATCCGCCTATCTCTACTTTACGGTGCCGCGGGTCATCCTCTTTCGAAATGACCATGACAGACGAACCCTCGTCGACAAAGTCGATTTCGTCAGTGCTCCCGGCACCAGCGCGCCGAACGTCTACCGTCCGGGAGGACCTGACGTCTTGATCACAAACCTCGCCGTGATGCGATTTGACAAGCAACGCAGATCGTTCAGGCTAGTAACTGTTCACGAAGGACATACAGTCGAAGAGGTGGTGGAGCGCACAGGATTCCGGATGGACGTGCCGGAAACCGTCGGTGTTACGGAAAAACCATCCGAACATCGCCTGAGCAGGTTGCGCAACGAAATTGCCCCCCAACTCTACGATTCTTATCCCGAGTTCACTGACAGAGTTTTTCCGAGGCGGCCAGCGGCATGACAACATCGAAAGGTGCTCTTGACGGGCTCAAAGTGATCGATCTCAGCCGCGTCTTGGGCGGGCCCTATTGCACCCAAATGCTCGGCGATCACGGTGCTGATATCATCAAGATCGAGCCGCCGACGGGCGATGAGGTGCGGCTTTGGGGACCGCCTTTCCAAAACGACATGGCGTCGTACTTCATCGGCGTCAATCGCAACAAACGCGGCATGGCACTCGATCTGAAATCTGCCGCAGGGCGTGAGGTCTTGCTGCGCCTGCTCGAGGATGCCGACGTCCTGATCGAAAATCTTAAGATCGGCACGCTCGAGAAATGGAACCTCGGCTACAAGGACGTGCTCGAGCCGCGCTTTCCCCGCCTCGTTTATTGCCGCATCAGCGGGTTTGGTCCAGATGGCCCACTTGGTGGCCTTCCCGGCTACGACGCGGCTGTTCAAGCCTATTCCGGGCTCATGAGCATCAATGGCAGCGAGGAAAGCGGACCCATGAGGCTCGGAATTCCTCTGGTTGATATCGGCACAGGCCTTATGGCAGGAAACGGCATCCTGATGGCGCTCTACGAACGGGAACGATCAGGCAAGGGCCAGATGCTCGATCTCAGCCTCTTTGAGAGCGGGATCGCCCTTCTGCACCCTCATGCTGCCAATTACTTCGTCACCGAGAAAAATCCGAAACTAATCGGCAGCGCTCACCCCAATATCTCGCCATACGACAAATATCCGACCGCCACATGCGAGATCTTCATCGCCTGTGGCAACAATCGCCAATTCGCCAGACTATGCGAGATCTTGGGGCAAGCGGAATTGCCGACCGACCCACGCTACGACACGACCAAGACACGAAACGTCAATCGCAGTTCCTTGCGCGCGACGCTCGAGCCGCTCCTATTGAAATGGGACGGGCAAGAGCTCTGCGATCTACTCTTGAAGCAAGGTGTGCCGGCAGGCCCCGTCCTCACCATGGAGGAGGTGTTCGGGCATTCTCACACCCGGGCGCGCGGCATGGTCGAGGAGATCGACGGTTATAAAGGCTTCGGCCATGCCATTAAGATGAATCGCACACCGGGTTCCCTACGCCATCCCCCGCCCCAACTTGGCGAGCACAACAGAGACATTCTTCGAGAGGCGGGCTTTGGTGAAGGCGAAATCGATCGGCTCTTTGAGGACAAGATCCTAAGCGACAAGGCTGACAACTAGGCCTTCTCTTGCTCACCGGCTGGCACGACATCGACCGCGACGTCCACTTGATGAGCCCCACCGCCGATGACGACGCCGGCCATAGGACTGACATCGTTGAAGTCGCGTCCCCAGGCAACGGCGACATGCTCCTCTCCGGGAAGAAGGTCGTTGGTAGGATCGATGTCCACCCAGCCGAATTCCGGTGTCCACACCGAAACCCAGGCGTGGCTGGCATCGGCACCAACCAAACGAGGCTTTCCTTCGGGCGGACGCGTTAACAGATAGCCGCTGACATATCGGCCCGGAAGCTGCAGGGCCCGCAAACCGGCCAGCATGACATGAGCAAAATCCTGACAAACGCCGAGACGCTTGGCAAAAGACTCGGCGACGGGCGTGGTCGCGGTAGTTGCACCAGGGGTATAAGCGAAGTCTCGATGGATACGATGGCTAAAATCTATTGCCGCTTCCAACATGCTGCGGCCTGCCGTGAAACTGTTGCGCGCATAGTCCTCAATCTCGTCATTGGCGCGTGTATGAAGGGAGGCGTAGCAAAAGCGGCTGGCATTGAGTGCTTCGTCATGCTCGATCACCCGGCAATGATCACGAACTGATTCCCAACTACTTACGGCCTCACAGTCCGGCTGTTCTGCTTCCTGCGTCTCAACATCGCTGATGGCGCGAACCTCGAGAGATTCGTGAGGCTCCGACAGGGTCATCAAGGCAACCGCATTGCCGAAGAAGTCGTGCTGTTTGGCCAAACCAGTCGGTAGAGGCGCGAACTCGGTCGCAAAGGAGCCAACTCGCTGCCGCTTCGAGGATCGGGGCTCGAGCCTCAGAACGTGTTGAGAGAACGAGACCGAATTGGCGTAGCGATAAGTCGTCGTGTGGCTAACATGAAGCCTCATGACGGCTCATTCAGACTCTCCGGCTCCCATCTCGCCATGGCCATTGTCGCGACAGGCGTCTCGGTATGCACGAAGTATTTATTGGCGATAAGATCAGATACCTGCTGCAGGTCCCATCCTGTCCTCTCGAGCAGCTCATCGAGATTGGTACCCTCGCCTGTCGACGATCGCTCGGCAAGTTTGTCCGCATCGATCATGCGGATGGTTGTGAGCAGTGCCAGTATGATCCGGTGTTCTTTGGAACGGTAAGGCCCATCACTGCCGAGCTTGCTCAGAATATCCTCAGCAACAACGAGTTGATAGGCGATCGAGCGTGGATTGGTTTCATCCAATATGAGCAAGTCCAGTACCGGTGCCATCAGCGGTGTCATCAGATAGCGCGACCGATACGTCGCAAAACTATCACAAAGATCCAGAAGTGCCCGCAACGATGCAGGCTCATCTTGCATCTCTTTGGCGGCCAACCGCCTCACCATTCGTGCAATTTCGAGACCGCGCTCCAACCGTCGGCCAAGTTCGAGAAACCGCCAGCCATAGTTGCGGGTCATGTTTTCAGCGGCCGATCCCGAGAGTGCCGAAAGACTCCTGAGGGCTTCGTCCACCATGCGCGAAAGCGGCACAATCATCCGCGGCTGCTGCAGCTCGCGCCAGCGGCTATCGGTACAGAGTGCCGTAATGACCCGCCAACCATCCTGGCTGAGATAGGCGCGCGCCTGGCTAGCGGTCCGCAAAATGGACTCGAGAGACTGCCGCAACCCATAGGGCTCCTCGGAATTGGTGGCGAGCAAAACCACGGCATGATGAAACCAGCCGTAAATCTGTCCGCTATGTCCCGAATCGATGATGTTGCCCTGAAGATGCAAGGACAAGAGACGGCTCAAGAGCTTGGGATCGCGATCATGACGTGTGGCATAGAGCAAACGCCCGACGCCGGCGCGAATGATGCGAAGCGTGGTCTCGGCCCGCTCGGCGTAACGCCCAAGCCAAAAGAGATTGTCCGCAGCACGGCTCGGCAAATCGCGACCTGTGCGCCGCAAATGCGCCGTCCGATGCCGGCTTGAAAGTAAGCTGATTTCCGTGCCTGCGGGGTCGCGGGCCTGAACCCAGAAATCTTTGGTGGTCGTGCCGTCAGCGAAACCATAGGCCGTATCCTTAGCGATACAGCGGACGATCCCGCCGGGAAGTGTCGTGTAGCCATCATCGGTGGCGATCAAGAATGTTCGAAGAACCCAGGGTGTGGCAACGAGCTTGTCCCGCTCGAGTTTCGGTGTCGTGCCGAGCGTCACCGGCGCAAGTGCTGCGAAATTGCTGCCCTCCCGCTCGAGAAAGCGTGTCAGTTCAGCAGTGCCCTTGGTGTCCCATTCCTTGTTTCCCAGGCCCGGTCTTGTAAGCTGTGAAAGATGCCATTGCTCCCGATTGTTAAGAAATCGTTCGCGGCCAAACCTATCGCCGAGCCACAGGACGGGCGCCTCCTCGAGCTGCAACGTCTCGCCCAAGAGCGCCTTCGCCATGGCCCCGCTCCATGGCGCCAACGCCCGAAAATTGACGACACCGGCGCCAAGTGCATTGGCAAAGGTCACGCGATTGGCGCGTGAAGCCTCGATGATACCTGCCACACCGACGGAAGAACTTTCCGACATATAAAGAGGATCGAGGCCGCGGCTCGCGGTCTTTCGCAACACCACATCGACTCGCCGGAGGCCTTCCAGCGTCTTCAAGAATAGGCGGTCATCGCGCACTGTGAGATCACCGGGCTCGGCCACGGCAATCCCGAGATACCGTGCCAAATAGGCATGGCTGAAGTAATCCGGGTCACGCTCGCCAGGGCTCAAGAGAACCGTCTGACCCTCTTCGCTCGCCAAGCCGTCGAGCATTCCCTGGAGCTGCGCATGGTGGCTGGCCAGCCTGCGAATGCCGCAATCGAGAAAGACGTTGCCGAGGGTTTGTGCGAGTGCCACGCGATTGGCCAGCACCATACCGTTGCCGGAAGGCATGTCCACGTGATCAGCCAGAACGCGCCAATCGCCGTCGACCGTGCGGGCGACGTCGCATGCATAGATGTAAACCTGGCGCTGCTGCCGTTCAGGCCAGTCGGCACAGTGCGTAAGAAAATCACGGTTGCCGAATACTGCACCAGGCGGAAGTATTCCGTCGCGCAACAGCCGCCTCGGACCGTAGAGATCTGTGAGCACGGCATCGATCAGCCGGGCGCGCTGCGCCAATCCTCGAGCCAGATGCTCAAAACTGTCAGCGTCGAACAACACCGGAACCGGGTCGATCCGCCAGCGTGGCGGGCCGGTGTCCGGATCGGCATAGACATTAAACGCCATGCCGCTTTCGCTGATTGTTCGCTCGAGATCAGACTGCAAACGCTGATGCGCACCGGGACCGAGCGCATTGAACGACCGAAGAAACGGGATCCAATGAGGTTTCGGCCGTCCATCCAAGCCAACCATTTCATCGAAATGGCGTCCCGGATAGCCATAGTCCGCCTTCAAATGGACAGGCTCGTCACCGTCAACAAGCGCACCGAAGAGCGACGCTTGTTCCAAATTTTTCTCCTCAATCGAGAAACGAGAGGGATGCGAAAACTAGCTTGGCACAACTAACAGCCAACGCATTTAGCAGGAAATGAACGGTTTCGGCCCCCTCATTTCCTGCAGTCAGCTATGAATGATCATCAATACTGACCGACGTCCAGTGTGAGCGTCAGATGGATTCGCGCCTTAAGTCCAAAGTGTGGGGAAAATCAGGATTGTCACGCGGCAAACGCGGAGAGACCGAGCCCGCCGTGTGTCCCACGGTTTCAAATCGGGCGAGACGACGCCCTTCTGCTTCCAATGCATTGACCGGCAAAGTCTCGAAGCCGCGGCCGCCTGGATGGGCGACATGGTAGCGGCATCCGCCTAAGGATCGCCCGTTCCAACTGTCGACAATATCGAAAGTCAAAGGCGAATGGATGCCGATCGTGGGATGCAGGCAGGCAGGGGGCTGCCACGCCCGAAAGCGCACGCCCACGACCTCCTCACCAAAGCGATCGGTGGGACGTAATGGCAGCGAAATTTCGTTGCAGGATACGGTGTACCGCTTGCTTGTGCGGCCCGTGACCTTGACCTCCAATCGCTCCAAGGAGCTATCGACGTAGCGTGCCGTGCCGCCGATAATCCCCTCTTCGCCAAGCACATGCCAGGGCTCGAGCGCCGCTCTGAGCTCGAGCCTGATGCCCTCTTGCTGAACAGCGCCGTAAGCAGGAAACCGGAACTCTTGGAACGGCAGAAACCAGGCAGGATCGAAATGCATGCCGGCCCGATCGAGATCCGCCAAGACAGCCAAGAAATCCTGCCAAACATAATGCGGCAGCATGAATTGGTCATGCAGCGCATTGCCGTAGCGGATCAGCGGCCGCTCATAAGGGGTTTGCCAAAACAAAGCGATGAGCGCCTTGAGGAGAAGCTGCTGAGCAAGGCTCATGCGCGGATGAGGCGGCATCTCGAACGCGCGGAATTCAACCAACCCCAGCCGCCCTGTTGGCCCGTCAGGTGAGTAGAGCTTGTCGATGCAGATCTCGGCGCGATGGGTGTTGCCGCTGACATCGACCAATAAATTGCGGAAAATCCGGTCAACCAACCATGGCGGGCATTCGTGACCGCGTGCCCCAGAAGGAGATGGCACTTGTGCCAGCGCCATTTCCATTTCGTAGAGCTGATCATCGCGTGCTTCGTCGATCCTGGGCGCCTGGCTGGTCGGACCGATAAAGAGACCTGAAAACAAAAAACTCAGGCTCGGATGGTTCTGCCAATAGCGGATCAGCGACGCTAAGAGATCGGGCCGACGCAAGAACGGGCTGTCCTCCGTCCTTTTTCCCCCGACCACGACGTGATTGCCGCCGCCCGTGCCGGAGGGCCTACCGTCGATCATGAATTTGGCGGTCTCGAGACCACTCTGCCGAGCCTCTTCATAGAGTCCCTCGGTGATCTCGACCTGCTCCCGCCAACTCGACGCCGGATGGACATTCACCTCGATGACGCCGGGATCGGGCGTGACCTTGATAACATTGAGCCGCCAATCCGGGGGCGGCGGATAGCCTTCGATGCGAACCGGCAAGGACAACCTCTCTGCTGTCTCCTCGATGGCATTCAAGAGATCGACATAGTGATCCGCCGACTCGGTCGGGGGCATGAACACATAAAGGATTCCGTCGCGCGGTTCGACGGCGAGCGCAGTTCGTACCGCCGGGTCGCCGCCCACAAAAACGCCGCCCGGATCAACAGGGGCGAACTCGGGCTGACGTGAAGTGATTTGCTCGACCGTTCCTGTCTGAACCTGCATCGTCGGCGTCATGGTCGGCAAAGCACCGCGCGCCGCAAACGGATCAAGCGCATGAATCTGCGGGTTTTCGCCCTCCGTCAAATAGCTCAGAGATTGTAGCGGAAGGCGGAAGCCTGCGGGCGAATCGCCTGGGATCAAGAACAGCCGCCCGCGTCTGGTTTTCCAGCGCTCGCTCGCCCATCGATAGCGACGCCCATGTCGCGCCACATCGGCATGCGCCCGCGCCTGCCAGGCCTGCACCGGCAGAACGTAGCTCGAAGGTGTCGTCAAACCTCGCTCGAACACCCGCGCCAAGCGCGACCGCTCCTGGGCATCCTCGAGCTTGCTGTCACGCGGATCGACATTGACAGGCAACGTCTGTTCACGCATCACGAAATGCGCCGAGTCTTCATAGGCTTCCGAGACATAGCCGGAATCAATGCCCAGCGCCTCGCACAGATAGCCGGCGAATTGTGCCGCATCCTCAACCGTTCGAGCAGGACGAGCCGCCTCGCGCGCGACCATGCGGTCTTCGCGCCAAAGCGGTTCGCCGTCAGCTCGCCAATAGAGCCCATAAGCCCAGCGCGGCAACGGCTCGCCTGGGTACCACTTGCCCTGACCGTGATGCAACATGCCGCCGGGCGCAAAGCGATTGCGAAGCCGGCGCACCAGATTATCCGCGAAGTGCTGCTTGGTGGGTCCAACCGCGGCCGTGTTCCACTCGGCCGCATCACGGTCGGTCGAGGCAACGAAAGTCGGCTCGCCGCCCAGCGTCAATCGCACATCGCCGGCTTCGAGACGTCGGTCCACGGCCTGGCCCAAAGCACTGATCCCCTGCCATTGTTCATCGCTATAGGGCTTGGTGACGCGCGGCGCTTCATAGACACGGCGTACCGACATCTCGTAGTCAAAGCTGACCTTGGCGGCTTCATGCGTGCCGGTGATCGGTGCCGCACTGATCGGAGCAGGCGTGGCGGCCAGAGGAATATGGCCCTCGCCGGCCAGCAAACCTGAGGTCGGATCGAGACCGATCCACCCGGCACCCGGAATATAGACCTCGGTCCAGGCATGAAGATCGGTAAAATCGGTCTCGGGTCCCGAAGGACCGTCAATCGCTTTCTGATCCGCCGTGAGCTGGATCAGATAGCCGGACACAAAGCGTGCCGCGAGCCCGAGGTGACGGCAAAGCTGAACCAATAGCCAACCTGAATCACGGCACGAGCCCTTGCCCTTTTCTAGCGTATCCTCAGGCGCCTGGACGCCAGGCTCCATGCGGATGATGTAGGCGACTTCGTCGGAGAGCCGTTGATTGAGCGCGACCAAGAAATCGATGGTCGTCGCCGCATCCCGGGGGAACGCGTCGATCAGCGCTTGCAGCTTGGGTCCGGCTGGATCGGCCTCGAGATAGGGCTTTAAGTCCTTGGCAAGATGTGGCTCATAGGTGAATGGGTATTCGCTCGCACTGTCCTCGACGAAAAAGTCAAACGGATTGATCGCCACCATCTCGGCAACGAGATCGACGACAACCTCAAACCGATCGGTGCGTTCCGGAAAAACCAGCCGCGCCAAGTAATTGCCGAAAGGATCCTGTTGCCAATTGATCCAATGGTCGTCCGGCGTGATCTTGAGGCTGTAGCTCTTGATGGGAGTGCGGCAATGCGGCGCCGGCCGCAGACGAACCACTTGCGGACCCAGTGAAATATGCCGGTCATAGCTATAGCCAGTCCGGTGGTAGAGCCCGACCCGAATCGTCATCGGCTACCTCCCATTAAGACTGCAAGCACGCTATTTCTGGCGCCAAACGCCGTCCGCCCCCAACACCCATTCACCGGGTGCCGCCCGCTCGATAAGCTTCTCGCCGGCGATTTGCGCAACCACGCCGACCTCGACACCCTGGTTTTGCGCAATTTCGGCATAGGACGCCTGACGTTCTCCGTTGATCTGGTCCACCAAGGGTGGAACATGGGAGGGAGGTGCTGCAACAACGATGCCGAGATAGCCGTCGATCCGTTCGCCAACATGTCCCGCCGATTTGGCGTCGGCCAAATCATCCGCTCGGGCAGGCTCGGATATCGCTACCACAGCCCACACCACCAGGGACAAAAACAGCCGCTCAAGCCAGCGGCGCGTCACCTCTGCGCTCAAAACAAACCCTCCTGCTTCTCCAAGAGCTGGTCGACATCATCCTCGACCTTGACCCGCACATCCTGCTCGATCTTGACATTGAGATTGATGACGATCGGTTTGTCGGGTGCTTCCACCTTCACCTTGTGCTCGCAAGAGCCCAACACCGCACAAATCAGCAGCAGCCCGGCCCCTCTACTTGGCAAACTGGCGCAGGTTTTCCGCGATGTCTTCGGGAAGCTGATAGGTCTCGATATTCTTGGCGACAATGTTGGCAAGCTCACCCTCGAGGTTGAGGTTAAAATCAATTGCATGCCCTCCATAAACGTCCGGATTGGCACCCGCAATCTTAACCCCGAGCTTCATATCGCCATTGGGCGGCCCGTTCATGGTCATCCCGAGGCTTTGATAATGCAGGTTCTGCAAAACCTGCTTCAACAACCCGACACTTTCATGCTGGCCCGTCAGCGCCGAGGGCATTTGCTCAGGTGTGTAGCGTATCACCCCAGGGGCTCGGGCTTGGAGCTTGCCCTCTTTGACCAGCACAACGCCATCCTTTTGCAACTCCATGGGAATCGCACCATCTAGGATGCCCTCGGCATCGAGACCCGGCACCTTGATCTCCTCGAGCACCGACGGCAGGTGCAAGCCTCGCGCATTGAGCGTCAACGCGCCTTGAGGACTATCGAGAGCCAAATGAAATGGATTGGCCCATAACCGCCCTTTGGCCCAATTGAACTGGAGCTGGTCGACCTTAAGCTCGTAGCCTTCGCCCAGTCCCGCCGTCATCACGCCATCGCTCAGCGGCAGGCCGATATTCAATGACCGAAGCGCCAACCGTTGCCGGGGCAAGGTCGTCAATGGCGCCAGACTGTCGAAATCGATCACCCCACTGAGGCCTTCGATCGCGCTCGGTGGAACATTCAACGATAGGTCATCGAGTGCCACCTGAAGAAGTAGGTAAGAGTCGCCCCCCCAACCGACCTTGCCGATGGCTCTGATCGTCCCCTTCAACCCTTCGATGACCGGCGGCACCATCTCTGTGAGATCGACCAGCTGCAACCCGTCGGGCTCGAAAGTGACACCCTTGGTCTCGAACCGAACCAGTCCATTGCCGGCTGCGGGCTCTACATCGCCGTCAAACGTGATAACGGACTGGGTCACATGCGGTCGTGCCTCGCCCTTAAAAACAAACTTGGCAAGATCGCCCGAAACCTCGCCCTTGACGGCAAGCTTCGAGAAATAGGCCGGCCGGTTCAAATGGCGAAGCGTTGCCACATCGATCTTGGCCGCAAGATCCGAAAGATCCGTCGAGCTTGTAGCATCAATGCCGACGTCCTCGGCTTCGAGCGAGATGGCCGGCGTCTTGAGGGTAACATCGGATTCCCCATAAGTCTTGAGCGCGAGCTTGCCGTCTGTCGTCCTAAGCGCCGCACCGCCTGAATACGCGAGGTCCAATCCTTCGCTCGCCACAGCAATCTTAGCATCGCTCAATCGAGCCTCACCCAAATGCGCCTCGATCACGGCCAAGGGATCCGCACCGCTCGTCTCATCGTCCCGAGCGCCGAATTGGCGAAGATCGAGGCTGAGATCGAGGCCATCGATAAGCAGTGCGCCAACTCTGCCTGAGGTGAGATCCGCCCAGCCGGCATCGATCTCGACGCGATCGACTGAGAGCGGCAAAGGGGCACCCAATTTGACGCCCTCGGCAGCAATTCCGCCCGCTGTCAGATGCACCGAATCGAGCCGTTCGACCACGACCCCTGCCCGCTCCAACCCGCGGACCGCCAATGGCGTCGCCAAGCTCACGACTGCAATAATGATGGCCGCCACCACCACGACCACGCCGATCAGCCACCGTGCCACTGAGGTCTCCTAGTGCAGGCTGTGTTGTGTCAGTCTTAGCGATAGCGCAGCGCAAACGCGAAGGACCTTTAGGGTGTATCTCGGCGCAGCCCGCCCTTCAACATTCAGACCTCCGGCACGCCATCACGGCTGGCCTGAGGCATCATCGCAACATCCAGCTCGGTGGCACGGTGCCACGCCGGACGCTCCGACAAACCAGCCCAGTAGGCCTCGAACACCGGATCCCTTTCCAACATGCCGCTATCCATGTACCAAAAGATATTCGAGCCGACATAGACATCGGCCGCTGAAAACTGATCGCCCGCAATGTAGGTCTTGCCCTCCAATGCGGTGAGCAACGCATCCCGTGCCAGCTCAAAACTGCCATAGCCGAGCATGCCGCGCTTCTCGTCCGGCACGGTATAGCCAAGCGACCGTTCCATCGCCGCCGCTTCCATCGGTCCTGCCGTGAAAAACAACCACCGATAATAGTCGCTGCGACGCTCCAGAGGCGGTGCCAGCCCGGCATCCTGAAACGCGTCGGCCAGATAGGCGCAAATCGCAGCGCACTCGGTCACAACCTGATCGCCATGGACGATCGCCGGGACCTTGCCCATCGGATTGATCCGCAGGTATTCGGGCGTTTTCATCGATGGCCCGTATTCGACTAACTTCGTCTCGTAAGGTGTCCCAACCTCTTCAAGCATCCAGCGCACAATCCGGCCCCGCGAAACCGGATTGTTGTAAAAGGTCAAGTTCTCACCCATGGCCTCTCCACTCCCGGCTTCCTGCGCTCAGGCAAACGTCCCGCGGCCCACTAAGCACGTCACCACCCCGGCGACCACCCCTGGCCCGTAAAGAAGTTGAGGGGCGACTCCGGCCATCCGTGTCGATCAGAGACTATCGATGGAGAGGTTAACTCGTCTCAGAGCGTGCAGACACATTGTTAGAAGAGACAGCGCTAAGCGAACAAGATGTCATCGACGGAGATCTC
>CAYPOV010000043.1:0-19483 GCA_964412385.1 uncultured Geminicoccaceae bacterium
CGATGACGCCGCTGAGCTTGTCGCGTGCGATAAAGACATGACGGAACATGAGATCGTCAGTGGTGACACAACCCAGTTTCACCGGACGACCCCGATTCGAGGTGTTTTCGGCTATCTATCCTCGCGGTAAGGTTCCTGTCTTTGTTGACGGCGGTAATCGGTCATCGAGTGCGCAAGGTGCCGGAACCACCGCATTATGTCGGTGCGCCAACACGTTAGCGATACTGGTCGCGCGTGCCGATTTGGATGAGCGACATTTGTTGAGCGGCGCACCATGTCGGATCATAACCATAGACGAAGGCTGTCTTGGTCGGCGACGTCGGATCGTTCCATTCTTCGAGCGATTGCATCACATTGAAGAGTTGAAGCGCTCGTCTGGCGACTTTCTCAGTGAACCCTTCGTTTTCGTCCTTATAGGAGATCGAGATTTCAGCGATTACAGGCATTGTCACCGAACCGCCTTCTAGATACCAAAGTGTAAGATTTAATTCCGCATCGACGGATCCGAGATCGACCTCCGCATCGGTGCCGTAAACGAACTCATGGATGATGATATTGCCAACATTGTCGATCGGGTCATTTGGATTGAAGTCATAGCTTTCGAGGCCGGGATAGAGCCCGATCGGATCATCCATCTTGTTCAGGTTCTTGCCCTTACCGATCTCTTGTTTTGTCGACAGCGAATATTTGATGTGGAAGATCGGAAGGGGTGAGATGTCTTCTTCAAATTTGCTTTCAGGATTTCGGCTGCTCTGTCCTTCCATGTTCTGGTGCGAAGAGATATAGCGATCGACCGATCGATATTTGAGATCGACTTCACGGTCGCCATCCTCTGTCCGTTCGCGGAAAGAGAAGTTATTGGCATCAAGCACGCATGTATCAGGCGTGTCGAAATATTGCACTGTTCGGTCGTGCTTAATATCGGTGAGATCGCCGTCAAGTTCGCGGTCGAACCCTGAGGCCGCCAGAGCTTCTTGAAGTGTATCCCAGTATTTGACGATCGATGAAAGCGGATTGCCGGTAAAACGGTCGGTCAGCTACTGCATCTTGTACTCGCGCGAATTGATCAAGAGCAGGCCGTTGCAATCCTGCTCCAAACCTGGAGGAAGACTGTCGAGGACAACGGCATTGGAGCGCCGATGATTATTGCTCAGGAGATGAACCGGTGATCCGAGCGATCCCGAAATGTCTTCCGCCGAAGGCTTCACGCCGCACATCGGAGCGACTGAACTCAACGCTTCGGCTTGCGCGAATGACGGCACGACGAGCGCCATCAGCACGACAACGGATAAGCTACGTAGAATCATGGTTTCCCCCGATTGGATCAACGCAAGAAACTGTTGATCGGCATGGCAAGCTCGACCACCCAGAGGTGGTTTTGCGCGTTGACACCTTCGACCGCAAAGAGGTTCTCATGCGTCAATGTCGGTGCGTCGTTGTTTGTCGCCAGCAAGAGCTCGCCGGTCGATGGATCGACGTGATAGTCCTTGAGACTGTCTTCATCGGCATCGGGATGAACAAGTTCTCCCGTCATGCCGAAATCACTGTCATTGCTCACGGCAAACCGGTTGGCATCGACGACCGTGAGCCCTTCCGACTTCTTGGGCGACCAGCCATAGTCCCGAAGATCGAGGATCTCGCCCTTGGCGACATAGGTGAGATCGCTTGGTTTCTCGATGGCGTTGCCTTCGGCGTCGGTGGAACCGATCCACTCGAGTGGGACAGCCTCGGGATTGTTCTGGCCGTCATCGGTGATATCGGCCTCGACCGTCATGCCGTTGATGTCGGTCGCCTGACTGATATCGATCAGATAGACAGTGTTGTAGTAGCCGCGATTGTCTTTCACGCCTTCTTTGGTGTCGCCATGCTCGAGCAGGATGAAGCGATCGCCCTCGACCCATTCCATATCGCCGATCATGCCGGCCTTCATGCTCTTGAGAATGTCCACATCCATGGGATAGGCGAACTGACGGGCTTCTTTGGTTTTAGGATCGAACTCGACAATCCGCAAAAATGGCGTGTTCGGTGAGATCGTCAAAATGCTCTGGACCGCCGCATAAACCTTGCCGGTATCGGCATTGCGGGCGATCGCCTCGAAGCCGCGATTAGGTGTGCGCTTGGCGAGAATAGCCGGCAGCACGGGTTCTGCGACCGTAGCCTCGCCGCCTTCGGCCTTGGGCCCGTATCGCGCCTTGATGAGGCCCTGGCCGTCGGTGTGAACGATGAAGGGTCCATACTCATCACCGATCCAATAGCCGCCTTGGCCATCCGGCGTGACGCCTTCGGTGTCGAGACCGTAGGTCGTGTGGTATTGAAGAGCCTTCAGATCGTCGCCCAAGGCGACCTCACCGGTCGAGCCGACGGTACCCTTCGGCAGAGGCAGCCCGTTGATCCGCGTCGCTTGGCCATTCTCTTCGATTTTGAGGCGGTTGCGTTGCTCGAGCTGAAGCTCGCCATCATGGCTTAGCGAGATGGTAAACTGCTCCGGCGTGAAATCCGGTGTTGCAAAGATCTTGGTCGGCGTGTTGTCAGCGGTCTTCGGCGAACTTGCGTTGGGCCCGCGGTCGGTCTGGAAGGTAAAGCGCAACCGGTCTTCAGCTTCGACACCATCGAAAGTCAGGCTCGAGCCGATGCCGGGAACGAAGCCGTTTGGGAAATTTGCGGCAAACACGCCGTCATAGGGGACGTTATTTGAGGCCGGCAGTTGTACGAGGTATTTGCCGATCTTGTTCACGACTTTGTCATTATAGTCGGTGATTTCGCCGGAGGGCGTTTGTGCCGACGCAGCTTGACCGGCAATCAACGCGACCGTAGCCGCACACCAAGTGACTTTGTTGTGCATCACACTCTTCCCAACCCAACCTTGTTTCCTCGTCCAAGCTGCATAGCAGGGAAGTATGACACTTCGATGACGACGAATTCTGTTGCCCAGACCCACCAGCCTTCGCTCGTTGTCGAATGATCTCGAAATCGTCAGCGCCCGTAAACGATGGCGCGTGGGGAAAACAATCTCAAACCATCATCAAGGGATCCACTATGAAGATTCGTCATTTTCTCGGAGCGGCTTTGATTGCCTCGCCTTTGGCATTTGCGACTTCTGCGGATGCTGCCGACATTGTCGACACCGCTGTTGGTGCCGGTCAGTTCAACACCCTCGTCGCCGCTGTCGAGGCCGCTGACTTGGTCGAGACCCTGAAGGGCGAAGGCCCGTTCACGGTTTTTGCGCCGACCGATGAGGCGTTCGGTCGTCTTCCCGAAGGTACGGTCGAGAACTTGCTCAAGCCCGAAAACAAAGAGCAGCTTGTCGCCGTACTCACTTATCACGTAATTCCGGGACGCATTGAATCCGCCGACGTCGTGGGCAAGACCCAGCAAGTTGCCACAGTTCAGGGCAGTGAGGTGAGCGTCGATGGCACGGATGGCGTCTCCGTCGACGATGCCAATGTCATTCAAGCCGATATTGATGCGGACAATGGTATCATTCACGTGATCGACCAAGTGATCTTGCCGTAAAGAATGCTATATTAAGGTCTCTCTCTTCCTCCTCATTCGGGATGCGCCTTCGGGCGTATCCCTTTTTTCTGAAGAAACTCAGGGGAATCGTCATGGCGTTACTGCAAAGACCAACCACCATACTGCTTGGTTCTGCTTTCTCGCTGGCATGGGTCGCGGCCTGTCAAGCCCAGCCCTATACCCCTACGAAATTTGAGTCCGAAGACCACGCCTTTCGCCTTGAGGCGGTCACGGGAGGGCTCGACCAACCCTGGGGCATGGCGTTTCTTTCCGACGGCAGAGTTCTCGTCACCGAGAAGAGTGGGGGACTTCGTGTCGTCAACAACGGCGTTCTGCAGGAGGAACTGATTGCAGGCGTGCCTGAAGTCTGGGACAGCGGTCAGGGTGGCCTTTTGGACGTGGCGATCCACCCGAATTTTGACGACAATCAGACCCTGTATCTCTCATATTCTGCACCAACCACATGGCGCGGTTCGACGACCCAGGTGGCACGCGCGGACCTCAACGGCAACGCACTCGAGAACGTCGAGGTGATCTACACGTCCGAACCGCGCAGCTTTACCAGCCGCCACTTCGGCTCGCGGATGATCTTCGACAATGATGGTTATCTTTACGTCACGACCGGCGATCGCGGCGAGATTGAGCGGTCGCAGGAACTTGACGATCTCGCTGGCACAATCGTACGGCTCCACGATGACGGTACTGTTCCGGAGGACAATCCCTTCGTTGGCGTTGATGGTGCTCGTCCCGAAATCTTCGCCTATGGCGTACGCAATCCTCAAGGCCTGACGCTTCATCCGGAAACCGGTGCGGTGTGGGAGCATGAGCACGGCCCACGCGGCGGCGATGAGGTCAATCTCATTGAGGCCGGCAATAATTATGGCTGGCCTGAAGTGACATACGGCATCGATTACAGCGGCATCCCTATCTCAAGCGAAACTGAAGCACCCGGCATCACACCGCCCCTCTACTATTGGGATCCCTCGATCGCCCCTTCCGGCATGACTTTCTATTCCGGTTCCGACTTTCCCGAATGGCAGGGCGACCTTTTTGTCGGAGCATTGAAGTATCAGCTGATCGCACGTCTCGATATCGAGGACGGCCAAGTGGTTGGCGAAGAAAGACTGATCGAAGGAGAGATCGGGCGGATCAGGGACGTCAAGCAAGGACCCGACGGTTTCATCTACATTCTGACCGACAGCTCCGATGGCGGCCTCTACCGGATTGTTCCGGCACCTGAGGCTTGATGATAAAATACTGGACGACTTGAAGCGGTTCGCGCAAACCCGCTGGCCAGGGTAGGCTTTGAAGTGCGGGAGGCAGGCCATGAACCTCGTCCAGTTAACCACGTCCGGCGGCGATCGCTGCGTTGCGATCGTCGAGGGAGATGACCTTAGCATCATTGACGGGATCGAGACAACCATCGATCTCGCCCGGGAGGCCATCAGAGATCGCCAGAGCCTAGCGGACGCCGCTCAAGCACGCAGCGGATCGAAGTCAGAATCCTACGACAGCGTGATCGCCGAGGGCCGGCTCCTCAACCCGGTCGATCATCCCGATCCTGCGCATCTATTGGTCACAGGCACAGGATTGACGCATCTTGGCAGCGCATCGACCCGCGATAGCATGCATGCCGTCAAAGACGATGATCTGACCGACAGCATGAAGATGTTCCGCATGGGCCTCGAGGGCGGCAAGCCTGAGACCGGTGCCATCGGTGTGCAGCCCGAATGGTTCTATAAGGGCGACGGCACCACCGTTGCGGCACCCGAGGCAGCGCTGGAGATGCCGCCATTTGCCCTCGACGGCGGTGAGGAGCCAGAAGTGGCGGGCCTCTATCTTATCGGCCCGGACCGCCTCCCCTATCGGCTCGGCTTCGCACTCGGCAACGAGTTCTCCGATCATGTGATGGAACGGCAAAACTATCTCTATCTGGCCCATTCCAAGCTCAGAGCCTCCTCGTTCGGTCCGGAACTGCGGCTGGGTGCACTTCCCGCGTCGGTCGAGGGAACAAGCTCGATCCGCCGCAATGGCGAGGTCATTTGGTCTAAGCCGTTTCTCAGCGGCGAGGCCAACATGTCCCACACGATTGCCAATCTCGAGCACCATCACTTCAAATACCCGCTGTTTTGCCGGCCAGGCGATGTCCATGTGCACTATTTCGGCACAGCCACGTTGAGTGTTGCCGACGGGATCGCCACACAACCGGGCGATGTCTTCGAGATCGAGGCAGCGGGCTTCGGCAGAGCTTTGCGCAATGTGCTGAAACGCTCTCAGTCTGCTGACGCGCCCATCGACATCAAGACACTCTAGCGGCCGGGCTTGCGCCGCCGGCGATCCTGCCGATGATGCCGCCAGTGCTCTATAGCGAGAGGCTGTGTCTGCGTGGGCTCAAAGAGCGCGATTTTGACACCTACCGGCGGTTCTTTTCCGATGGTGGGGCGTCTCACTTCTATGGCGGGCCGTTGCGTCCCGATCTTGCTTGGAAACGCCTCGCCCTCGATATCGGCCATTGGCAGCTTCGTGGATTCGGCCCCTGGGCCGTGGATCTCAGAGAGACCGGCGCGATGATTGGCGGATGCGGCTTGGTCTGGGCCGGGGGGTGGCCAAGACCCGAACTGACCTGGTGGTTGCTCGCCGAAGCACGAAGGCAAGGCTTTGCGACGGAGGCATCGCTCAAGGTGATCGACTATGCCCTCGATGTCTTGAGTTGGCCGTTCGTGCAGACACATTTGAACGACAACAATGAGGGTGCGCGGCGCCTCGCTCTGCGTCTCGGCGGCAAGATCATCGCCCGCGAGCGGTTTCCTGATGGCGTCGAGCGCAATGTTTATCGGCTCGAGCGGGCGCCACGACGATAAACCGCGGCTTACACCATAGACGCTTCGGTCTGCCTTTGCGCCCAACCTTGAAGGGCTTTTTCGAGGTCCGCATCCGTCTTGTCGGGCAAAGCGATCATCAGCTTGAGATAGAGGTCGCCCTGGCGGACCGCCTTGCTGTCCTTGATGCCCTTGCCGCGCAGGCGCAGCTTGCGGCCCGAACTGGCACCTTTCGGGATCTGCACTTCGACATCACCGTCAAGCGTTTCGGCTCTGAGCTTTCCGCCCAAAATAGCGATCGCCAGCGGCACGTCCTGTTCTGCCACGACATCGAGCCCGTCGCGCGTGAAACGGGGGTGCGGCCTGATGTTGATCTCGATGAGCGCATCGCCATTGGGACCACCTGCGAGACCGGCGCCGCCCTGGCGCTTGAGACGCAAGACTTGGCCCTGTGTCACACCCGCCGGGATATTGACATCCAAGGTACGGCCTTCCGGTAGGCTCACCCGTTCCTTGCCGCCGCGGGCTGCCGTCGAAAAGTCGATGAAGAGGCTGTAGCGTATATCGGCGCCAGGCGCGTGGTAGCCGCGGAACTCCGGACCGTCTTCATGACGGCGATGACGGCCGAATAGCTCGTTGATAATGTCATCAAAGCCGCCGAAGCCGGTATTAGTCCCGGAGGGACCGCCGGCACCGCCGGTCGTACGGAATTCGAAGCCATGGGCGGAGGCTCGTGGATCACCCCCGCTGCTCCAGAAGCCACCCATGGGTGCGCGCTCAGTCCCCTGCTCGTCGATCTCACCCCGGTCATACCGGGCACGCGTTTCCTTATCCTTTAAGATCTCATAGGCGGCCGAGATTGTTTTGAAGCGTTCTTCCGCTTTGGTGTCCCCGGGATTGGCGTCCGGATGATATTTCTTGGCGAGATTGCGGTAAGCCTTGGTAACTTCCTCTTGGCTCGCGCCCTTTTTGACGCCTAGTCGGTCATATAGCGAATGGGCCATGGGCGCTCCTTCCGTCGCCACCGACGATTATCGACCGGACACGATCCGGCGTCTCGAACCTATTCATCAGCAACTGATCCTCACATTAAGCGATCAATGATAATTTCGGCGATCATTTCGATCCGCCGCACGCGGCTAAGCCCGTCAGCAGCACTTAGCCAAATATATGTGGGATAGCGTTAATTCCTGATCAAGAAACACTTCGTCATTGGTCACTGGTTGGCTGTGATGGTGAGATCCAATCGGTCGATCAGGCTTAGGGGCCGATCTGATGAGATTATCGAGGTAAATTCGTCGAGACGGATAGGGCGTTGTGCCGAGCTCGCAAACGCAATGTTGTGTGAATCGATCAGAAACGTCTGCAGCGCTATCAGCAGCTCTTTCTGATTGGCTTCGGAAACACCTTGTTTCGCCGCGAGGTCGGCTAGAAGCGCGGCAAGTCCAGATGCCATGGCCAACGGCGTCATCGCCTCTTGCTCTGCCATTAGGCCAATAACCTTTTCGGTGATGGTGTCATCATCGAACCGGATCTGCAGTCCCCCCAATTCCAGCTCTCCGAGGAGACCCACAAACTCTTCGCTCAATGCCTCCTTTTGAGATTTCGAATCGTCATCAGCGGCCTTTACGAGATTATCCAATTCCGTAAGAGCATCTTGCAGCTCCTCATCATATCCGAGAAATGCCGCGGAGACTTTCAGTTCGCCGATATTGTCCACTGACAAATCGACCGCTCGAAAATCCAACAAACCTCTCTTTCTATGCCACCTGATCTGACTATCAAATCTTGCTATCAATTTTGCTATACCGAGAGATTCGATCCGGCCCTTATCGTCTTGATCTAATGTTGCGTCGAGATCAAAGAAGAAATTGTCAATTGAGATAATATTGATGAATACTTCTTTAGCATCATCACTTTCTGATGAAAGTTCAAATTGCTGAATTGACATTCCGACCTTTCCGTCTACTTCCAAAGATACGGGCCCAATTGAAAGACCACCCACGGGCGAATCTTCATATCTCGTTTCCTCTTTTATCTCTTCTTTAATTGAGATGTCATGAAAACGTATATTGTCGACGTTAATTGTTACATCCTCATCAACGTGACGAATATCGGGCACTGAGACCACATTCGAGGTGTATCTGCCATCGCCTCGCGGCTGAACGCCTTCAAAGACGATGCCACCGGATATCTTTGTCGGAGTTTCACCGGTCAGCGCGATTCCGACACCGGAGAAGATCACCATATCACCGGCTGAACCAACTGATTCGTATGTCAAATCCCAACCGTGATGCGCTAGCATCCTCTTTAGATTCGAGCCGAAGTCTTCGCCGTCGATCGCAGCCGCGGAAGTGCTGACCGCCATTAAAGCGAATAGTGAATAAAGAAGCCCCAATCGCTTCTGCATCTTGCGGTTACTCCTGTGTTTCCCGACCATGGCCAGCGGATCGGCGTCTCGGTGCAAATTGAATGTCCCTCTCGATCGTGCGAGAACAGCTACGAATTTTCCTAGGGAGCGCGAATGGCCATTTTGTTAGGCGCTGTTGCTGATGATTTCACTGGTGCCACTGATCTTTGCAACACCTTGGTGCGCCAGGGCATGCGCACCGTGCAGCTGATTGGTGTCCCGGACGACGATTTTCTCGTGCCGGATGTCGACGCGATCACCATCGCCCTCAAATCCCGCACCGCACCGATTGAAGAAGCGCTCGCCGAGAGCCTGGCGGCGCTTGCTTGGCTCAGGCGTGCCGGTGCCCGCCAATTCTTTTTCAAATATTGCTCGACCTTCGACAGCACTCCTAAGGGCAATATCGGACCTGTCGCCGATGCCATGCTCGATGTCCTGGGTGCGGATTTCGCCATTGCCTGTCCGGCATTCCCCGAGACCGGCAGGACAATCTATAACGGCCATCTTTTTGTCGGCGATCGCCTGCTCTCCGACACTCATATGCGCGCTCATCCGCTGACACCGATGACCGATTCCGATCTCGTGCGTGTGCTTGGTCAGCAAACGCCGCACAAGGTCGGGTTGGTGCCGATGGCAGTGGTGGATCGGGGTGCTTCGGCCGCGCGTGATGCCATGGCCGCATTGGATAGAGATGGCTGCAGGTTTGCGATTACCGATGCGATCCACGACCGCGATCTCATGACCCTCGGTAAGGCGTGTGCCGATCATGCGCTGATCACGGGAGGCTCCGGCATTGCGCTCGGGCTTCCCGAGAACTTTCGAAAACTGGGCCTTCTCGATGCCGAAAAGGAAGCAACGCAGCTTCCGACTATTCTCGGCAACGAAGCCGTCTTGGCAGGCTCGTGCTCGAAAGCCACGCTCGAACAAATTGAAGTCATGAGGGCCGACTATCCTTCACTCAAGCTCGATTTCGACCGGCTCGAAGATCCGGAACTCGCGACCCAGTGTCTCGAATGGGCAAACGCGAATGTCGAGGACGGACCAGTTCTGGTCTATGCAAGTGCCCCTGCCGATGAGGTCAAGCGCGTGCAGGAAAGACTGGGCCGAGAGCGTGCCGGCACACTGATCGAAGACCAGATGGCGACGATTGCTCGAGGACTGGTTGAGCGGGGCGTGAACCGCCTGGTCGTGGCGGGTGGCGAGACCTCTGGCGCGGTTGTCGCAGCTTTGGGCGTGAGGGGGCTGCAGATTGGACCGCAAATCGATCCGGGTGTGCCAGCTTGTGTTGCGCTGGGGGCCACGCCACTGGCGCTCGCGCTGAAATCGGGCAATTTCGGAGCCCCCGATTTCTTCTCCAAAGCCTTCACAATCATGCCTTAGTCTCGGGGAAACGGAATGAATGAAAATCAGGCGCGTGATGCGATTTGCCTATGCGGGAAGTCGTTTTTTGACCGGGGTCTCACCTTCGGTAGCTCGGGAAACATCAGTGTGCGGCTCGAAGACGGATGGCTGATGACCCCCACCAATGTTTCGATGGGCCGGCTCGACCCTGCACGGCTCTCGAAGCTGGATGATGACGGCAATCATGTGAGCGGCGACAAACCGACCAAGGAAACGTTTCTGCATATGGGCATGTATCGCAGACGAAAGGATGCGAAAGCCGTCATCCACCTCCATTCGACCCATTCTGTCGCAGTAAGTTGTCTTGCCGACATCGATCCAAATGATGTCTTGCCGCCGATCACCGCCTATTATGTCATGCGGGTTGGGACATTGCCGCTGGTTCCCTATTATGCGCCGGGCGATCCTGCTCTCGGCCCTGCCGTCGAGGCGCTTGCAGACAAGCATCGCGCCCTACTCTTGGCCAGTCATGGTCCGGTCGTGGCGGGGACATCGCTGGATGCGGCGATGTATTCGACCGAAGAGCTCGAGGAAACAGCCAAGCTTTATCTTATCCTCAAGGATCACAAGATCCGACCCCTGACTGTATCTCAGGTCACAGCGCTCAAAACCTTAACCTGATCAACATCGCCAGTGACGCAGTTTCGGCTTTAGAATACGCACGACGTGCATAGACAATTCTGCACAAAGTGCGTAGCCTAATCCGAATAGACGTGAGGAGATGTCATGTCACGACCGATAAAGATCGAATTTCGCCACGGGCTTGGCCAGGCCTTGGGGATGCAGCTCCTTTTTATGGTTGGGCTGGTCGTGTTGACATTGCTGGTGTCCGATATGTCGCCCGCGAACGAGAACGAGCCCGTGGCGTCAGCAGAGGTTGCTGCGACCGCCAGCACCATTTAAGGCAAGCAGGTCTCAGGTTGAAACCGGTGTGCCATGCTGCCCAAAATCCATTTCATTTCTGGCTTGCCTCGTTCGGGATCGACCCTGCTCGCAGGAATTCTGAGGCAAAATCCTCGTTACCACGCAGCCATGACGGGGCCCGTCGGTACGTTCTTCGGCTTGATGCTCAATTCAATGGGCTCTCACAACGAGACGGCCGTCTTTATCACGGAACAGCAGAAGAAGGATCTTCTGAAAGGGCTTTTTGAGGCTTATTACCGTCCTCAGGAGCACAAGGAACTGATTTTCGACACCAATCGCGGCTGGTGCGCGCGTCTTCCGGCGCTCATGTCGATCTTTCCTGAGAGCAAAGTCCTTTGTTGTGTGCGCAATGTCGCTTGGGTCATGGACAGCATCGAACGTTTGGTGCGCAATAATGCCTTCGAACCGTCGCGGCTTTTCGGGACACCTGACGAGCGCGCCACAGTCTTCAGCCGCGTCGAAGCGCTGGCCAACCGTGATCGATTGGTGGGCTTTGCCTGGTCAGCGCTCAAGGAGGCTTACTACAGCGACTATTCGAAATCCATTCTGCTCATCGAGTATGACATTCTCGCACAGCGGCCGCGCGACACCATGAAACTGATTTACCAATTCCTCGAGGAGGAATGGTACGAGCATGATTTCGACAATGTCGAGTACGCCGAGCCCGAATTCGACGCACAGCTTTCGACCCCGGGGCTCCATACCGTCAAGCGCAAGGTTGAGTACAAACCGCGCCGCACGGTCCTTCCCCCCGATCTCTTCGAGAAATATACCGGATTATCCTTTTGGCAGGACCCCAAGGGCTCGGCTGCCTTCAGGATCACTGTCCAGCCTCCGAAAGAGGAAGAAAAAGTCTCGAACTAACCCTTAGGAATGCCGTCCGGAAGAAAGTCGGCCAAGGTCAAACTGGCGACCTTTTCATCATCGAGCAGAGTGATCTTGTCATTGGCGAACACAATGCGTTTGCCGAGACGTGGAAAGACACCGACGTCAAAGCCGCTATGCTCGCCGCCCATGAGATAGACGAGGTCCTCGTCATAGGGGTTGGTGAGATGGTGGGCGACCGATGGTGCCGTAAACGCCATGAAATCACCGGGCTCGACCTCAATGACGTCATCGGCGATCTCGGCGCGGCCGCGGCCCGAGAGAATATAAAGAAACTCCTCGTCCCGCTCATGGGCATGATAAATAAAGGACTCTTTTCCAGGAGGAATGCGCGCAATGCTGATACGCATCCGCTGCAAGCCTGTGGCATGTCCGAGGGGTTTCAGAAAGACTTCGGAATTGGGGTTGAGCGGATGCTTGACCCGTACTTCCGGTGCCGATTCGATTTCGGCTCGAGAATGATAAGACTTGTTGCCAGGGCGTGGTGATTTGGTATCGCTCATCAGCCTGCAAACCTCACTTCGGGAACGCCTTTAACACCTAGCCCTCGAACGGCGAAGAGCCCCCCCGCTTGCGGCTGCTTCGCTTCGCTTCCGGCCGAAAGATTGTGGCCGATCGAGGTGACAAAGAGGGTGTCGAGATCCCTACCGCCGAACATCGGTTTGGAGGGCCGTTCCACGGGCAGCTCGATGATACGATCGACTTTGCCTTGAGGGGTGATCCGCACCAACTGCCAGCCGCTTACGCCCGCCATCCAATAGCAGCCATCGGCATCGACCGTACCGCCATCGGGCCTGCCGTCGACCTCGCGGCAATCGAAGAAGACACGCGGGTCTCCGGGCTCGCCATCGCCGGTGTCATAATCGGCCGCCCAGATGGTCTGCACCTCGAGATTGGAATCTGAAAAATACATGATCGTGCCGTCGGGACTGAAGGCGAGCCCGTTGGTGACGAACACATCGCTTCGCCATTTCTTGCAGTTGAGGTTGGGATCGAGCCTGTAGAAGCTACCGTTCCGGGCGGGTTGCTTCAGCGCCATAGTGCCGGCCCAAAACCGGCCCTGGCGATCCGTGGCACCGTCATTGAAGCGGTTTTCGGGCTTGTCGGTTTCTGGATCATAGATCGGCTTGGTGTTACCCGTGGCGAAATCGAAGCTGTAAAAGCCGCTCTGCAGTGCCACGATCGCACCACCCATTTGGCGAAGCGACAAACAACCGATCGGCTCTTGAAACTGCCACTCTCTGTTTTCGGCGGTTTCGGGATCGAAGCGGTAAAGCTTACCGGCCGGGATATCGACCCAATAGAGTGCTTGTTCCTCGACGTCCCAAACGGCCCCTTCGCCGGTTTGCGATTTGCTGTCGACGACACATTCGATTTCGACCGCCATCTTCCCTCACCCCTCATTCACGACCTCCGGGCTAGCAACGCACGCCGCTCCTCTTGGGTCAACCGGCAATCAGACCGCCCTTGATCATTCGTGCGGCCTTCCGCCAAACTCCGACACAGAGATGAACAATGGAGGACGAAATGGCAGGGCGATTGAACGGAAAGATCTGTGTTGTCACAGGCGGTGCCAAGGGGATCGGCGCCGCCATTGCCGAAGGTTTTGTGAATGAAGGCGCTGCCCATACCGTCATTGCCGATATCGATGACGAGGCTGCAAGCGCTCTCACCGACCGTCTCGGCCCAACGGCCCATTTTCGGCATACCGATGTCAAGGATCCACAGTCGATCGTGCAACTCTATGGCTGGGTCGAGACCGAGCTTGGCCCTCTCGACGTCCAGGTGAGCAATGCCGGCGCCACCAGCCGCATGAACTTTCTCGAAACGACCCTCGAGTTTTGGGAGCATTTGCAGACGCTCAATTTGCGGGGCGTGTTCCTCTGCGGACAACATGCGGCGAAGCTCATGATCAAGTCCCGCCGCGCGGGCTCGATCATCAATATGAGCTCGGTCTCGGGCCAACAGGGGGGCTACGGCCGATCGGCCTATGGCGCCACCAAGGCCGGCATTATCAATATGACGCAAGTGATGGCCGCCGAGCTTGCCGAGTATAACATCCGGGTGAATGCCATCGCCCCCGCGGCCATCCAGGTCGGCACAGCCGACCCTTCGGCCGTGCCGGGTGCCGGCATGGTTGGGCGCTTGATGCTCAAGCGCTACGGCCAGCCTCATGAGGTCACGGGAGCCGCCCTTTACCTCGCATCCGATGAAGCGAGCTATACGACCGCCTCGGTCATCAATGTCGATGGTGGTTTCAACGGCGGCGGCGTGCTCGGTGAAACCTGAGCATCATTCCGCAAGAACAGGTGATACGAAATTTTAGAGTCGAAATTGCCTAAAAACTTCTATAAATTCCACCTATCTAGTAATTTTTTCTTGACATATGGATTTTTCACCTGTAGGAGACTCTCATATTTTTCCTAATCTAGACCTAAAACTCCTCTTCGGGTGTCACAGGGCCATCTACGGTTACTCAAAAAATAGCCCCTCAATCCAAACCGAGATGGCCCTTTTTTCGTGAGTTACTCGTCGCGATCAGCACCAAAGCAGATGACGTTGTTGTCGGGATCACAGATCTCGAACTCACGCATCCCATAGACCGTGTCGTGAGGTGGCGTGGCAAAGGCAATCCCGGTCGCCTTGACTTCGTCGGCGATTGCGTCGAGGTCGTCCACGTGAATATAGGCGTCCCATCCATAGCTCTTGGCGGGAGTTGAGCTATCGCGTGGCAGTGGCTCGACCCAGGCATTGACGAAGACAATGGCTCGGTCGCGCTTGAAAATGCCGAACCTTGCCGGATCGCCTCCTTCTTCGACACACTGAAATCCGAGCTTATCCATCCAAAATCCCTTGGCGCGTGGGTAGTCCGACGCCCGTAGGACTGGTGTTGATTGGGTCAGTGTGGGCACGCGGTCTCTCCTTAATCGCCTCTTCCCGTCAAGGGCACGAAGGCCACGGGGATCGTTTCCGTTTGATGCAGTCGACCATGGCCGTCTTTCTCAACCAGCGTCAGATGTTGCAGACCGAAGCGATCGCCGACGGGCAGCAACAGCTTGCCGCCCCAGGCAAGTTGATCCGTCAGGGCACCTGGTACATGATCGGCCGCGGCGGCGGCCATAATCCGATCGAACGGCGCCTCATCCGGCAGGCCAAGGCTACCGTCGCCGGTATGAAGATAAACATTCGAGAACTCGAAAGGCTGGAGTGCTCGACCGGCCGCTTCAGCCAGTTCCGGAATAATTTCGACGCTGTGGACCACACCCGCCAGCTTGGCGAGAACGGCGGTTTGATAGCCGGACCCCGTACCCACTTCGAGAACCTTGTGGTGAGGCTTCAGGTCCAGAAGATCGCTCATTACGGCCACAATGAATGGCTGTGAGATGGTCTGGCCGCAACCGATCGAAATCGGATGATCGCCAAATGCGTAAGGCCGATCCGCTTCGGGGACGAACAACTCCCGCGGAACTTGTTTCATTGCCGCAATCACTTTCGGGTCGATCGCATCGCGGCCGATGAAGCCCGCCGCATCGCGGGCATGGTCCGCGATGTTGGCGAGCATGTAGTCGAGATCGGAGCGCGGCTTCATCGCCAGCTCCAGCCGATACTAGATTCCGAAAATCGAGGCGAGCCCCGCCCGTTCTTTGAAAGCGGTCATCGCTGCCTCGTCACGGCCCGAGCGTTCCTCAGATGCAACTTTAAGAACGATCGGCAAGAGATCGACATCGCCCACCGAATTCAAGAACATGCCATCTTGCGCCAGGAGCCAGTGGACCGCGTCTCGGATATCCTCCTCGTCTTCGAGCGGCTGATACCATGTCGTGTGGTTACGGTTAGCGCCTGCAGCCCAGGGTCCACGCGCGATTGCCTTGATCGTTTGAACGGCGAGGTCACGCTCTCTGCAAATCTCAAGAACCGCACTGAAGTCCTTGGAATATTTGGGATGTTCGGCGCAGAACCAATTCCAGGGCAGAAGAACCGAATCGAAATCGAACTTCTCGAGCGAGCGCTTATGCATGGCGGCGACATTCCAGCCATGACCGGTTACGCCGATATAGTTGACCAAGCCCGCCTGTTTCGCCTCCACAACGGCTTCGATGGCACCACCGGGTGCAAACACTTGTTCCCACTCATCCGGGTGGATCAGCGCGTGAAGCTGAATCATATCGAGATGGTCTGTCTGCAGACGCTCAAGCGAGCGGTGAATGCTCTCGCGCGCCGATTGATAATCGCGATCACCGGTCTTGCTGGCGAGAAAGAAACGATCACGATAGCGCGGCATCCAAGGGCCGATCCGCAACTCGCTCTCGCCATAGGAGGCAGCAGTATCGATATGGTTGATGTCATATTCGAGCAACAGCTCGAATATCCGGTCAGACGTTGCCTGATCCTGACGTGCCAGGGCAGCAGCGCCGAAAATGATTGCCGAGCTTTGATGACCGGTTCTGCCGAAGGTGCGCTTCTCGATTGCCATAGGCTGTGCCTCCTGCTCGAGTGTCTGGCGGACTAGCTTGCGCGCTGCCTAAACCTTTGCATTGCATTGATGCCAAAATCGATCCCTTGGCTCAACCGGCCGCGCGCACGCATCAATGGCGTAAGAGTAAGCTCGCTCGGTGCATCGGTAAAGACGACGTCGCGATTGCCGAGGGCATCGAGCGCCTTTTGGGCGACGCGTTCAGGTGCGATCGCACCCGGAATGTTGCCTCCCTCATAACCGGCCCGCTCTCCGAACTCGGTGCGCACGGGGCCTGGAATGACGGCGAGAACGTCGACCGGCTCACGTTTGAGTTCGTTGATCAGCATTTCCGTGAAGCTCAAGGCATAAGCCTTGCTCGCCGCATAGACACCCATTTGCGGCACGGAGGCAAAAGCAGCCGTGCTGATGACATTGATGAGCCCGGCACGGCGACCTTCGAGCCGAGCTCGCGCGAGCATTTCCGGCAACAGGCGTGAACAGAGAACCGTCATGGCTTCGGCATTGACCCGAAGGGCCGTACGATGGGTATTGCTGGTGCTATCGAGAAAGCGCCCGAACTGACCGGCGCCGGCATTGTTGATTAAGAGATCGATCGGCATCTCGGCCGCCGCATCGACGACCGCATCCTGGCCCTCATCAGTGGCAAGATCGGCTATGCCAACGGTGCCGCGGCGCTCGCTGCCTAGCTCGGCATTGAGTGCTCTTCGCGACTCCTCGTCACGGCCGGTAATGATAAGATTCGTCGATCGCGGCAAGGCCTTGGCGAAGGCCCGGCCGATACCTCGGCTGGCGCCTGTGACTAGAGCGGTTTTGGGATCGGAGCGGCTCCGTAGTCTATGTCTCATCATCATCAGTGTTGGCCTTCATAACTATGTCCCATCCCTACGCCATCCGCTCCCTGCTAGACCATAACCGATAACGCAAGATTGGGGTTGCGCTGCGCGCGATCTTTGCGTAAGTAACCATTTAGTTAGTAATGAAGGCGGACGGGAGGAGGTAGGTTTGGCCCAAAAACTCAGCGTGCGCGAAATCGGCTTTCATGAGCGGGATGTGCGGTTACGTTTACCGTTTCGTTTTGGTGCGTCGACGCTTGAAGCGGCACCACAAGCTTTCCTCCGTGTTCGGGTTCGCCTCGATGACGATCGAGAGGGCTGGGGCGCTGCGGCCGAGATGATGATTCCCAAATGGTTCGACAAAGATCCAGGCCTAAGCAATGAAGACAATTTCGATCAACTTCGCCGGGCGACGCAGCTCTATGCGGACCTGATCGGATCGGCCGGCGAGAATACGGCATTCGGTCATTCGGCGTCACTTTATGAGACGCATCTCGGGGCATGCTCGAACGCCGGCCTCCCTGCCCTCGTCGCGGCCTTTGGTCCGGCCCTGATTGATCGTGCCGTACTCGACGCGCTCTCAAGGCTCGAGAATGTCTCGTTTGCCCATGCTATTCGGAGCAATCTTCCAGCCATCGACACAAGCCTGACCCCGGATTTAGAGGGTTTCGATCTCGATCGATTTCTCATGGCACTCGAGCCGACATCCGAGATCGCAGTGCGTCACACGGTAGGTCTCGTCGATTGCCTCGAGAGCGCCGATCTCGCCCAACAGGATCGCCTTGATGATGGGCTTCCCGAGACTCTGGAGGAAATCTGCGACCGCTACCGTCACCGCTACTTCAAACTTAAAGTGAACGGCGATATTGATGCCGATATCGAGCGGCTTGCAGCGATCGCCGAGATTCTGGACGCATGTCCTTGGGCCTATAAGGTGACGCTCGACGGCAATGAGCAATATGACGATCTCGACGCGGTTGACACGCTCCTAGCATCGCTTGCTTCAGATCCGAGGCTCGCCAAGCTCAATGCGTCAATCCTCTATATCGAACAGCCGGTTCGCCGGGCCCACGCGCTGGAGCGCGACGTCAGACAGCTCAAGACAAATCTGCCGCTCATCATCGATGAATCCGATGCCCAAATCGGATCTTTCGTTGACGCTCGTGCTCTCGGTTACCAGGGTGTTTTAAGCAAAGCCTGCAAGGGTTTTTATAAGTCGATTCTCAACGCTGCCCGCTGCCAGGCCTGGCGAGCCGAGGACGGGATCGATTATTTCATGTCCGGAGAAGACTTGACCTGTCAGTCGGGTCTTTCGGTCCAGCAAGACTTGGCGCTTGTGTCGCTGCTCGGTCTCGCGCATGTCGAGCGCAACGGACATCATTTCGTGGCCGGCATGGCGGGCGCACCAGAAGCCGAGCAGCGCCGGTTTGTTGACGCCCACTCCGATCTTTATGAGTGGCGTGAAGGTTTCGCCCGCATGAAGATCTCGGACGGCAAGGTTGAGATCGGCTCATTGCAGGCGCCCGGATTTGGCAGCGCAGTCGATCTCGACTGGAGTGCCAGGCGTTCGGTATTTTCCAACAAAGGAGAACAATAATAATGGCAACCCATCGTCAAGGCATCATCATGCACGGCGTTACCGGGCGGATGGGCATGAACCAGCACTTGATCCGCTCGATCTTGGCGATCCGCGATCAGGGCGGGGTCGTCCTCAAGAACGGCGATAGCGTCATCCCTGACATCATGATTGTCGGCCGCAATGCGGAAAAAATCGAACGCTTGGCGGAAACGCATCGCATCGAACGTTGGACGACCGACTTGGATGCAGCGCTTGCCGATCCCAAAGACACGCTTTTCTTCGATGCAGCCTCGACCCAGCTTCGCGCGGAGATCTTGATCGACGCCATGCGTGCAGGCAAAAACATCTATTGCGAGAAACCGATCGCCGAAACACTTGATCAGGCACTCGAGCTTTGCCGTGTCGCCAAGGAAACCGGAGTCAAGACGGGCGTGGTGCACGACAAGCTCTATCTGCCCGGCCTCGTGAAGCTCCGCCGACTTCGCGACAGTGGGTTTTTCGGGAAGATCCTCTCCTTGCGTGGCGAATTCGGCTATTGGGTATTCGAGGGCGACTGGCAGGCGGCCCAACGCCCAAGCTGGAACTACCGAAAGACCGATGGCGGCGGAATTATTCTCGATATGCTTTGTCATTGGCGATATG
>CAYPOV010000044.1:0-19086 GCA_964412385.1 uncultured Geminicoccaceae bacterium
GATTTCTCGTCCTGGATGGCGACCACAATGCCGCTCGGCTCATGGGTGATGCGTACCGCACTTTCCGTGCGATTGACGTGCTGCCCACCAGCCCCACTCGCCCGATAAACGTCGATGCGAAGATCTGTATCGTCGACCTCGACATCGACCTCCTCGGCTTCGGGAAGCACCGCGACTGTTGCAGCTGAGGTGTGAATCCGGCCCCCTGTTTCGGTGACCGGAACCCGCTGGACGCGATGGACACCGGCTTCGAATTTCAGGCGCCTGAAGACACCCTTGCCCTCAACGCTCGCCGAGACCTCTTTATAACCGCCGATCTCCGTCTCGCTCGCCGACATGATCTCAAAACGCCAGCCATGGAGTGCCGCGTAGCGCTGATACATGGCGAGCAGATTGCTTGCGAAGAGCGCCGCCTCGTCGCCTCCTGTGCCAGCGCGGATTTCAATGATGGCACTTTTCTCGTCTGCAATGTCCTTAGGCAATAAAAGAAGCTGAATCTCGCGCTCGAGTTCCGGAATTTGTTGCTCGAGCTCATGCTGTTCGGCTGCCGCAAGCTCGCGCATCTCCGGGTCATCGGCCTGTTCGCTGACGAGGTCTGCCACTTCCGCCAATTGCTGGCGCAAGGATCGGTAATTCTCGATGCCCGAGGCGACCGGCTCCAGCTCGGCATATTCCCGTGCCAGCTCGCTGAAGTTGCTGCCGTCGCCGTCACTCATCAGTGAACTGAGTTCGTCGCGCCTTGCCAAGAGCGCATCAAGTTTTCGCTCGAATGTCTCCGTTGCCATGGGCTGTTACGATAGTTCCTTCAATCGCGCGAGAAGCCCGGATCTCGGCACCGTCTCGCTCTCACCGTGTTCAAGATCCCGCAATTGTACCACACCCTCGGCAAGCTCGCTGTCACCGATCGAAATGGCATGAGAAGCCCCTGCCCGGTCGGCGCGCTTCATGCGTTGACCCGGCTTGCCGCGATAGGCGAACTCGACCGCAAATCCTTGATGCCGGAGTTCATCGGCAAGGCGTGTTGCTTCAACCTCCGCCGCATCTCCAATCGGCACCAAGGCAATCGGACGACGCTGGTCTGGAGCTGAGTCGAGCAAAAGCGCCAGCCTCTCGATCCCGCCGGCCCAGCCGATACCGGGACGATCGGGGCCACCGATTTGCGCCATGAGCCCGTCATAACGGCCACCTGCGATGACCGCACCTTGTGCACCGAGTTCCGTGGTCGTGAACTCAAACGCAGTATGGGTATAGTAATCAAGCCCTCTAACAAGGCGGTCATTGAGACGATAGCTGACGTTAAGGGCCTCAAGCCCGTCACAGACTTTGGTGAAGAACGCCCGGCTCTCGTCGTTGAAACATTCCTGAAGCCTCGGCGCGTCTTCGATGATATGACGATCGCCTTGGTCTTTGCTGTCGAGAATGCGGAGCGGATTGCGCTCTAGCCGGTCCTGACTGTCTTTCGAAAGATTTTGCAGGTGGTCTCCCAAGTAGCGCACGAGTTGCTCGCGGTAGACTGCTCGGCTCGCCAAATCACCTAGGCTGTTGATCTCGAGCGTCACCTTGTCCGCAAGACCAAGTGCGTCCAGAATATGTGCACTCATGGCGATGACCTCGGCATCGGCTTCGGGTTCAGCAGCACCCACCAGTTCGATGCCGATTTGGTGGAACTGCCGTTGCCGTCCCTTTTGAGGCCGCTCGTAGCGAAACATCGGACCTGCGTAGAAAAACTTGACGGGCAGATCCTGCGTGAGCCCATTGGTGACGATGGCCCGAACGATGCTCGCCGTGTTTTCCGGCCTTAAGGTCAGCCGATCGCCGCCACGGTCCTCGAAGGTGTACATCTCCTTGTTAACCACATCGGACGCCTCGCCGAGAGTCCTCGAGAAAATCTCGGTGTATTCGAATACCGGTGTGGCGATCTCACTGTAGCCGTAGCATTCTGAGACACGGCGCGCGGTGTCGATGACGTGACGATGCCTGCGCATCGCATCACCATAGAGATCGTGTGTCCCGCGGACCGTTCGCACAGCACTCACGATGTCAGGCTCACGATGTCAGCGCCGGCTCGTCGAACCCCGTCCCGGCCTTTGCTGCTTGCCCATAACGTCGTTCGACATAGTCTTCGACCATAGTCTGAAATTCTTCAGCGATGCGATCACCACGTAGCGTTGCCACCTTCTCACCATCGACAAACACTGGTGCCGACGGATTTTCACCCGTGCCCGGCAAACTTATCCCAATATCGGCGTGCTTGCTTTCACCGGGGCCGTTAACAATGCACCCCATAACGGCCACATTCATCGATTCCACACCCGCATATTTGGATTTCCAAATAGGCATCTGCTCTTGCAGATAGGTCTGGATACGATCTGCAAGTTCCTGGAAATAGGTGCTGGTCGTGCGCCCGCAGCCTGGGCAAGCCGTGACTTGGGGCGTGAAGGATCGCAGGCCAAGTGCCTGAAGCATCTCCTGACACACCCTCACCTCATGCGTTCGCGGCTCGTCAGGACGTGGTGTCAAGGATACGCGGATGGTATCGCCGATACCTTCGAGCAAGAGTGGAGCCAGCGCCGCCGTGCTCGCCGTAATGCCCTTGATCCCCATCCCCGCCTCGGTAAGACCCAAATGCAAGGCATAGTTGGAGCGCCGTGCAAGCTCGCGATAGACAGCGTGAAGATCAGGCGCTCGGCTTACTTTGGCAGAGATCACGATGCGATCGGCACTCAGACCAATCTTCTCCGCTTGGGCTGCACTTTCGAGCGCGGAACGCACCAGTGCCTCGCGCAAAACAAAATCAGCGGATTGCGGATCGGAGCGAGAGGCATTCTCGTCCATAAGCCGAACCGCAAGATCTTGGTCGAGCGAACCCCAATTGACTCCAATGCGTACGGGACGGTCGTGCAGGAGCGCTTGCTCGATCATCATCTCGAATTGGCGATCCCGTTTGTCACCGAAGCCGACATTGCCGGGATTGATCCGAAGTTTGGCGAGCGCCGTTCCAAGGTCACTCACTTCTGCCAATAATCGATGACCGTTATAATGGAAGTCGCCGACGATCGGCACGGTTACGCCAATCACATCAAGGCGTTCACGCAGCTGAGGTACGGCCCGCGCAGCTGCTTCGTTGTTGACGGTCACGCGCACGATCTCGGAACCGGCCCGTGCCAGTTCCATCACCTGCCGCATCGTCGCATCAAGATCGGCGGTGTCGGTGTTCGTCATCGATTGCACGATGACCGGTGCGTCACCGCCGACAACGATACCCTTCGATTTCGACGGACCCATGACAACGGCATAAGTCCGTCGTCGCCTTACTTCGTCCAGGGCAACCATCGGACGCTCATTTGTTGTGTGTTGATCAACCCGATATGCGATGTCTCGAGCGTGCGCTCAAGTTCCGCCTTGGCCAAGTCTCGAATGATTGACGAGGCTTTCTGGCGTCAACGAAATATCGCGCATCACTTCTCCTGATGCACCCAAGCTGCCAAGCCACTCGCCGTCGACAATGATTTGCAGCCCGCCAGCATTGCCGGTCCAAAGGGCGAGATCGTTGCGGTTCGGAAGCAAGAACCGATCGCCTGCTTCAAGTGTCCGGGTCCGCACATAATCCCGGCTCTCGCTACGCACCTGAATCCAGCTCGGCGCATCGGCCACAAGAATGACCTGCGGATCACTATCAACTGCGCCAAAAAGCCGTGGCTCCGCCTCGACACCATTGCCGCCCAATGTCGCCAGGAGATCGCGAGCGGAAATCTCATCGCCAGAGGATGCGTCGCTATCCTCGGTGCCGTATTCACGTGACGTTTGCGCGAGATCTGCATCGGCTGCCGCAACATTGAGTGATTGGGTTTGCGTCGCGTCATCGACACCGTTGTCTCGTGTCGCCTCGACGCCGGTGACCACTTGGCTCGTGTCTTCAAGCTCCGGACTCGGCGGATCATCCTGAACTGGCACCGTGACTTGGTCCTCAGTCTCGAGAGCCTCGACACCCGCTCGTGCGGTTTCGACGGCAGGAGCCGAAGGGTCATCGGTCAATCGACCATCCGGCAGGGTCACAGGCTCTGCATCCGCCACCCGTGACTCGAGCCTAGGCTCGCCGATCGTCGGCGAAACATCGGCAACCCTGGTTTCCCCTTCTGGAGCAACCTGCTGGCCGGCGTTTCGAGTTCCAACTGGGTTGGCTCCGTCACCGGGTGTGGCCTCGAACAGATCGACCGCAAATTCTCCGACATCGGAGGGCAAGGTAGACACGCGCTTTGCCACGGGACGCTCACTAGCAAAGAATCCGTACCAAACACCGTAGCCCGCGACCACCAGAACAGCCGATGCCACAAGAACAGCAACCCCGGGACGACGACTCTCGGCGATTGGTGTGCGATAGTGAAGCTCGGGATCCCTTAAACCGCGGCTCTCCGCTGCCTTGACGCTGGCAACCACCTGATCACCGTCAAAGCCCAAATAGTCGGCATAGCTTCGCATGAAGCCCAGCGCATAGGGCCGGCCAGGTATGGATGAAAGATCACCGACCTCGAGAGCGCTCAGATAGGAAGACTTGATCCGTAGTTGCTCAGCCACATGGTAGAGGTCTTCGCCTCGCGATAGACGGGCATCACGAAGTTGCTGGCCGATATGGGCCAGCGTGTCGTCAGTGTCGACTGAGGGATGCCGATCCGAAATATTGGAAGTGGTCACCATAAGCCTTCTGGGTGAACGGAGAGCGGCATAGCTACGCAAGCCGCCCCATACCGCCGGTTAGCATCACAACGGAGAATAGCAAAATTCACAGCAGGCGTGAAAGCCGTTTGCTCGGATAGCGCATTTCTATTCCCCCTGGACACCTCACTAAATGCCGCGATAGTCGCTGTCTATAAGACGAACATTGTGATCATGGCCGTAGCACCGCAGCCAACTCCGGATACTTGCTTCGGGCCTTAAAGAAAGTTGCTGCAGGTAGCGCTTCAGTGGAGCCATTTCGAGGCTACGGACCATTGCCTTAACCGGGCCGATCTCCGCGGGTGGCATGGAAAGATGACGCACACCGCAGCCTATCAGTGCCATCGCTTCGAGGGGTTGTGCGGCCATCTCGCCGCAAACGCTCAAGCGGACCCCGGCCCGTCGGCAACGCTCGACCATATCGAGCATGAAGGCAAGAACCGGTGGTGAGAGAACATCAAAGCGATCATTGAGAGTGGGATTGCCGCGATCCGCTGCAAACAAGAACTGAAACAGGTCATTGGTGCCGAGTGCCAGGAAATCGACGCGTTGGAGAAGACCTTCGAGCTGCCAATAGAGTGCCGGCACTTCGAACATCGCCCCGATTTCGATCGATTGCGGAAGTTCCAATCCGGCCGATTGGAGGCGCACCTTTTCCTTTTCCAATATTTCTACCGCACGATCGTATTCGGCTAGTTGCGCGATCATCGGGAACATCAGTGACAATGCGCGGCCGGATGCCGCCTTCAGCATGGCGCGAAGTTGAGCGCGGAGCATTGCCGGACGGTCCAAAGCCATTCGGATCGCTCGCCACCCCATGGCGGGATTGTCCTCGGGCGGAATCGACCAATAAGCGACTTTCTTGTCGCTGCCGATATCGAGGGTTCGAAACTGAACTGGTTTTCCTTGGGCCCGGTCCAGCGCCTCAGTGTAATGCGCCGCTTGCGTTGTCGTATCGGGGTGAACTTGCCCAGCCATGAATGCCAGTTCGGTACGAAACAGGCCGCACCCCGCAGCACCGCAACGCTCCATCTCGTCAAGATCGACGAGAAACGCGCCATTGACGTAAAGCGAGACCGCAATCCCGTCCAAGCTGATGCAGGGAACGTTTTTCAGCGCCTCGAAGGCTTGGCGGCTTGCGACATGGGCTTCGACCGAGCGGGCAAACGCTTCCATGACATCGGGACCCGGCCGCACAAACACTTGCCCATGGGCTCCATCGAGAGCGACCATGTCACCATTCTCGATCGTCGCCATGGCACTCGGCACGCGGCCGATGATCGGGATGTCCATCGCCCTGGCGACGACCGTCGTGTGGGATGTTCTCGATCCTTCTTCGAGGATCACGCCGGCCAGTTTGTTGCGTCCATATTCAAGCAGGTCGGCTGCGCTGAGGTTGCGGGCGACGAGAATGAAGTTCTCGCCTTCGGTCTCGTGATGCTCGTTGAGCGAACGTCCAGCCAAATGGCGCAACAAGCGATCGGCCAGGTCATCCAGATCGACAAGGCGCTCCCGCAAATAGGGATCACTGGCATGTCCGATCCGAATGCGCGTCTCTTCTCTCACCCGACGAACGGCGGCCTCGGCGGTGAGCCCGGTCGTGACGGCTTCGCGGATCCTCTTTAGCCAACCACGATCGCCGGCAAACATCCGATAGGCTTCGAGGATTTCACGTTGCTCACCGATCGCAAGGTCATGCCGATCCAACATGGCATCAAGTGTTTGATGCAAGGCATCGACGGCGCGCTCCAGCCTTTCGGCCTCTGCCACGGGATCGTCAGCAATCAGCTTGCGGATCGGAACATAGGGTTGATGCAGTAGTGCCGGGCCAAGGGCCACACCTTCCACAAGACGCGTACCCGAAAGCCTGTTGGGTTCGGCAGCAAGCTCGCGGACATCACCGTAAGTCTCGACGTCGATGATGCCGCCGGATACCACCATTTCGCCCAATACCGAGGCAATGACCTGCATCGCCTCGACTTCGTCTTCCCCGTAGACACGACGGACCTTGTTTTGAATGGTGAGAACGCCCACCACCATGCCGCCTCGAAGGATCGGCACGCCGAGCATCGAGCGGTAGATCTCCTCGCCGGTTTCAGGACGGAATACAAACCCCGGATGACTTTGCGCGTCTGCCGCATTGACCACCTGGCCACTGGCCGCGGCCGCGCCGACAAGCCCCTCGCCGACAAGCATTCGGGTCTGGTGAACGGCGGTTTTCTCGAGACCTTCGGTCGCGAAAAGCTCCAGGATCTCGCCAGGCCTTAGAACATATAAGGAACACACCTCAGCGACGAGATCAGCGGCGATCATGCTGACGATACGATCCAAGCGCTCCTGCGGCGTGATCGGCTCCGCCACCACTTGCACCAACCGTCGCAAGAGACGCCGCGGGCCCGTGATTTCCCGTTCATGAAGTGGAGCCGGGGCCTTCTTGGCCCCCCAACCTCGCAAGGGCGCGTTCATGACAGGTCGAGAGGCGCCATATCGTCCCTCCCTCGTGTCAGCGCGTGTTCGGCCTGAGCGACAAGCTCATTGATGATGACCGATGTCGGGCGCACAGATTTCACCATTCCGACACTCTGTCCCGCCATCAGGGAACCGGTCTCGATATCACCGTCGATCACCGCGCGCCGCAAGGCACCCGCCCAAAAGTGCTCGATCTCGAGAGACGCCTCCTCATGCGTCAGCATGCCGTCGCGATACCGTCGGATCACGTCAATCTGCGTCTCAATAAATCGACGCGTTGCGGCGTTGGCGATTGCCCGCACCGGGATCACCTTGAAGGTGGGATCGACTTGCACCGATGGCTGCGCTTCGCGGGCGTTGGCCTTGACAAAGGCCTGTTTGAACGAGGGATGTGCAATCGATTCTTCGGCGCAAACAAACATGGTTCCAACCTGGATGCCCGCGGCACCCATGCGGAGATAGGCGGCGACAGCCTCTCCATGTCCTATGCCGCCCGCAACAAAAACCGGTACCTCCTGCATCTCGGGCAGGATTTCTTGAGCGAGCACCGATGTGGCGACGGGACCGATATGCCCACCGGCCTCCATGCCTTCGATGATCAGCGCATCGACACCGGTTCGAACCAGCTTCTTGGCGATCCCAAGGCTCGGGGCGAATGCCATCACCTTAGTCCCGCCCGTTTTCAGTTTCTCGACGATGGCGCGGTTCGGCAATCCGCCGGCGAGGACGACATGGCCGACACGGTGATCCAGACATACCTCGGCCAGCCGATCCAGATCGGGGTGCATCAGAATGAGATTGACGCCGAATGGCTGTCCTGTGTTGCTTTGAGTTGCGGCAATTTCCTCGCCAAGTCGTGCATCATCCATGGCGCCGCAAGCAATGACGCCAAACCCTCCCACTTCGGAAATGGCAGCAACCAGGTTGCGTTCGGAAACCCAGGTCATGGCACCTCCCATGACCGCAAATTCCGTGCCGAGAAACGCCGCACCGCGTCTCCACAAGCGACGCAACGCCGGCGCGTCGGCGGTACGATCCATGCGTCTAGTTCCCGTCGAGACCGTATTCCGTGTGCAATGTGCGAAGTGCCAGCTCTGTGTAGTCCTCGCTGACCAAAACACTCACCTTGATCTCCGAGGTCGAGATCGCCTGAATATTGATCCCGCGGCTTGCAAGCGTCTTGAACATTTGGTGAGCAACGCCTGCGTGACTTCGCATGCCAACACCGATGACCGAGATTTTGACGATATCGTCGTCGGCGTTGAGCTCACGAAAGCCGATCTCATCTCGAATTGAGGTCAACAGCATCTGAACGCGCGGTAGATCCGAGCGGCCGACCGTAAAGGTCAGGTCGGTGGCGGCACCATCAGGCGACACCGACTGAACGATCATATCGACATTGATGTTGCCCTCCGAGAGCGGGCCAAAAATGCTCGCGGCAACGCCTGGACGATCTTTGACACCAACCAACGTCACCTTGGCCTCATCGCGGCTGTAGGCGATCCCGCTAACGATTTGGCTTTCCACAATCTCGTCCTCATCAACAACCATGGTTCCGGGCCTGTCCTCAAAGCTCGAAAGAACCTGGACAGGGACGCGATGCTGCATGGCCAAAGCCACCGATCGGGTCTGCAAGACCTTGGCCCCCAGAGAGGCCATCTCCAGCATCTCTTCATAAGCGATCTGATCGAGTTTGCGTGCACGCGAAACGATGCGGGGATCGCTCGTATAAACTCCGTCGACATCAGTGAAGATGTCACAACGTTGGGCTTTGAGTGCCGCTGCGAGCGCAACCGCCGACGTGTCGGAGCCGCCACGTCCAAGTGTGCTGATCCGGCCATCGGGGGCAATGCCTTGAAAACCTGCAACCACCGGCACAACGCCGTGATCGAGGCAGTTCGCTAAAGACGTGGTATCAATGGTTTCGATCCTCGCCTTGCCATGCGCGCCATCGGTTCGAATACCGGCCTGCCATCCCACAAAGGATCGTGCCGGAACGTCCAGATTGGACAAACACATCGCGAGAAGGCCAATCGTAATTTGCTCGCCTGTTGCCACAACCGCGTCATATTCTTCCAGGACACGGCCGACGGGGTCGAGCTCTTCAGCCCAACTGACCAGCTGATTAGTGGTTCCCGCCATCGCCGAAAGCACAACGCAAACACGCTCGCCGCGGTCGACGGAACCTTTGACTCGGGACGCGACGTGGCGAATCCTCGAGAGATCGGCTACCGAGGTACCACCGTATTTTTGAACGACGAGTGTCAACGATGTATCCGAAATATGGGCGAAGCACCGCTATCGGGTGTGAAACCTGATCAAATCCAGCTATGCCCGCCTCGCTCAGAATTGAGCATGATCCATAAGCTGTTGCGGGCAGACGGGCAAGACTGCCGAAAGAGTTGCGTGATGCGTTACTTTGATTCCCTCGGTGCCATAAGGCGCACTCAGCAAGCCGGCACAACCGACACGTCAGAAATCGAGCGATTCGCCGGTCTCGCCGAGGATTGGTGGGATCTTGATGGCCCGATGCGCCCGCTACACAAGTACAATCCCCTGCGGATGAGGTTCATCAGTGAGGAAATTTGCGAGGCCTACGACCGCGATCCCAAAAAACTCCGAGCCCTCGATGAGATCAGCGTCCTCGATATAGGCTGCGGCGGTGGTCTCTTGAGCGAGCCGCTGACACGAATGGGTGCGCGCGTGACAGGCATCGACCTTTCAACACCACTCCTCGAGGTGGCGCGGTCTCATGCTTACGGCCAAGGGCTTGAAATCGACTACCAATCAGCTTCGGTCGAAGCGTTCGCCGAGCAGGGCCTGGCTTATGACGTCGTCATTGCCTCCGAGGTGATCGAGCATGTTGCAGAATGGGAAGATTTTTTGAGTGACGTCGCACTGCTCGTGAAACCCGGCGGTGTCCTTATTGTCACCACTATCAATCGCACCCGGCAATCCTTCGTCCTCGCCAAGGTCGCAGTTGAATATGTGCTGGGGTGGCTGCCGCGCGGCACCCATGATTGGCGAAAGTTCCGAAAACCGTCTGAACTCGCGCGCGTTCTCCGCTTCAGTGGATTGAGGATCACCTCGATCAAGGGTGCACGCTATCTGCCTGCATTCGACCGCTTTGAGTTCACCGACACGCCGAGAGTCAACTACATGCTGTCTGCCAGACGATAACTCGCCCTAGGCGTCGTGCTTGGGCAACAATGGCAAGGGCTGCACCTCGATCCCCTCTTCGTGAAGCTCTTTGGCTTCATCGAGCGTCGCCTCGCCATAGATCGGCCGCTCTTCACTCTCCCCGTGGTGGATTTTTCGGGCTTCTTCGGGAAGCTTCCGTCCGACATTCTCGAAATTATTTTCGACATAGGTCTGAACTCGGCGCATGAGGGCATAAGCCATCATCATTTTTTGCTGTTGCTCAGGCGAGATCTTCACGGGCGCAGGGGGTGTCTTAGCGGGAAGATTGGTGCCTTCCGTGGGCTTTGCTTCAGGTTCCGCAGCAGGTGTCGCGGGCATTTCCGACTTTTCACTGCGGCGCGAATGTACCGCCGGTGCCATAATGGCCTTGCGCACATCGGCGCTTCCGCAAAACGGACAGCTCAAGAGCTTTTTCTCGGCCTGCTGCTCGAAGCGTGCATTGTCCGGAAACCAGCCCTCAAAATCGTGACCGTTCTCACAAACCAGGCTGAAGCAAATCATGCAGCCGCGCTCTCGCCACGAAGGAGAGCGGCAAGTTCGCCGGATGCATCGAGGGCGGCCAGCTCGTCCGATCCACCAATTCCGCGATCATCGATGAAGATCTGCGGGACCGTGTGGCGGCCATCCGAGCGGCGCAGCATTTCCGCGTGTTTTCCACGCTCCGCCCAAAGATCGTATTCGACAAAGTCGACACCCTTTGCACTCAAGAGCTTCTTCGCTCGGTAACAGTATCCACACATCGGATTGGTATAAATTTCGACCTTGGCCATCGACTTGTTTGCTTCCACACAGATAAATGCAGAGATATCACGCGGTGAACGCACGATATGGGAAGCTGTCACACCATTCGCAACAATGACAGCACCAGCCACCAACTTGCGACCTATTGGGCCTCGAGCCTGTCACCCTGAACAACACGGGCCAAACACAAGAGATCGACCTGGGACGCGCCTGCTCTTTTTAGGACTTTCGCAGCAGCACCCGCCGTTGTCCCCGTCGTCAGCACATCATCGATCAAAACAATGTGTCGGTCGACGACCACCGAAGCCCGCGTCGCGCGAATAGCAAAGCTATTTGCCGTGATGTTCTTGGCACGAGCCGCGCTTCCCAGCGTTTGTTGCGCACGCGTCGCCTTGGGCTTGCGCAAGAGATCCAAACACAAGCGCGTGCCGGTTTCCCGGTGGAGCGCGATGGCCAATTGTGCTGCCTGATTGAATCCCCGCCGGAAAAGCCGCCAACGATGGAGCGGGATCGGCACCAGGAGAGCGTCCGGATCCAAGATCTCCTCGCCCGACTGCGCCAGCCAGCGGCCGAACAGTTTCAATCCGTCCAATCGCTCATAATGCTTGAAGGCCAGGATCAGCCGTTTGCTGCCGCCATCGTAGCGCAGCACGGCACGCGCACGATCGAAAGCGGGCGCACGCTTGGCGCAACGGCCGCATAGTGGGTCATCGGACCCTGTGTCGGGGGTCGGATAACCACACTGCCTGCAGAATGGCCGCTCCATGAAGTGGAGGCCCGACCAGCAATTCGCGCACAAGTCTCCCTGGGTCGGAACCGGACCGGCACAAGCGACACATCGTGGCGGCAGCGTGAAATCCAGCACTCGCCCGCCAAGCTGAAGCGCCCCCTGCGTCAGCCTCTCTGCTAGCGTTAAAGTTGATGGGTTCGGCAGGATCATGGAAAGACCCTACCAGAACCCAAAGTATATTTCTACTTAAAGTTGATAATTTCCATTCAGTTCACGTAGTACCGGACATAGTTGCCGACATAAGTACCGCTATCGGCATAGCCATACTGGGCGTGTTTCTTGACATCGACCTGAGAGAGCGTGACGCCGGCAAGCCGTGCGCCGGCCGCTTGCAGCTCACGTAAGCCGTTTTGCACAAGCTTGCGGGGTGTTTGCGCCCAACGCACTACGTAGACCGTCTGGTCGACAAGCTTGGCCAGAATAAAGCTGTCGGAAACGGCCGCCACGGGCGGACTGTCGATGATGACCAAGTCATAGGTTTCCTGAGCCTGCTTGAGCAGTCTGGTCATGGTTCGGCCGCGAAACAAATCGGGCGGGCTCGACGCATGGCGTCCTGCGAGCAGCACGTTCAACCCGGTAGGCTCATCGATCTGGATATGCTCGTCGAGCGAGCCTTCGCCTGTGAGGATTTCGGTAAGTCCAACACAGTTTGCCATGCCCAGCGCTTGATGGATGCGCGGGCGCCGCAAATCGGCATCGATCAACAGAGTTTTCAATCCGGAGCGAGCAGATTGGCGTGCCATCGACGCTGCAATCGACGTCTTGCCCTCCATCGGCATGGACGAGGTCAAGAGGATCGTCTTGGGCGTCCAATCCACATCGGTGAGGAAAAGGCCCGTTCGCAACCTTTGCATCGCTTCGGCGAACGCCGATTGAGGCTTGGTCAGGACATAGGCCTCCGGACCAAGCCCATTGAGCTCGCGCTTTTTGAGCATTGGCACCAAGGCCAACGCCCGGACACCAAGCTCCTTTTGCAGTTCTTCACCGCTTCGATAGCCGTGATCGGCAGTCCAGCGTTCGATCACGAAGACGAAAATCGTGCCCAGCATGCCGCTCGCGCCGAATGCCAGAATGACCCACAGCTTCTTCGAGGGATAAGCCGGATCAAGCGGAATATTGGCCGGCGAAATGACCACGGCGTCGGCCTCTTGAAGGCCGTGCGCTTCCACGACCTCGCTCAGGCGATTGAGAAAAACCTCATAGACTTGGCGCGCACTCGCGGCGTCCCGCTCGAGATCACGCATCGCAACCGAGCTCTGCTCTTCACCCTGAACTTGCGCCCGTAAGCCATTGACATTGCGCCTGAGTTCACTCTCGCGAGCACGTGCCACAGCAACCTCGTTCTCGAGGTCGCTGACGATACGCCGCACCTCCTCGAGCTGCTTGCTACGCATGCTTGCGGCCTCGGAAGCGAGCGTCTGCATCTGCGGATGCCGCTCACCGTAGACACCGCTCAATTCAGCCTGTCTGCGGTTGAGATCGGCCTCCATACTTCGCAACTGATCAAGCATGGGTGACTTGAGGACATTGGCGGCAGCGCCAAGACCGGCACTCGACTGCAGCAAACGCTGTACTTGATTGTAACGCGCTTCTGCCTCGGCCCGTGCCGCTTGGGCTTCGGCGAGCTGGGCATTGATCTGGCCGATCTGCTGAGCCACCGGGTCGACCCGCTGTTCGCCGATAATGCCTTCACGGCTTTGGAACTCGACGACTTTGCGCTCGGCCTCGATGACTTGAGCACGAAGCTCGTCAACTCGTGCACGCAACCAGCTGGTGGCCCGCTCGGTCGCGGCAAACTTGGTCTCGAGTTGGATCTGGATGTAGGTATCGGCGACGGCATTGGCGATTTGGGCAGCCTTTTCGGGATCCTCGGACGAGAAACCGATCTGCAGCACATGCGACTTGCCAACCTGTGCCACGCCGTAGCGCTTCTCGAACGATTGAATGACACGCGTGCGCACACTGTCCGAAGTCGGTGCCGTCGCAGGTTCGGACCTGTCAGCGCCAAGTCCGATCAGACCCTTAGCGAAGCTTATGCCGCCAGCCACGACATGGTTGATCTTGTCGGCGACGGTTTCGTCATTGTTGAGAAGTGAATTGAACTCGGAGTCCTGAACGAGCCCGAGTTGATCGACAATGCGGCCGACAAAGGCCCGACTGGTAATCAGCTCAAGCTCGCTCTGGATGGTCGAGGCATCGAGTTCAAAGGCTCGTCCCAATTCAGGAATATCGATGACCTCGGTCTCGGCGTTTTGGATCCGCACCAGAGCCTCGGCGTAGTAGCGCGGGGTGACGCTCTGCACGTAAGCGACGGCAGCACCCGTAATCACGACGATCGTCACAACGAGGATGAACTTGCGTCGCCACAGGGCTCGCAGCAAGCTTCGAGGATCGAGCTCAAAGTCACTCGAGGCACCAATGGGCTGCCCACCGTAGTTGGGCGCCGATTCGACCCCAGTGAGATAGCGTGTGAGCTCGTTGGCCATCGTCCGTCCACTCCCGTCCTGCACAGCATTTGCCAGACCGCCGAACAGATGTCCGGCAGTTCGCGACGTGTCAGGAGGATATCAGGAGCATCTGCTCAAATCGTAAACGTGAACGCTTTATTAACAGGGACACGCACACCCGGTTGCGCAATCAACGACGCAACAGCCTTGGATCGAGAGCATCTTGAAGGCCGTCACCGATAAAGTTGAAGGCAACGACGGCGATGAATATCAATAGTCCGGGTAAGACGGCGAGCTGAGGCGCCGACCAAATGAGTTCTTGCGCATTGGTGAGCATATTACCCCAACTCGGCGTCGGCGGCTGAACACCTAGGCCCAAGAAACTCAAGATTGATTCGACCAAGACGACATTGCCGATCGAAAGCGTTGTCGCCACCATGATGGGAGCCGCAGTATTCGGCAGAAGATGACGAAGTACTAGATGCATCGGGCCCGCCCCCATCGCCCGGGCGGCGATCACGAATTCGCGTTCCTTGAGCGAAAGAACCGTGCCACGGACAATGCGTGCCACCGTCGTCCATCCGAAGAGCGCCACAATCGCAATGATCCGCAGCACTCCCGAACTGTCACTCCCCGACTCCAGACCTGGAATGCCTAGCTTGCCGAGATCGATCGCCGCAAAAATGATCAAAAGCGGCAAAATCGGCAGCGAAATGATACCGTCAGTGAACCGCATGAGCAGAGAGTCGAGCCAACCGCCCACGAGGCCTGCGGCAACACCGATTAGCGTCCCCAAAAAGGCTGCTAGAAGAGCTCCGCTCAGTCCGATGAGGAGAGAGACTTGCCCGCCATAGAGCAGGCGCAGCAGAAGATCCCGCCCAAGATCATCAGTGCCGAGAGGATGTTGGGCACTCGGTGGAGCGAATCTATTCAGGAGGTTGGTGCGCTCAGGATCGATCTCAAGCCAATAGGCCATGAGGGGTGCCGAGACGACAGCAAGGATCAAGACGATGAGCACAATGCTGCTCACCACTGCGGCTCTGTGCGTTAGAAAACGCCAGACGAGACCGGCTCCCGGCCCGCTTGTCCTATGAGTAGTGAATTCTAGGGTCGAGCCAGACATAAACCAAATCGGCGACTAGGTTGGCAATCAAGGTGACTGCGGTGGCGAGCATCAGCGCGAGCAAGGCGAGATTGTAGTCGTTGCCCATGATGGAATCGAAGATCAGCTTGCCCATGCCGAGATAGGCAAAGATGGTCTCGACTACGAGCGCACCAGAAAACAGGTTGCCAAAATGCAATGCAGCAACGGTCACGACGGGGATCAAGGCATTGCGAAGCGCATGACGCCAAACCGTCTGCCACTGGCTCAATCCCTTGGCCCGTGCAGTGCGAATATAATGCTCGCGCAATGTCTCGATCACAGAACTGCGGGAGAAACGGACGAACGTGCCGGCCGTGACCAATGTCAGGGTCATCACGGGCAAGACCAAGTAGCGGCCGCGTTCGAGCCAATCGCCACCACCGACCGGTTCGACACCTCCCGCAGGAAGCAACCCGAAGGTTACCGCAAAGACCAGAATGAGGATCAGGCCGAGCCAAAAGGCAGGGACCGAAAACGCGGCAAAGGCTGCCAGATTGATGAGGTGGTCAATCCAGCGCTGCTGATAAACGGCAGCGATCACGCCTGCGGGAATGCTAATGAGAATCGCCAGCATGAAGCTGATCCCCATCAAAAGGAGTGTATTGATGAGACGGGGGATCAGCACGTCGACTGCCGGCTGGCTGTAGAGCCTGGAATAGCCGAACTCGCCTTGAAACGCCGCGCCAAGCCATGCGGCGTAGCGTTGAATGATCGGCTGATCGAGGCCGTAAAGTTCTCGGAGCCGGGCGAGGTCCTCGCTTGTTACGTCGGGATCGGCAGCGAGCATCATGTCGATCGGATCACCGGGCATCAACCCGATCAAAGCATAGATCAGAAACGACATCATAAAGAGCACGGCAAAGACGCCGCAAAGCCGCCTCACGACATAAGCGAACACCGATGATCCCTACTGACTGCGGCGCCAGCTCTCGATGTCGAGCGTGACCGGCGCCATTTGACCCGTAGGCTCGACCCCTTCAAGCCATAGCGGCCAGATATGGGCCTCTGCGCGGAAATAAAGCGGCAAAACCGGCAGTTCCTCGGCGTAGATATCCTGAAGTTCGTGCCAAAGCCGTTCACGCGGTTCCCGATCGAGCGTTTTAGAGAGCTCATCGATAATCTCATCCATCCGCGCATTGTTGAACCCGGTGTAATTCTGACCGGACCAACCGTTTTCCTCGCTCGGTATCGAGGTGGAATGGAGCACGGAATGGGGAATATTCTCAGGGGAACTGATCCAGGCAAAAAGGGCGAGCCCATCGAAGCGCCGCTTGGACACAGTCTCCGAGAAAAACACGCGCGCAGGTTCGTTGCGAATCCGGACATCGACGCCGATCTGCCGCCACATGTCCTGAAGGACGGTTTGCACCGTTTCGCGGGTGCGGTTGCCCGCCGTGCTCATCAATTCGATCCGTAGAGGGTCCCCCGCAGCATTGTGGCGAACACCATCTTTAATGTCTGTCCACCCCGCTTCCTCGAGCAGAGCTACCGCCACCTCCGGGTCGAAAGCGTAGTGCTTGACGTCGTCATTATAGACCCAGTCAAGCGGGTTGACCGATGTGTTGGCAACCGGCTGTCGGCCTTGGAATAGTTGCTCAGTGAGCGCTTGCCGATCGAGCGCGTGCAGCAAAGCCTGTCTGACCCTTTTGTCTTCCAGGATCGGATTGTCGAGCATGACATCGATATGCTCATAGAAGAGCCCGGGCTTGTAGACGATCTGATAGTCGCCGCCATGGCGGTTCTCGAATGCCAAAGCCTGATCGATCCTGATCCCGGCGGAGCCTTCGATCATGTCGATCTCGCCCGAGAGAAGATTGCTCTCCAGTGCTGCGGTATTCTCGATGGTGCGAATGATAACGCGATCGAACTCCGGATCATCGCCCCACCATTCCTCGTTGCGCGTGAGCACGATGTCCGAGCCAGGTGTGATGCTTTCCACCCGGTAAGGCCCGAACCACAAACCGGGATTGGTAATATCGGTCTGATAAAGGCTGCGATTGCGGTATGTCTCGGGATCTTCTTCGAAGATCTCGCGCTCGAGATGCGACGGCAGCGCTCTAAGATCGTTGATCATGTAATAGTTGAAGCCGAGATCGCGCGAATGAACGGTGAAAGTCTTGCCGTCCACGATGTCGATGGCGGTGATATCCTTATAGGTCTCGGCACTCGACACACCCGAGCGCGGATGCCGCCCTACCTCCCAGGAGAAATGCACATCCTCTGCCGTTACCGGCGTGCCATCACCCCAACGCGCGTCAGGATGGATCTCATAGGTCATGGCCACGCCATCGCCGCCCTCGTCATTGGGTTCAACGACGGCAGCACCGTTCTCGAATGTCGGAAGCTCGAGGCAGAGATAGCAGCGGGGTTCCCAATCCGCGTCAAAGGCGGTGAACGGACGCTGAACCGCACCCAAAACGTAGCTCTTGACCAGCATCGATTCGAAACTGGGATGCAGCGTCGATGGAAACTGTGAAATGCCGATCACCAGATCGTTGTCGTTGGCAGCCGCTGGGGCGATAGCTTGAGGCATTGCCAGGCTGAGGACGAGGGTGAGCTTTACAAAAAAAGATCTGATCAAACGCATGACGTGGCCAACTCGGTTGGTGGATCGGGCTATTGTTGTGGAGCTGCGTCAAACGAGCAACAGAACCATGCCAAGATGAAGAACTTTATATGTTTGTTGCTCGCAATGCCGTGACGCGATCGAAAAGACGTCACAAACCCTTGCTTTCTGCCGGAGCAGCCTGATGACCAAGTGACAGGGTCGGAGGCATGGTCTAGCACGCGTCCAAGGATTTGGCCGGGATAGGGAGAGACACGTCATGCGGCGCAATCGGTGTGCCAAAATCGTCGCGACATTGGGCCCTTCGAGCTCGACCAAAGAGCGCATCAAAGACCTCGCCATCGCCGGTGCTGACGTCTTTCGCTTCAATTTCAGCCACGGTACGCATCAAGACCATGCCGAACGCTTTCAGATGGTCCGCGAGATCGAATCCGAACTCGAACGACCGATCGGCATCATCCAGGATCTGCAAGGACCCAAGCTCAGGGTCGGCCGCTTCAATGACGGCAAGGCCGAGCTCAAGACCGGCGAGCGCTTCCGGCTCGATCTCAATGACCGCCTCGGCGACACCACACGGGCGCAGCTCCCTCACCCTGAAATCTTCGCAGCACTCGAGGACGACACCGACTTACTACTCGATGATGGCCGCATTCGCCTGAAGGTCCAATCCTTCGATGGAGAACACGCCGAAACCACGGTGACCGTCGGCGGAACGCTTTCCGATCGAAAAGGCGTCAACGTCCCCAATGTCGTGCTCAGGATTGCCGCCCTGACCGACAAGGACCGGAAGGATCTCAATTTCGGTCTCGAGCTTGGTGTCGATTGGGTGGCATTGAGCTTCGTGCAGCGGCCTGACGACATGGCGGAAGCGCGACGCCTGATTGCCGGCCGTGCCGCGGTCATGGCCAAGATCGAAAAGCCATCCGCGATCGAGAGACTTTCGGAAATTATCGATCTTTCCGATGGCATCATGGTGGCCCGCGGCGATCTCGGGGTGGAAATGCCGCCCGAGGTG
>CAYPOV010000045.1:0-5853 GCA_964412385.1 uncultured Geminicoccaceae bacterium
GCGAACTTCCGGGCGCTGACGCACGCCCAATGCTTACGAACCAGGAGGCCGGCCCCAATGAAATGCGTGTTTGTGCTATTCGATTCCCTCAATCGCCATACGCTCGAGTGCTATGGCGGCAAGATCCCGACGCCCAATTTCACGCGGTTGGCCGAGAAGGCGGTGACGTTTGACCGGCATTATGTGGGCTCGATGCCGTGCATGCCGGCGCGGCGCGACATGCAGACCGGGCGCTTGAGCTTCTTGCATCGGAGCTGGGGACCATTGGAGCCTTACGACAATTCGTTCCCCGAGCTGTTGTTCCAGCACGGCACCTACAGCCATCTGGTGACCGACCACTATCACTATTGGGAAGATGGCGGCGCCACCTACCATAACCGCTACGATTCTTACGAGTTTATCCGCGGCCAGGAGCGCGATCCCTGGAAAGCGATGGTGCAGCCGCATTGGGAGCGTTTGCGCGAGCTTTATGATGACAAGCAGGTGAGCGAGGAGCGCCGTGACCTCTACTACCAGCACATCATCAACCGCGAATCGATCAAGGATGAGGACGACTTTCCCTCTGTCGGCTGTTTCAGCAAGGCGTTCGAGTTTCTCGATGTCAATCGCGGCAGCGACGACTGGCTCTTGCAGATCGAAACCTTCGATCCGCACGAGCCCTTCTTTGCGCCTGAGCGTTTCAAGGACCAGTTTAAGACCGATTGGCAAGGGCCCATCCGCGACTGGCCGCGCTATGGCCGGATCGATGAGATGCTGGATGAGTGCGAGGAATTGCGCGCCAATTATTATGCCGTCGTCGCCCTCTGTGATGACCTTTTGGGCCGCTTGCTCGACTATTTCGATGCCCACAATCTCTGGGAAGACACGGCTCTGGTTCTGACCACTGATCATGGCTTTCTTTTGGGCGAGCATGATTTCTGGGCGAAGAACCGGATGAATATGTATGAGGAAGTCTCGCATATTCCCTTCTTCCTCTATCACCCGGCTCATGCTTCACAAGGTTGCACGCGTCGCTCGGCCTTGACCCAGACCATCGATCTCGCTCCCACCTTCCTCGATATGTTCGGTGTGCCGAAACCTGCCGAGATGCAGGGGCTCTCGGCGCTGCCGGTGCTCGACAAGGATGTGTCGCAGCGCGACGCCATCATCTTCGGCTATTTCGGCGGTGCCGTGAATCTCACCGACGGCCGCTACACCTATTTCCGCTATCCGCCGGACCTGAGCAGCCAGGAAATTTACCAGTATACGCAGATGCCGGCCCATCTGAAGTCACTGTTCACGCCGGAAGAACTGAAGACGGCGCAGCTTGCCGAGCCCTTTCCCTTTACCAAGGAAACGCCGCTTTTGCGCGTGCCGGTGATCGATCGCTCGCCGATGTACAATAATTATGGCCCCGGCAGCCTCCTGCAGACCGATACCGTGTTGTTCGATCTCGAGGCCGATCCGGGGCAGGTGACACCGGTCAAGGATGCTGCCGTCGAGGACAGGCTTGCGGGCGTGATGCGCGGGCTAATGCAGGCCAATGACTGTCCGCCCGAGGCGCTGGCGCGGATCGGGCTTTAGCGCTCGGGGTTGAGGGTGATCGGCGCTTCGATCACCCGGTTTTGGTTGCGGAAATAAAGCCGCACCAGGACCCGTTCGGATGAGCCGACGCCGTCTTTCTCGGCCGTGAGCACCACCTTGTGCCGGTCATGCTTGAGAAAGCTGAAACGGCCCGATGCGTCGGTGGTGGTTTCGGCAATGGGAGCGAGGCTGACCAGGGTTTGCTCGTTGAGGATGACGGTGGCGTCGGGGACAGGCTCGCCGGTCTCGGTCACCACTTCGCCTTCGAGGACGCCATCATTGTGGGCGCGCACATAGGCGTTCCAGCTGACGACGATAATGATGATGATGGCGAGGGTGATGGTAACGCGGTTGATCAGCCAGGGTTTTAAGCCGTCCATGGTTCAGCCTTTCCTCGCACCCGAGGTGAGGCCCTGGATGAATTCCTTTTGGGCGAGGAGAAACACCAAAAGGCCGGGGGCCAGGACCATGACGCAGAAGGCATAGAGAGCGCCGGTGGTGTCCTCGAAGTAAGCCAAGAAGGTCGAGAGGCCCAATGGCAGGGTTTGCATCTCGACGTCGCGGATGATGATGAGCGGCCAGAGGAAGTCGTTCCAGGACCAGATGAAGGAAAGAATGATGTTGGTGGCGATGGCGGGTTTGGCGAGAGGCAGCATGATGCGGAGCATGATGTCCCGCTCGGGGACACCGTCGATTTTGGCGGCTTGGATTAAGGATGGCGGGATGGCATCGAAGCTGGCTTTGAAGATGAAGATGCAGATGATGTGGCTGAAGGCGGGAAGCCCGAGCCCGACATAAGAATTGAGTAGCCCGAGTTCGGCGGTGATCAGATAGGCCGGGATGATGGTCGCATGGAAGGGGATCATCATGCAGGCGAGAAACAGCAGGATGATCCAGCGTTTGCCCGCAAAGTGCTTGGTCAAGGCATAGCCGGCGGCGGCATTGATCAGAAGATTGGCGATGATCACCATGACGGCGCCGATCACGCTATTGAGGAAGAAGCGCGGGAACGGGATCGCGTACCAGGCATCGACAGAGAAAAAGGGCTGCGGATCGACGGGCACAAGCGAGGGCGGGTAAGAGAAGATATTCTCGCCGGTGATGCTGGTCTTGAAGACCCAGTAAAACGGCACCAGCATGATGATGGCGGTGACGGCGAGCGCCAGATGGATGGGCCAGGAAGGATAGCGGTGCATCCGGGAGCCCCTAGTCGGCGATATCGACCTTGCCGGCCTCACCGCCGGCAAGCGCGTTGGCGATAAGGGCTAGGCCCACGAAGAGAAGGAACATGACGACTGTGAGCGCACCTGCATAGTCGAACTGGGTGAGGGTGAAGGCGGCCTTGTAGATGTAGGTGATCAGGAGTTCCGTGGCGTGGCCCGGACCGCCGCCGGTCATGACGTAGATGAGATCGAAGCTCGTGAAGGAGGCGATAATGCCGATGATGAAGCAGAGGAAGATCGAGGGACGCAGCAGAGGCAGGGTGATGCGCCAGAATTGGCGCCAGCGGCTGGCACCGTCGATGCTCGCGGCCTCATAGAGGTTGGGTGGAATGTTCTGCAAGCCGGTTAGGAGAATGATCATGAAAAAGCCGACGATTTGCCAGATGGCTGCGGCAATGACGGAGGGAAGCGCTGTCGAGAAGCTCTCGAGAAAGGCGATCGGCTCGTCGATGATGCCAAGTGACCGGAGGACATAGTTGATGAGGCCGACCTTCTCGTCATAGAGCCAACGCCAGATGATGCCGACGGCGACGACCATCATGGGATAGCTCATGAAAATGATGGTACGGTAGATGCCGCGGCCGCGGATCTTGGAGTTGACCATCAGTGCTAGACAAATCGCGATGACAATGGCGATCGGTGCGGTCAGCATATATTTGAAGGTATTGGCCAGGGCTTCCCAGAAGACGTCATCATAGATGTACATCTCCTCATAGTGGTAGAGCCCAGCCCATTCCGAGGGTTTGGTCGGTGACCAGAATTGAAATGAAAGGACAACATTCCATATTAAAGGAATGATGCGATAGAGCAGGAAGATCGCGAGCGCCGGGATCAAGAGAGCCCAGATCAGAAAAAGCTCTCGATGCCGTTTCTTGGCGAACAGCGCGCGCCGCTGAGCGGGGGCGGCACGTTGGCCACCCCCGATCGATGATTGGGTGCTAGCGGTTGCCACGTCTCAGCACGCGATTGACCTTGGACTCGGCGGCTTCAACGGCTTCAGCCGGCTCTTTCTGGCCGAGAAGCGCTGCTTGAAGCTCGGGATAGAAGGCCTCCTTGATCTTGGCGTCGAGCGGGGTCACCCAGTCGCCTGTCGCCTTGTCCATATTGGCCAGCGACAGCTCGAGGGTCTCCTTCTTGAGAGGATCCTCGGTTTTGGCAATCAGCGCCTCATCGACCGATTCGTTGAGCGTGAGAATGGTGAAGGTGTCAGCCATGATGGTCTGCCACTTGTCGTTCAGCGCGATTGCGATGAAATCGAACGCTTCGTCGGGGTGTTCGGTGGAAGAGGAAATCCCGAGGCCGTGGGCATTGGGAACGCCCCAGCCGCCCGGCCATTCGACCACACCGAGGGTGTCGTCATTGGCCCAATCGGCTTGGCCCATGATCCAGAAGAGGGCGGCACCATGGCCTTGATACATGCCGATATCGCCGGTGGCGAAGGCGTTATTGGGCTCGACCCAGCGGCCGGTCCAAGAAATGTTGTTGATGGCACCGTTCTCAGTGGCTTCGGCAAGCTTGGTGACCGCATCGACCATTTCGGGCGTGTTGAAGGCCGCCTCGGTCATGTCCTCATTGAGCAACTCGATGCCGTTCATGGCAAACAGCGCCCAGTAGAGCCAGTCGAAGTTGAGCGTGATGAAACCGGAGCGGCCATCACCGGATTCGGCGACCGTGGCGGCATACTCCAGGAGCTGATCGAAGTTTTCAGGCGGTCCCTCGATCCCGACTTCCTCGAATAGCGACTTGTTGTAGACCATCAAGGTCTTCGAGAAATAGTAGGGCAGCATGTATTGCTGGCCGTCATATTGCCAGAATGTCAGGCCTTCGGGATTGTAACGGTCTTTGACGTCGGGGTGCTCTTCGAGATAGGGCGAGAGATCGACCAAGCCCCCGTCGGCGGCGTACTCAGCCCAGAGCATACCCTGGACATCGATGATGTCGGGTGCGGTGCCTGCCACCAGCTGGGTCTGGTAGAAGGTGGCAAACTCGGTCCCCTTCTTGTCGAGCCATTCGACCGTGAAGTCGGGATGCATTTCTTCGAAATCGGCGATCCAACCGCGGAACTTCTCCTCGTAGATCGGCAGATTCCATGTGAGGAGCGTGAGTGTCTTGTCCTGAGCGAGTGCGGTCCCGCCCGAGAACGCCGAGGCGAGAAGCCCGATGGCCGCTGCTCCTTGCAACAAATGCCTTCTGATCATTGCCAGTCCCTCCATTTGGTGTCTCCGCAATAATGCTCTCTTACAACGCAAGTGCAATCTCGCGTCGTTCCGTCAATGCGCGCTCGGCTTCGAGGCACAAAACGACGGCGCGGCGCGCGTCCTGGGGCGGCATCAGCGACCGCCCCTCGGCAAACGCCTCGCTCGACAGACGCAATTGCTCCTGCAGTTCGAAGATCTCGCCCGAGGGCTTGTCGAGTGGCACGATCTCGGGTCCGTCGGCCTGGTTTCGCAACAAGACCAGCTCGAAGACCGGTTCGCTTTCCCGTGCACTCGCGCCCGACCACGTGCTCCTGATCGCACCCTCGCTGCCGGTCAGCTCGAATATGAGAAAATGGCTGAAGCCCGCGAGGGTCTGGGTGATCGTGGCGTAGGCATCGTCTGAATAGCGGACAATGCTGGTGAAATTGTCGTACATACCGCGATCGCCTGCAGGTGTTCCAAATGCGGTGACCGATTTCGGTTCGCCAAGCCCATCCATGTACCAGGCGATAAGATCGTAGAAGTGAACAGGTTCTTCGAGGATCCAGGACCCCACCCGTTCGGGATCGTAGCGCCAGCCTGCCGCCCCCTGGCGGTAGGGGTGGCGGAACAAGGTGAGATTGGCGTAGCGCGGTTGTCCGATCGTACCCTCGTCGATGAGCTCCTTGATGCGTGCCCATTGGACGGAAAGCCTAAGTTCGTGGCCCACGGAGAGGCATTTGCCGGACTCGTCGATGGCATGCATGACCGCGTCGCAATCCGCCACGCTCGTCGCCATGGGTTTCTCGAGTTGGACATGCTTGCCGGCGCGCAGGCAGCTTACGGCAAGCTCGGCATGGAGGCCGTTGGGAACAACAATATCGACCGCA
>CAYPOV010000045.1:5863-19067 GCA_964412385.1 uncultured Geminicoccaceae bacterium
CGATGTGCAGTGTGCCCAAGAATTCACCGAGATTGCGAAAGATGAGGGCTTCTGGATGATCTTCTTCGGCAGCCTTGGCACTGGCATCGCTATTGGCGAGGATCGCCCGCAACTCGCCGCGTCCTTCGAGCTTTTGCAGGCATTGGGCATGGAGCTTGCCGAAGGCACCATAGCCGATAAGACCCCAATTGACCGTCATGCCGGCACCTCAGGGGCCAAAACGGCTTTGCCGGTTGTGGCGTCGAACAAGTATATGCGTTCCATGTCGGGAAGCAGACCGATTTTCTCAGCACTGGTTCGAACCGACCGTGGCGGAAGTCGTGCCACAGTCTCACGCCCATCGATCGAGAAGAAGATGAGCGTGTCGCTCCCCAAAGGCTCGATGACTTCCGGTTCGACTAATAGTCCTTGCGTATCCGCCTTTGACGGAGTGAAGTCCTCTGGTCTCAGGCCAATAACGACATCTTGTCCTATAAAACGGGCGCACCGAGTCTCGATGTTGGGTGGCACTACCAGGTTGGATCCATCCTTCAACTGAACCGTGAGCTTGCCTTCGCCATTGGTCAAACGGGCCGGCAGAAGGTTCATGACGGGTGAACCGATGAACCCCGCAACATAGGTACTCGCGGGCTGGTTGTAGATTTCATCGGGCGTGCCGAGCTGCTCGACGATTCCGTCGCGCATGATGACGATGCGGTCGGCAAGCGTCATCGCTTCGACCTGATCATGCGTGACATAGACGACGGTCGTGGCGACACGGCGGTGCAACTTCTTGATCTCGGTGCGCATCTGGACGCGCAGTTTGGCATCGAGGTTGGAAAGAGGCTCGTCGAAGAGAAAGACTTGAGGGTCGCGGACAATGGCACGGCCCATGGCAACTCGTTGGCGTTGTCCGCCGGAGAGTTGCTTGGGGCGTCTGTCGAGCAGATTGTCGATATTGAGAATGGCTGCCGCCTCTTGAACGCGCCGCCTGATCTCGCGTCGGTTGTACTTGCGGTAGCGCAGGCCGAAGCCGATGTTTTCAGCAACCGACATATGAGGGTAGAGTGCATAGTCTTGAAAGACCATGGCGATGTCGCGGTCTTTGGGCTCGAGTTCGTTGACCTGCCGATCGCCGATCCAGATCTCGCCTTCGCTCACCTCCTCGAGGCCGGCGATCATCCGAAGGGTCGTGCTCTTACCGCAGCCTGAAGGCCCGACGAGCACGATGAACTCCTTGTCGTCGATCTCAAGATCAATTGCATCGACGGCGAGCACGTCGCCGTAACGTTTGGTCAGGGAACGGAGTTCGAGCTTTGCCATCGCCCCTCATCGCTTGTTCTCGTTAACAGACACGAGTTCGAGATTGGGTGCAAGCGTTCGCCTAAGAAATACAAACCCGAAAATGACTGGGATCGTCTAGGTCGTCGATACCTGGCGTAGTGACTTAATGGGCGTTACCATCCCCTACATACTCAACAAAGACCCAGCTCAAAGGTGCCCGGAAAGATGAGATTTGACCTATGTAAGAAGACCATCATCGGCGCGCGACGCAGGCGCAAAGCTCCAGTCGGCTTGGGGCGTCAAGCGGGTCCGAGGGCATGACCGAGCGATCACACAAAATTGCCGTCATCGGCCTAGGCAGCATGGGGTATGGCATGGGGCTCTCTTGCCTTCGAGCCGCGCATACGACCTTTGGCTTCGATGTCGTCGAAAAGCGCATGGATCGCTTTCGGGCCGAGGGCGGTGCGGAGGGAACATTGCAGGAGATAGCACCGGAGCTCGATTGCGTGGTGGTGGTCGTTCTCAATGCCCAGCAAACCGAGGCCGTGTTGTTCGGCGAGAACGGATGCGCTTCGAAACTTCGGCCAGGTGCTACGATTGTCGCCTGTGCCACGGTTCCACCCGAGTTCGCGCGGCAAATGGAGCGGCGATGCCGTGACCTCGATCTCCACTATCTCGATGCCCCGATCTCAGGCGGATCGGTGAAGGCTGCGGAAGGTAAGCTTTCGGTCATGGCCTCGGGGACAGCGCACGCTTTCAGCGGCGCACGTGCGGTGCTCGATGCCACCGCCGAGAAGGTGTTTGAACTGGGTGATGTAGCAGGAGCAGGGTCGGCGATGAAGGCCGTGAACCAGCTTCTCGCAGGTGTCCATATTGCCGCCATGGCCGAAGCTATTACCTTCGGCATGACGCAAGGGATCGAGCCTTCGAAATTTCTCGAGGTCATCCCACAATGTGCCGGCACCAGCTGGATGCTCGAGAACCGAGCACCGCATGTGGCGGCAGGCGACTACAGCCCGCATTCCGCCATCGCGATTTGGCCGAAAGACCTGGGAATTGTCCTCGAGATCGCGCAGGCGGCGAAATTCGGCGCACCGCTGACCGCCGCAGCGCTGCAACAGTTTCTTGCGGCTGCCGGATCGGGGCTCGGCCAGGAGGATGACGCGGCCGTGGCTAAGGTCTACGCCCGCAATGCCGGCCTGACGCTTCCCAGCAATAACTGAGGGTCACGCTCGCCATCTAGCCTCAATCGCTCTAGAATCGCTCCAGTTCCGGGAAGGGTATCTGCCCTCGATGGATATGCATATGGCCGAGTTCGGCGCAGCGGTGGAGCTTGGGAAAGACCTTGCCGGGATTGAGAATTTGCGTCGGATCGAACGCGCATTTCACGCGCTGCTGCTGGTTGAGGTCGTCCTCATTGAACATCTCGGGCATGAGATCACGCTTTTCCACACCCACACCATGTTCGCCCGTGAGCACGCCGCCCACTTCGACACAAAGTTTCAGGATATCAGCACCGAACTTCTCGGCGGCATCGAGCTCACCCTGCTTGTTGGCATCATAAAGGATAAGCGGGTGGAGATTGCCGTCGCCTGCGTGAAAGACATTGGCGACGCGAAGGCCGTAATGATCGCTGAGCTCGGCCATGCGCTTGAGAACGAAAGAAAGCTGGCGGCGTGGGATGGTGCCGTCCATGCAAAGATAGTCAGGCGTGATTCGGCCGGCGGCAGGAAAGGCAGATTTGCGTCCTAGCCAAAAACGTTGGCGCTCCTCGTCGCTTTCGCTGACTTGGGTGAAAGTTGCACCGTGCTGGCGGGCGATTCCGGTGACAGTCTCGATCAGGTGATCGACTTCGGCAGAGGGGCCGTCCAATTCGCAGATCAGCAGTGATTCGACATCGAGAGGATAGCCTGCATGACAGAAATCCTCGGTCGCGTGGATCGCAGGCTTGTCCATCATCTCGAGCCCGCCAGGGATAATGCCGGAGGCGATGATCGAGGCCACAGTATCCCCGCCTTGCTCGTTGGAAGGAAACCCCATCAAGACGGCGCGCTGGGTTTCGGGCTTTTGGAGAATACGCACCGTGACTTCGGTGACCACTCCCAAGAGTCCTTCCGATCCGGTCATCAAGCCCAAGAGATCGTAGCCGGCACTGTCCAAATGTTTGCCCCCGAGCCGGATGACGTCACCATCGGGCAGGACCATCTCCAGCCCCAGGACATTGTTGGTGGTGAGGCCGTATTTGAGGCAATGCACGCCGCCCGAATTCTCGGCGATATTGCCGCCGATGGTGCAGGCGATCTGCGATGAAGGATCGGGCGCATAGTAGAAGCCCTCATGCTGCACGGCTTGCGTAATGCCGAGATTGGTGACACCGGGCTGCGCGGTCACGGTGCGGTTTTCAAAGTCGATCTCGAGAACGCGGTTGAATTTGGCGAGTCCCAAGATAATGCCGTCGGTAAGCGGCAGGGCTCCGCCCGAAAGCGATGTGCCGGCACCTCGCGGCACGACCTTGACCTTTTGGTCGTTGCAGTAGCGGAGAACAGCCGCCACTTGCGCGGTATCGCTCGGCAAAACGACCGCCATAGGCACGGAACGATAGGCAGTGAGGGCATCGCTCTCATAAGCCTTGAGCGCCGTGTCGTCGGCAATAACGCCTTCGCCCGGAACAATGGCGCGTAGGGCCGCCACGATCTCGTCGCGCCGCTTCAGGACCTCACAATCCGGCTCCGGCATTTGCATCAGCTAAGACCTCGGTTAAGTCATCATCTCAATAGTGTAGAGGTTCTAGCCCACCGTCAAACCGAAGCTTCTAACGGTTCGACTAGTTGCCGATCTTCTTGAGGGCGCCGTCAGCCTTGTCTTGAGCGTCTTCGAGCTTGCCGTCAGTGCCGGTGACATCGCGCGCGGTCTCCGCCGCATCGCAGCGATTACCGACGCCAACCGTGGCTTTCATGGCAGCACCTTTGGCAGCTTTGCCGAGAGTGCAGTCCGGATCGACGGCGTCTTTGGCCTTGTCCAACGGGCCTGCCAATACCGACGCACTAGACAAAGTGACGCCTGCAATGATTGCAGCGGAGAGAAGACGGTAACTCATGCGGTCCTCCAAGCTTTTCTGACTTGCGATGGCGAAGATTATAGATGCTCACGGCTCGCATGTACACGTAGATCACTCTGCCGCTTGAGCCATAGCTTCGGGTTCCAACGGTTCGTCAACCGTGCCTGTTATCAGACGCGTGGCGTGATGAAAGGTGACATAGGCCCACGCCCAGTTGATGATCACAGCCAGGCGGTTGCGCCCGCCAACCAGGAACAAGACGTGGGCAACACCCCAGAGCCACCAAGCAACATTGCCGCTGAGCTTGAGCCAGCCGAAATCGGCGATTGCAGACTCTCGCCCGATCGTGGCGAGACTGCCCAAATGCCTGTAGCGGAAAGGACCGGGTTCGCGTTGTTCATTGATCCGTGCGTGGATCACAGCTGCCGCATGTTCGCCGGATTGCTTCGCGGCGGGGGCCAGGCCCGGTACGGGCTTGCCATCTGACGTGGTCATCGAGGCGGTGTCGCCGACGACAAATATGTTGGCGTGGCCAGGCACGCTCAGATCAGGCTCGACTTTGACGCGACCCGCCCTGTCCGCTTCGCAACCAAGCCAGCGAAAAGCGCGCGACGCCTGCACGCCAGCAGCCCACAATACCGTTCCGGCATTGATGCGTTCATTTTGGTTGATGGTGACACCCATGGCATCGATGTTGGTGACGCGGCTGTCACATCGCACTTCGACACCCATGACTTCGAGGTCTCGTCGAGCAGCACGGATCAGGTCATCAGGGAACATTGGCAGAATCTTGGACGCCGCCTGAACAAGAATGACTCGTGCCTGGGCGGGATTGATATGATTGAATTCACGTTCAAGCCCGAAGCGGGCGAGTTCGGCAATGGCTCCCGCCAACTCAACGCCGGTAGGGCCGCCACCGATAATGATGAACGTCATCAGTCGATCGCGCTCCACTGGGTCGGCGACCCCCTCGGCGCGTTCGAACGCCAAGAGGAGGCGCCGCCGGACATCTGTGGCGTCGTCGATTTTCTTGAGGCCTGGTGCCATGCTCTCCCAATGGTCATTGCCGAAGTAAGCGTGCCTGGCACCGGTTGCCAAAACGAGATAGTCATAGGCAATAGGATTCGTTCCTATCATGACCCTTTGGTTCTGCGTATCGACATCCGTAACCTTGCCGAAGAGCACGTGTGCATTGAACTGCTTGCGCAAGACGCTGCGGATCGGCATGGCGATGTCAGCAGGTGATAGGGCCGCGGTCGCCACTTGATAGAGCAATGGCTGAAACAGGTGATAGTTGTGTCGGTCGATGACCGTCACCAATGCACGCGTTTTCGCGAGTGCTGTCGCTGCTGCCAGACCGGCGAACCCGGCTCCGACGATCACGACACGCGGAGTCCCTTCAAGTGAGAAGGCAGGTTGTCCGGTGTAAGCAGGTATGTGTCGCGCCAACCAGCCATCGATCGGTGCGTCGAGCGAGATGGGACCCGGCCCGGTCAGTGTGAGTGTGCCAAGCACGAGTGCCCACAGAATATATTCTGGGCTCATCTGGATGCCCAATGAGATGGCCAGTGTGATCACGGTCAGGATCAGAGCGGCAACCCTCGTCATGAAGCCGACTGCCAAGAAGATGGCAGCAGTAAGCTGAACCGTCATCAGGGACACGTTCCCTGTGAAGGGCACCAAAGATCCTTGAGGCAGTGCCGGCCCGTAGTCGACCCAGGGCGTGCCACTCGCGTTGACGAGCGATTCCCCCGTCATCCAAAAAATCCCGCCCATGCCGAGCCGAAGCACGAGTTTGAAGACCGGATCCAGTAGGGATTCCAGTGCACGATAGATGCGCTCGGGCCAACGGGCGAGAGGCAGCGGTGCGTGGGTGAGCCCGCGGCCGACAATGGGATCAAGAGCGATGGGACCCGGTCCATAAACCACCAGCCCAAGAGCCAGAAGTGCGCAGAGGACATGACCGACAATGCCGAGATCACCAAAATAGATGAAAAGAGAGAACAGGCTGATCGGGATCGCGGCAATTCGGGTCAAGAGGCCCGCTACCAATAGAGCCGCGCAGGCGATTTCGACATAGGGCATCAACGCGAAGCTGAGGGTGCTCGGCGGCGTGCCCGTGAGCCCGTCGACGCCGTGCTCAAAAAAGATTGTCGCGAGCCAAAGACGTACGGCGAAAAGCAGCAGCGGCCAGAGGACCTGGTGACAAAATCCAAGGACGTCACGTATCCAACCAAGCGATGTCGCAATCGTAGCAGTCACACAAATTCCTTGAGAGGCGAGGTTTGCATCGATCCAATAGCGCGCATTATCGGGATGCACGGGCCGATGCCAGTTAACGTCTCCTTGAGTCGGATCACGATGCGTGACGGAAAAGTGAGAATGATGTGTGCCGGGAGGGCCAGATGAGAGCGAGCAGCTTTTGGATCATTGCTATTTTATCGGGTTCGATCGGAGCCGCGTGGGCAACACCGCCCGCGGCCTTCGTCGATGCCATCAAGACCACGTGTCAGTGCGCCGGCTGCACGCTCGACGGCATCAATCTCAGTCAGTTCTCACCGAGCTTAAAGGACGTCGATCCAGCGACGGTCGTCTCGAGCCAATGCCGTTTCGATGGCGCCTCGATGAGGGCCGCGGACTTATCCTCTAGTGATTTTTCGATCACGATTCGCGGCTATCTCACATCGCTCACAGCGACGAGCTTCAAGGGTGCTGATCTCAAAGGGGCGAGCTTGCGCCAAACCCAATTGATGGGCGCGGATATGAGTGGTGCCGATCTTACAGGCGCGGATCTCACAGGTGCCAGCATCTTTCTGGCCAATTTCCAGAACGCCACCCTGAACGGCATCCATGCATCCGGCCTGCAATCGAGCTGCGATGCCATGCACGGTTGGGGCCTTGGTCTTGCAAGCGCCGATCTCACCCATGCCAATCTCAGTGACGCCGAACTCTGTGGTGGTTTCCGTGATGCCAGATTTCAACACGCCAATCTCGAGGGTGCCAAGCTTTCGACCTCGGATGATGCCGCAGGCTATTGGGGCGGCAGCGCACAAGGTGCCGAACTTTGGGCCAAGACCGACTTCACAGGCGCCAATCTTGCCAACGCCAGCTTCAAGGATGCGCAAAGCGGACAACCGGCCGATCTCAGCCAAGCCATCCTGTGCAACACCACCATGCCCGATGGCTCGCTTTCCACGCGTGATTGCTAGGAACCCTTCGGGGTTGGTCTAGCCATCGGGATCGCTCTCGCCGAACCATTCAAGCAGGAGGCGGTTGGTTTCTTCAGGGGCTTCGATCTGCAGCCAATGGCCGATGCCTTCGAGTTTGGCATAGCGCCATTCGGCCGAGACATAAGCCTTTGAATCTTTCATTTGATCCTCGGCCAAGGCGATATCCTTGTCGCTATAGAGGCCGAGCGTCGGAACGGTAATGGCGGGCAGGTGGTAGCGCATGCCTTCGCGGGTGAGATTGGCGCGATACCAGTTGAGACCGGCGGTCAGCCTTCCGGGACGGGAGAGATCGCGCCGCCAACGGGCAGCGTCTTCCCGCGTGGGCGCATTCCTAGCAAGGGCCCGGAAATGGCCGGCCGAAAGGACGGCTTCGGCAATTCTTGGCGTCACAAAGAGGAAAAGATACCAGCCTTTGCGCTTCTGCTCAGCGCCGGCATGGCGATAGGCCTCGGGATGCCCGACGGAGAGCGCTGCATACCGGTGGACACGCTCGGGATAGCTGGCACAAACCCGCCAGCCGAGGGCGGCCCCCCAATCATGGCCGACCAGCTCGAATGGACGCGCGTCAGGCACCACCGCGTCAGCAATGGCGATCACGTCCTCGACCAGGCGATCGAGCCTGTAACGCCGCACGTCTTTTGGCGCATCGGTGTCACCGCAGCCACGAAGATCCGGGACGATCACCATGCGGCCGGAGCTTGCCAGCGCCTCGGTCTGATGCCGCCACACCGCGCCGCTATCGGGAAAGCCGTGCAGCAACATGATCGGCCGGCCCTTGCCCGCAACTCTCACGGCAAAGCGCAAACCGTCGATCTCGATCCAGTGCTGCTCGCTCTCAGACATCGACGGGTGTCAAATCCTCTCTCCGGCGCAAGATGCGGTCGATCAAGCCCCAGTCCTTGGCCTTCTCCGCCGTCATGATATGGTCCCGATCGAGGGTCCGTTCCACCTCCTCAAAGCGTTGACGGCAATGCTCGGCATAGATCCGCGTGATCCGCTGTTTCGTCCGTTGAATTTCCTCGGCGTGGATCAGGATGTCGGAGGCCTGTCCCTGGAACCCGCCGAGCGGCTGGTGGACATGCAGGCTGGCATTGGGGAGGGCCGCGCGGTAACCGGCTTCGCCCGCCATCAAGAGAAACGAGCCCATCGAACGCGCCGTGCCCATGCACAAAGTGTGCACAGGCGTGCTGATGAACTGCATCGTGTCATAGATCGCGAGCCCGCTGGTGATCACCCCGCCATAAGAGTTGATATAGAGATGGATCGGCTGTTTCGGATTCTCCGCCTCGAGAAACACCATCTGCGCGCACACCAGCGCCGCACTGACATCATTGACCTCGCCATTGAGGAAGATGATCCGCTCACGTAACAGGCGTGAGTAGATGTCGAAGGACCGCTCCCCCAGACCCGATTTTTCGACCACCATCGGAACGAGCTGCATCGCTTCGCGCATCGGCGAATTCCTCCAACCTACAGGATTGAAATTGCTGGGTGTGTGCTAAGCTGCGCGCAGCATTTTTCGATTACTATTGGCCGCCATCCTCGGCGCGAACGATGTCGCGGCCGCAACCGGGCGATGCACGATCCTGATCCAGGTCCCGCCCGAACCGTTCGGCTTGATATCGATGCTGACAACGCTCTCGACATAAGGCGGTTCAGGCTCACGCAGCCGAAATCGAACCTCATCGCAGGCCGAATTCGACTCAGGCGCCACTTCCACTACATCGGGATGCGGCAGCCATCGTTCGCGAAGCTCGGGAACGGTCATTGCCCGCCGCACCTTCTCGGGCGAGGCATCGAGCTCATAGTCGAACACCAGCTCATCATCCTCCGCCGCATCGCTCTCAAGACGCAAATTCCCATCCGTGCCCGTCATTGATCCATCTCCTTGAGCAAGGTTTTGAGGGCGTCCATGCGTTCCGGCCAATAAGCCCGGTACTTGGCGAGCCATTGGCCGATGGCGCTCAGACCATGCGGATCGACCTCGTAATTGACGAAACGGCCCTGACGTTGCTCGCGCACCAGCCCTGCTCTGCGCAGCACGGCCAAATGCTGTGACATGGCAGGCTGGCTGATGCCAATGCCGTCACGTAAAGCGCTCGCATTCATGCCGCCCGCGGCAAGCTTCTCGAAGATTTTCCGCCGTGTCGGATCGGCGAGCGCTCTGAATATGTCGTTCTCGATCATGACGACACATAAGCACAGGCTTATGTCAGTGGCAAGCGCTCAAGTATCCGCTGCTCAATCAGTCTGATCGTGCGCCATCGCCGTGAACGCCGTCACTGCGTCAGGTCATCGGGTCTGGATCTCGAAGGCACCGATATCGCAGCCATCGCCATCAGCGCCGCCATCGCCGTTACCGTCTTGCTTGATGCGCGGCAGGCCTCGCTGATCCACAGCCCAATCATCGGGATCGGCGGGCGCAATGGCATCGCAATTTCCCTGATCGGCCGCCGGGCTGTCGCCCTCAATCACCACGACAATCGTGTCTTCGTAAGGCGCGACCCGATAAATCACGCTGTGTTTGCGGCTCGGATCGAGGAGAATGTCAGGCACCAAAGGCGTCGTCACATTGATAAATGTGCAGTCAATGACGTCTGGGCCGATATTGCTGCCATAGGATTCAATGGCATCGTCGCAGTCGTTCTTGATCGAGGTCGGCGAATGATCCTCGTTCTCGAATAGGATTGAACTCGTCATGAGGTAGTAGCCCGGGCCGCTAAGCCCGCCGCCGTCGCCTGCATCATCGCCGTCATGATCGGCGATGTTTCGAGCGATGGTGGCGTTGTCGATCCGCGCAAGATCTTGGTTGTGGATTCCGCCGCCATGGTTTTCCGCGCGGTTTTCGGCGATGCTCGAATTCTTCAGCATCAACTCGCCACTGGAGCCGATGCCGACGACAATACCGCCGCCGTCGCCGGTGAGGCCTGTCGTATCGGAGGTCGAGGTCGAGTTACCGATAATTGCCGTGCGCTCGATGTCGGCCTCGCCCAAGTGAATGCCGACACCGCCACCGCTGCCGAGCCCGTTCAAGAAAATGCTCGGATCGCGCAACGCCTGATTGTTCTCGATTACGCTGTCTTCGATGCGCGCAATGCCGCGAACCGAGACTCCGCCACCAACGTGATAGGAGGTGTTGCCCCGAACAATCGTATCACGCATAAGCAGATTGCCGAGATAGTGGTCGAGCACAAGAGCACCCGAGCCGCTCATGCCGGTACCTGGGTTCGGGGAGCGCCGTGGGTTGTCGCCGCGGCTTCCCGGTGGCGGCAGAACCACTTCGGCATAGCGATGCACGGCGACCCCGCCGCCAAATCCATTGGCAACGTTGCCTTCGATCAGGCTATCTTCGATCGTCAAGACGACGTTGGCGGGAAAAGTCGGCGTGTTGAGATCGCCCAGAAGAAAAACGCCGCCGCCATCGGCATTGTCATCGGCGAGACCTGCGGCAGTATTACCGATGATTTCCGTACGATCGATCCGCCCGCCATTGATGACAAAGATGCCGCCGCCGTCGCCAGTATTGGCGTTGAGCTCGATCAGGCTGCTGAGAATATTACCTTGTCCCATCACCATGCCGCCATTGGGAGCATTGAGCCTCACTTCGCAAGCCTGCATCAAGAGCGGCGAGTGCTGAACATCGATACCCCGGCCATTGCTATGAATGGCACAGCTAAAAAGCTGAGTGTGCCGCGTGCGATCCTCATTCGGATTGTCGATGACGCCGGTACTAAAGCCCATTACCTCGATGCGGTTAACGACAAGCCGGTTGCGGGTCGCGATGCCGTGCTGGGCAAAGGCACCGACTCCCTGCGGGTCACCATCGATGGTGACGTCGTCAAGCCTAAGTTCGCCCTCCGTCATAACGTCGATCACCGGAGAAAGCGCCAGAGCCGGTGAGAGGATGGTCTGTCCAATCCCGGCACCGCGGATCGTCACCTCACGATTGACCGAGAAATTGCCGGTGTATGATCCGCTTTCGACCTCGATCTCGGCACAGCTCGGATCATCGATGGCCATTTGAATAAGCGGGATGTCTGCGGGAACCGCACAAGTTTGCGCCCGTGCCGGTGACGTTTCGATCGTGGTGAATGCACCCACCGCCAACACAAACGCCATGAACCGCGTGAACGGACGAAACTGCGCGAGATCCATGAGGAAGTCCTCTTTGCTGCCGAGTGGAGAAGCGGGCGTACACGCCTTTCGCGTTAGTGGCAGCAGCGCATTGGTGCGGCTTATCTTCCCGGCACGCCTACCGTGGCGATCGATGGTGAGGTCTGAAAGCCTTTCAGGCCGCCACAGATAAGGTCGGACTTTCGGCTTCGGGTCTTTTGGCTTTGTGTGATACATTCTCCAGAATGACGAGAGTTCGACAATTTTCGAGGAGGCTGGGCCATGTGTACTCCAATCGTGATCGACCATGTAAGAACAAGTATGAGTCCGGCAGATGCCGGGCGTGCTTCAGGCACGCCTGTGGTTCATCCTCCGCGCTCAACCGTGTGTTTCAGCCAAGTCATTGACCTTACACATCCGCTGCCGCCGGATTTTCCGAGTGCGTCGGGAGATACTTGGTTGGAGCTCGAAAACGTTCGCAACTACGCGGAAACAGGCATCAATTTCAAACGATGGCACATCTATGAGCATATCGGTACACATATCGATGCGCCGATTCACTTCGCCGAAAAGGGCGATACGGTCGATCAAATTCCGGTCGAATCACTCGTTGTCCCCCTTGCGGTCATCGATATTGCGGCGCGTGCCGTCGAAGATCCGGATACCGAACTAACACCCGAAGACATCCGAGCGTGGGAGAACGTCTATGGCGATTTGCCGGAGGGTTGCTGTGTCGCCGTCAATGCCGGCTGGGATCAATACGCAACGGGCCTCGGCTATCGGAACGCCGATCAGAACGGAACCAAGCATTTTCCTGGAGTCCATCCCGACAGCTGCCAAATGTTGCTGGAGGAGCGCGTGGTCACAGGGATCGGTGTCGATACCCTTTCGATCGATCATGGACCGTCGAGCGATTTTCCAGCTCACAAGCGCTGGCTGCCGGCCGGACGATGGGCATTGGAAGGCCTCGCCAATCTAGGGAAGCTGCCGCCTGTCGGCGCAACCATCGTCGTAGGTAGTCCCACGATCGTCGGCGCCACGGGCGGCCCAAGCCGTATTCTGGCACTACTCTAGCTGAACTTGGAAGAGGCGTACCCCTAACGGCGTCCCCTTGGAAGCGGCCCGCTCTCGACGGCTAAGTTTGTTCTTGTTATCGTTATTTTTTCCTTGCAATTTTGATTTTTGCTGTTTATATTCTTTTTATCTGGAAATTTTTAGGATTGAATCTTGCTGGAAGACCCTGCCATACCTACTCATCGCTGGGGTTTTTTGGCCCGCCGTTTGGCGCGGGGCGAAAAGCTTGCGGTGGTGGCTGTGGCAGCGCGGGTTTCAGTCGACGCGATGCACTCCCTGGCCGAACAGCAAAAATTCAAGGATCTTGTCGCCGGCTTCGAAGAAAAACTTCGCCTGTCCGAGGACGAGCAGGAGGCGTATCGCCGGCAGTTGATTGTCGATGGCGAGCTTTCCCTGTTGGAAATGCGCCATGCACGGACAGTGCTGGCGGCGGCCAAGGAGTTGCGGCGAGAAGGCGGAGAATTGG
>CAYPOV010000046.1:0-18897 GCA_964412385.1 uncultured Geminicoccaceae bacterium
CAGCCCGAACAGGGTTCGCGATGGGCTTTTCGGACCAATCGCTAGGCGTATTTTCCGCCTCTCTCTCTGAGGAGCAACTTGAGACGCAGGTGCAGCAACATGACGTCTGCGCCATTTTGAAAGTGGGCCGTCATCTCGGCAAGCTGAAGGAAATTCTGCACGACCACCGTCAACTCGATCGAAGCTTGCTGCTCAATGACCTTGGCTGGAGCGACGAAGGGGTTCAACCGCTCTCGGAAGTCACCGACACGCCCGGTTACTTTTCCATTGTTCTGACGTCTCGTCGATGATTCCACTCATCCTGGTGCTCAGCGAACGAGCGATCCCGCTCGCCGAGCAAGTTCGAGATATCGTCGGCGGTGAGATCGAATGCGTTCGGCGTGAGGGATCGGTTGGCACCACACTGCGGGCGGCCTTTCAGGACGATCGCTTGATTGTCGGCATCTGCGCATCGGGCATTCTCATTCGCTCGCTCGCTCCTCTCCTCAACAACAAACATCAAGAGCCTGCCGTCATTGCCCTCGCTGAAGACAGGAGCGTTGTCGTTCCGCTTTTGGGTGGTCATCGCGGCGCCAATGGAATTGCGCGTAAGCTTGCCGCGAAGCTCGAAAGCCGTGCGGCGATGACGACCGCGAGTGAACTTTCGCTCGATATAGCCCTCGACGATCCGCCCAAAGGATGGCGGATGGCGCCCAATCCCGAGTTTCGACACTTCATGACGGCCCGACTCAATGGCGAATCGTGCCGCATTGTCGGCGATGCCCCTTGGATCGACCGAGGCCGCCTCATCGTCGACGATCAAGCTCGTGACGAAATCGTCATTGACTACCGTCATCATACGCCGAATCGGCATCGCCTCGTCTATCATCCGCAAACCCTGGCACTTGGCATCGGCTGTGAGCGCAATGCTTCAAAGCCGGTCGTCGAGGGGTTTGTGCGCGAAGTCCTGCAACGCTTTGATCTTTCCAGTCAGGCGATTGCAGGTGTCTTCTCGATCGATCTGAAGGCGGCGGAGCCTGCGGTCCACGCACTGGCGGACTGTCTCCAGGTCCCTGCCCGGTTTTTCCCTGCTTCTGTATTGCAAGGCGAGAAAGCGCGGCTCGCCAACCCGTCGGACACCGTCTTCCGTGAGGTCGGCTGTCATGGTGTTGCCGAAGGCGCTGCTCTGGCTGCTGTCGGAAAGGATGGGACCCTTCTTGTGGAAAAGCAGATCGGCCCGCGCTGCACCTGTGCCGTCGCTCTTGCCCCAGCAGCGATCAACGCCGAACAGATCGGTCGAGCGCGCGGCCAACTTTCGATCGTCGGACTTGGCCCGGGGAAGTCTGATTGGCGGACCAAAGAAGCAACAACGGCAATCGATGAGGCCGATGATTGGGTCGGCTATAGCCTTTATCTCGATCTCATCGAGGAGAGACGGTCCGACCAAATCCGTCACGATTTCGATCTCGGCGAAGAGACCGACCGGTGCCGTCACGCGATTGCCCTCGCCGCCGAGGGCAGGCGTGTGGTTCTGGTAAGCTCGGGCGACCCCGGCATTTACGCCATGGCAACTCTGGCGCTCGAGCTCATCGCAAAAAGTGATGATCCGGCGCATCAACGAATCGATGTTCGCGTTTATCCGGGCATCACAGCAATGCAAGCAGCGGCGGCGCATATCGGCGCACCATTGGGTCATGATTTTTGTGCCATCTCCCTGTCGGATCTTTTGACACCCTGGAGCGTTATCGAAGTACGCTTGCGTGCAGCCCTGAGCGCTGATTTCGTCATCGCGCTCTACAATCCGGTATCCACGAAGAGGCGAGCCACCTTTGAGAAAGCACTCTCACTCATCCGCGAGTATCGAAGAGCGGAGGCACCCGTTGTTGTTGCGCGCAATCTGGGCCGCGAGGGCGAATCCGTGCACGTGACCAAGATCACCGAACTGGACACCGCTTCCGTCGATATGCTGACAACAATCATCATCGGCAGTCGTCAGACCCGAACTCTTCCACGCCTTCACGGGCAAGATTGGGTCTTCACACCAAGGGGCTATCAAACACCATGACAATCCACTTCATCGGTGCAGGCCCAGGTGCTCCTGATCTCATTACCGTCCGAGGCCGTGAGCTTGTTCGATCCTGTCCAGTCATTCTTTATGCCGGCTCGCTGGTGCCGAGCGAACTGCTTGATGACGCTCCAGACGACGCGGTCATCATCGATACGGCGCGTCTGACGCTCGATGAGATCATACAAATGTGCCAATGCGCCCATCGCAAAAGCAAGGACGTGGCCCGCCTGCATTCGGGCGATGTCTCGATCTATGGAGCGATTGGCGAGCAGATCCGAAGGCTGAAGGCGGTTGGTATTCCCTATACGATCACGCCCGGAGTTCCGGCTTTTGCCGCAGCCGCAGCCACATTGGAGCGGTAGCTCACTTTACCAGATGTGAGCCAGTCGGTTGTACTGACGCGAACGTCAGTCCGATCCTCAAACATGCCCGAGGGTGAAGATCTCAAGGCGTTCGCCGCGACCGGTGCCACGCTCGCCATTCATCTCTCAATCAACAATCTCGCCAAGATTGTCCGCGAGCTTGAGCCCGTCTTGGGGGCTGATATGCCTGTCGCCGTGGTTTATCGCGCATCCTGGCCGGACGAGCTGGCACTTCGAGGAACGCTCGCCGACATTCGAGATAAGGTCAAGGAAGCTGGGATCACGCGGACGGCACTGATCCTGGTTGGAAGAGCCCTTGAGCCGGAAAGCTTCGCAGACAGCAAGCTCTATGACCCGGCGCATCATCATGTATTTCGCTCGAGGAGCGCTTCGATCCAACCAAGTGCCGACGCAACGGACGTCGAAATCGGCGTCACCGCAACCGCTGTGCGCTGAAGCATCACGACCGGAAGCGAGAGGCGCCGCGCCGCTTCGATCTTGGTGTAACCACCGTCCCCGCCGCTATTCTTAGTGACCAGCGCATCAATGCGTCTGGTGCTCATCAGCGCAATTTCATCCGCCAGGGAGAATGGCGGACGTTCCTGGATCCAGCGGAATTGTATCTCAGCGTTGCATTGTGATGGTTCGACGGTGCGTACCCAAAACCGTTGATGTGGGGCTTTGGGCAATCTTTCGAAGCTGCGAATCCCTGTGGTCACGAATACAAAACGACCGAGATCCGGCAGTTGCGTTGGCTCCTCGATCCAGCGGTCGCCTTCGACCTGAAGCCATGGCGGCCGTTCAAGGCGCAAATACGCAATACCGGTTACTTTGGCGGCGCGAGATGCGTTCTTGGTGATCTTCAATGCAAAAGGATGGGTCGCATCAATGATCAGTTCGATCTGATGAGTGTCGACATAGCGAACCAACCCCTCGGCACCACCAAAGCCACTTTGGTGATCCGCATCAAATGACGCTTGGCGTGTGACACCGGCAAGTGAAGTGCGAAGCAGGATACGACGATCGCGAACCAGCCGCTCCCGCAACTCACGTGCTTCTCGTGTCCCTGCGAGAAGAAGAGCCTTAAGCGGCCTACCAGCCCTTGGCATGACCCGCGATGTTCCGTTGCCGATCGATCACGATAACTTCGATGGCGACATGATCGCCAATGACATCCAGAGCCACTTTCCGAGCGTCGACCGCAACCACGTCACCGAATGGAACGGCGTGCTTGTTGGAGTGTTCGAGAACTTCCAGAGCCGTGTTGGCGTCGGCGATAGCTTCCCGAAAAGCCGCGGGACCACCTAATCGTTCCTGTAGCCGCGAACGGTCGAGCGCCGATCGAGATGAATGAAGGTCCAGGGCTCCTTGAGCGAGCTTGACGAGCTTGCCTATACCGCCTGCGATCGTAAGCCGGTCGACAGGATGCCTCTTCAGGTATTTGAGCGTGCCACCGATAAAATCTCCCATATCGATCAAAGCGTCCGGCGGTAGACTGTAGTGATCTGCAATAAATGCCTCGCTGGTCGAGCCTACTGTTGCCGCAAGGTGAGACCGCCCCATGGCCCGGGCCACATCAATCCCTCGATGGATTGAATGGATCCAAGACGCACAACTATAAGGAACGACGATGCCGGTTGTGCCAAGAATGGAAAGCCCCCCGACAATACCGAGCCGAGGGTTGAGTGTCTTTTTCGCGAGATCCTCTCCACCCGGGATCGAGATCGTCACGTCGTAAGCAACAGGAACACCGAAACTTGCCGAAGCTTCCTCCAGAACCGCCTCGATCATCCGTCTCGGCACCGGATTGATCGCAGCCTCACCTGGTGCCAATCGCAATCCGGGCTTGGTGATATGCCCGACGCCCTCGCCCGCATGAAACCGGACGCCGATTTGAGGCCCTCGAGCAATTTGGGTCCCTACCAGACAGCCATGGGTGATATCGGGATCATCGCCCGCATCTTTTTGGATGGCAGCAAATGCCTTGTCTTGATTGAGAAGCTGCTCGACCAGAGAGAAAGATACCTCGCCACCGCGGGGCAGCCGGATGGATACCGGATCTGGAAACGCGCCACCAAAGAGCGCTGTGACCGCAGCCTTGGCCGCAGCCGTAGCACAGGCTCCTGTCGTCCATCCGCGTCGCAACACCGGCGCCGCATTGGCCTGGGACTTTCTGTCCTTGTCAGATTCGGGCACGAAGTGAGCCTACAGTTTCAACATATTTAGGACATACGATTAAATCGCATGAGCGCGCCAACAGTCATCATCGCGGCCCCATCGTCAGGAAGCGGCAAGACCATCCTTACCATGGGGCTGATCGGTGCGCTGCGTCGCCAGGGCCTTCGCGTCGGGAGCTTCAAGATTGGTCCGGATTACATTGATCCGCGATTTCTCGAAGCCGCAAGCGGACGCACCTGCAACAACGCCGATAGCTGGGCTATGCGATTTGCGACCTTGGCCGGCAACATCAACCAAGCTGGCCAAAACGCCGATATCGTGGTCGCCGAAGGTGTCATGGGTCTCTTCGATGGCGCTCCCAACGGCACGGGTTCGACAGCCGACATTGCAGCAATCTTCAGGCTACCCGTCATTCTCTTGGTCGATGTCCAGCGCATGGGTGCGTCCGCTGCTGCACTTATCGAGGGCTTTCGCCGGCATCGTGAGGATGTTGCCATTGACGGGATCATTCTTGGTCAGGTCGCCAGCCCTGCCCATGAACACGCAGTTCGTGTTGCATGCGACGACACTTTCTCGACACCGATATTGGGAACACTGCCGCGGCGTTCATCCCTGACGGTACCGTCTCGTCATCTCGGCTTGGTTCAAGCATCCGAGCGATCGAACCTCGCCAACGTGATCACAGAAGCCGCCGACTTGGTCACTGAACATATCGATCTCGACCGGTTCCAACGGCTGGCGAGACATCCGAGCGTCTCAGCGTTACCACAGGCCCCGGCACCATTACCTCCGCTTGGCCAGCGGATTGCTGTCGCGTCGGACGAAGCGTTTGGCTTTTGCTACCCGATGGTACTCGAAGCCTGGCGACGCGCCGGTTGCGAGATCCGCTTCTTTTCACCGCTCAAAAACGAAGCGCCAGCGAACCACGGTGATGCGGTCTTTCTGCCGGGCGGTTATCCCGAGCTTCACGCAGCACTCCTCGCTTCAAATGCAACGTTCTTGAATGGTCTCAGACGGGTAGCGGATCGAGGGGCTACAATCTACGGCGAATGCGGAGGCTATATGGTTCTTGGCAAGAGCCTCGTTGACAAGGAAGGATCAGCCCACGCCATGGCGGACTTGCTTCCGGTTGAGACCAGTTTTGCCAATCCCAAACTGCATTTAGGCTATCGCAAGGCCACAATTTCCGGCGATTGCATCTTAGGATCCGCTGGGACCGTCTTTACTGGTCACGAGTTTCACTATGCCGCTGAGCAGCTTGTCGATGGTGCGCCACTTTTTGATTGTCGCGATGCTCGTGACAACGCTATCGGCAAAACAGGTTGTCGTCTTGGCAAGATCATTGGATCCTTTGTTCACCTGATCGATCAGGCTTAACGGCCGATCGTCGACATCGAGGGAGGTGAGATTATGAAGCGACGTGATATCGTCGTCAGCGGAAGTGTAGCGGCTGGTGCTGCGACCATGGGTTTCAGTGCGCCCTCACGCGCTCAGGACTCGATCGAATGGACCATGGTCATGCCATGGCCACGCAATACGCCAGGTGTCGGTGTTGCGGCCCAGCGCTTTGCCGACCGCGTCACCGAAATGTCGGCGGGACGGCTTTCCATTAAGCTCTATGCCGGCGGAGAATTGGTGCCTCCCTTCTCAGAACTCGATGCGGTCGAAAGCAGCACGGTCGATATCGCTCACGGCACGCCCTATTATTCAGTCGGCAAGTCGCCGGCACTTCATTTTTTTACCGGCGTACCTTTCGGCTACACCGCACCTGAGCTTGCCGGATGGATGTATTATGGCGAGGGCATGACGCTTTGGCGCGAGGTCTATGACCAGTTCAACGTCATTCCCTTCTATGCCGGCAGCAGCGGTGTGCAGGCGGGAGGCTGGTTCCGCAAGGAGATCAACAGTTTAGATGATCTCAAGGGATTGAATTTCCGGATCAGCGGCCTGGGCGGTGACGTCATGGCCCGACTCGGCGTAAATACGGTGCTATTACCACCAGGCGAGATCTCGCCTTCTCTGCTCAATGGTCAGATTGATGCCGCGGAATGGATCGGACCTTGGAACGACCGTGCCTTCGGCCTCTACAAGGTTGCCAAATACTACTACACACCGGCATTTCACGAGCCGGGACCGGGCCTTGAGATTATCGTCAACAAGGATAGCTGGGCAGCCCTTTCGGCCGATCTGCAATTGATTATCGAGGTTGCCGCTTCCGCCACGGCCAACGAGACCTATGCCGATTTCGTCTATCACAACATCGATGCGTTCGGCCCGTTGGTCGAAGAGAACGAGGTCGAAGTCCGTAAATTCCCCGACGATGTTGTTGCAGCCTTGGGTCAGGCTACTCGTGAGTCCCTAGAAGAGCTCGCCGCAACCGACGAGATGACACAGAAAATCTACGCATCCTTCATGGATTTCTTGATGAAGTCCGATGCTTACGCTCTGGACTTTGATCTGCCTATCCTGCAGATGCGCCACCAAGCTCTTCAGGGATAGTTCAAGCTTGCCCTCGTTACGGCCGGCGGCGCTGACGCCGGCTTCTCCAAATGTCGCCATGCCGTTGTGACAGGCGAGAGCTGCCTTGATCAGCAAGGCAGCGACAGCCGCACCACTGCCCTCACCGAGCCGCATATCGAGATCGAGCAGCGGCTGAAGATTGAGCTTGTCCAAGAGCCGGCGATGGGCGGGCTCGGCCGAGACATGACCTGCGATGCAGTGAGCGAGAACATCCGGATTGATCGCATTGAGCGCGGCAGCGGCCATGGTGACGACAAAGCCATCGAGAATAACGGGCACGCGTGCCGCTCTCGAGCCCAGGATTGCGCCGGCCAGTGCCGCGATCTCGCGCCCGCCCAGGCAGCGAAGAATCTCGAAGGGATCCGAGAGGAGCGATCCGTGTAAGGCGAGCGCTCGGTCGACGACTTCGGCTTTGTGACGAACGCCGGCAACATTGAGACCCGTGCCTGGACCCGCCCATCCTACTCCCGGTTCACTGAAAAGCGCTGCCCCGATCGCCGACGCCGATGTCGTGTTGCCGATGCCCATTTCACCCAAGATGTGCAGATCGCCTTGGCTCGACAGAGCCTTGTAATAGCCAATCGTGAGCGCCTCCATGCATTCTTGCTCAGTCATAGCGGGTGCCACACTGAGGTCTGCCGTCGGCCGCTCCAGTGACAGCGGGATGACATCCAGCTTTGCATCCAAAAGCCTTGCGAGCTGATTGATCGCCGCTCCTCCAGCATCGAAATTCGCGACCATCTGTCTCGTGACTTCCGATGGATAGGCCGAGACGCCCTGGGCCGTAACACCATGCGTGCCGGCAAATACAATGACGTTGATTGATCCGATCGCCGGTGGATGGCCTCTCCAGGCTGACATCCAGGCCGATAATTCTTCGAGCCTTCCTAAGGCCCCAAGTGGCTTGGTAAGCTTATTCTCCCTCGCCTCGCATGCCTCTATGTGAGAGACATCGGGTGCCGGAAGGCTCTCGAGTTTGAGGCGAAGTGCCTCGAAACTTTTCATGATTTGGTCGCCAAGTTTTCTGGACATGCAGCATTTCGAGCCATGCTCGATGATCTCAAAACCGCCTTCATCTTTCTCACGCGAATTCCCCTCCGGGTCGATCACGAACTCACCATGCGTGATCTTGCCGACGCATCGCATTTGTTTCCGGTTGTCGGTGTGGTTCTGGGCTGCGCAGCGTCCGCTATTTTGCTCTTCGCGCAATACCTAGGCATGCCGCCTGCAATCTGCGTCATCCTCGCAATTGCCACCATCACGGTTCTCACCGGTGCCCTTCATGAAGATGGTTTTGCCGATACCATCGATGGTCTGGGCGCGGGTCCCGATCGGGAACGGGCACTCGAGATCATGCACGATAGCCGGGTCGGAACCTTCGGGGTCATCGCACTTGTTTTGACATTCTCGATGAGATTTGCAGCCCTCACCAGCCTCGCCGAACTCAGCAGCATGGTGGTCGCCCTGATCGCCGCTTCAGCGGTCTCGCGTGCAGCGGCTGCGACCGCCATGGCCTTACAACCGCCGGCACGCACGAGTGGCCTTGTCGCCGTCGCCGGCAACCCGCCCCGAGAAAAGGCCGCCATTGCCGTTCTATCGGCAGCGATCATCGCCTTTCTCATTCTGCCAACCGGGTCCGCCTTCACGGCGATCATCGCGGTCGCATTGGTGGGAGGTTTTGCCGGGATCTTCATTCAACACTGGCTTGGCGGTGCCACCGGCGACACGCTCGGCACGATTCAGCAGATAACAGAAATTACCTTTCTCATCGCATTGATCCCCAGCCTCGGCCACCAAGCAATAGGTCAGTAGGCGTAGCCGGCAAAGACGGGGTCAATCATGCCGCCCCACTCCTTCTCGAATCGCTCCAACTTCTCGTCGGCGGGCGTTTTGCCGCTTTCTGCGGTCTTCCAGAGTGCTGAAAGATATTTTGACTCGTCAACGCCGTCCCAATCGGGACGAGCCCGGTTTTTCAGGCCCTGCTCGGCTATCATCAGGACTTCCATCGCAAGATCACGCAGGGAACGCACGCGAAACTGTGTTTTCAGTGCCTTCTTGGGAACTTCCGCACGGAGATAGGTGTGATCGTCAACTGTCCAATCCTTGCAGAGATCCCATGCCGCATTCTGAGAGGACGCATCATAGAGAAGCCCGACCCAAAGTGCTGGAAGTGCGCACAGTTGACGCCAAGGTCCGCCATCGGCACCACGCATCTCCAAGAAACGCTTGAGGCGAACTTCAGGGAAAATCGTCGTCAGGTGATCCGACCAATCATTGATCGTCGGCATTTGGCCCGGATGGGCAGGTAGTTCGCCTTTCAAAAAATCCCTGAAGGATTGACCGCTGGCATCGAGATACCTGCCTTCGTGGTAAACAAAGTACATCGGCACATCGAGCGCGTAGTCGACATAGCGCTCGAAACCCATCCCCTCCTCAAAAACGAATGGGAGGATTCCGCAGCGGTCGGGGTCAGTATCGGTCCAGATATGACTTCGATAGCTAGCAAAGCCGTTGGGCTTGCCCTCGGAAAAGGGTGAATTTGCGAACAGGGCCGTGGCGATCGGCTGAAGCGCCAAGCTGACACGGAACTTCTGCACCATGTCTGCCTCGTTCTCATAATCGAGGTTGGTCTGAATGGTGCAGGTTCGAAGCATCATATCGAGGCCGAGCGATCCTCGGGTCGGCATGTAGCGGCCCATGATCTGATACCGGCCTTTGGGCATCCACGGCGTTTCCTCACGGCTCCATTTAGGCTGAAAACCCATGCCCAACATGCCAACGCCCAAGGGATCGGCGATTTCTCGAACCTGCGCCAAATGCTGATGCACCTCGGAACAGGTCTGATGGATGGTCGCGACGGGAGCACCGGAAAGCTCGAACTGACCACCCGGCTCGAGCGAGATATTGGCATGGCCGCTGGTCAAGGCGATCGGCTTGCCATCCTCGAGCACAGCTTGCCAGCCGAAACCTTCGGACAGTCCTTCAAGAAGAGCACGTATACCCGCGCGCCCTTCATACTCTAGCGGCTTCAGCGTCGCCTTGTCGTAGGCAAACTTTTCATGCTCGGTGCCGATGCGCCAATCATCTCGGGATTTTGAGCCCCTCTCGAGATAGCCAACCAGGTCTCGATAGTCATTGATGGGCTCGCCTTTGCCAGCAGGTGGCGCCGCCATGTTCAGCCTTTCTGAAGTGCCTCTAAAGGGCTTCAATATCCCTTGGCGCGGTCGACAACATTATGCAACGGCTCACCCTTCATCAGACGATCATAGTTGGCCATCACACTGGCTGCCGCTTGCTCCGGCATGCAGTAGCTGGCGACATGGGGTGTCATCGTCACACCAGGATGACGCCAGAAACGATGATCGGATGGCAGCGGTTCCGTCTCGAATACATCCAAGAGCGCACCACTGAGATGCCCATTGTCCAGTGCCTCCAACAAATCTTCATCCACCACCAATGAGCCGCGCGCAAGATTGATGACGTAGGCTCCTCTTGGCAACAGATTCAATGTCCTGCGGTTGAGGAGATGTCGGGTCTCCCAGGTGAGTGGCATGAGACAGATAAGGATCTCCAAACCGGAAAGAAAATCCTCAAGACCGGCTTTTCCCGCGTAGGTCGCGACACCCTCCAGTGATCGAGCGGTCCGGCTCCATCCGCAAACATCGAATCCGCGTTGCAGCAGCGTTAGGGCTGCATCGGTGCCCAGTTCACCCAAGCCCATAATGCCAATCGTGCATTCACCCGGACTTCGGGGAACCGAAAACTCCCACTTTCCCAGCCGCTGATCATGCGAGTAGCGATCAAGCTCCCGGAAACGAAAGAGCACGGTAGCCATAACGAAATCCGTCATCGTCCGTGTCAGGGATGGATCGACCATCCGGCATAGCGGAACGTCGGGAAGTGTCGGGTCCGCTAACAATCCGTCTATGCCGGCACCGAGTGAGAAGATCGCTTTCAGATTGGCAAGATCCGCCAGGAGACCCGGTTCGGGCGCCCAAACCAGTGCGGCGTCGATATCATTCTTGTCGCCTATTTCAGGCCAGATCCGAAAATCCAGATCGGGCCTGAGGGATAGACACGCCGATTTCCAGCGAACCGCGCTATCGGATTCACTACTAAAGAGCAGAGCCACCTGCGCCTAAAGCGTTGTGCGAAGCGACGAAATTAGGCTGGGTGTAATTTGACCGGTAATCGGCAGACCATTGGCCGCTTGATAGGAGCGCACAGCGGCGGCGGTTCCAGGGCCTGCAACGCCATCCGCCGGACCCGTGAGATAACCTTGAGCAATCAGCAGACGCTGCGCCTGCTCGACATCAGCAGAGGAACTGACCGGCGTTACCGATGCCGCACCAGCTTGCTGGGCTTTCCATTGCTCGTAGAGCCGCTGTTCCTGAAGCTCCTGCTCGACTTGCGCTTCTTGGATCTGGCTCTGCCGTTGCAGTTCCAGTTGACGCTGCGCATCTCTGTCTCTGGCGGCTTCGGCATCGGCTGCTTGCGCCTTATCTTCGGGTCGATCGACCAAAAGATTGCCTGCGACACCACCGAGCAACGCGCCCGCACCAATGGCTAGCGCGTTGTTGTTCGAACCGGCGATCCAGCGACCCGCCAAGGCACCGGCACCAGCACCGCCGACCGTTCCAACGCCTACCGAGCCGGCACGGCCGTCAGGATCTTGGTTAGCGCAAGACGCAACCGCCAAGACCGATACAAGTGCACACGCGACAGCGGTGCGTTTTATCGTGATAGTCGCCATCGTCATTAACCTCCGTTCAGACAACGAACGTCTTCGCCCTCGACCACAAATGGCCCGTTGCGCACCGTTTCACCGGCTGCCAACTGAGCGCATAGTTTCTGCGTTTCGCTTACATATTCCTCGAATGTCCAACAGCCCGAACCATCCGGATCCATTTCCTCAGCGAGTTTCATGCGCGGCTCCGCGACTTCCATAAAACTCACCGCGTCGTCATCATTAGTATCGAGATTATCGAATGCCTCGGCATTCATGTCCTCGACCTCACTTCGTTCCAATTTGTCATCGTTATTGATGTCAGCGGCGGCAAACTGGGCAGCCATATCGGAGACGAGCTCGCCCTCGCACACCAGACCGTCACCGTCTTGATCAGCCGCCTCGAACGATACCGTGAGATATTCCATATCTACGTCTACAGTGGGCGCAGCCTGAGCCCAAGCCGTGCCCGCAATCAATGAAGACCCAAGCAATAGAGTGGCTGTCTCGAGTAGCGATTTTCTTGGCATATCTACCATCCTTGATATGGCGCTAGATGCGCGTTTGTGAGCTTCACGGCAATTGAACTCGAAGTGAATTCGTCGATCAATTTGCAAAGACGCTCTTGAGCAACTCGGTTGTTCGAGCCGCAGGATTTGCGCGGATCTCTTGCTCTTGAACAGCAACATAGTGGAAGAGACCATCCAGCCCTTCGCCGACGACATAGTCATTGAGATTGCCCTTAAGGTCTCCGACGAAGGGCAGATTGGCATACTCGCCCGAAAGCTGATCGTACGCCTGAACGGCACCAGCTTCCTGGAGGGCATTCTCAACGATGGGCTTCATTCGCTCTGAGAGCGGGTCGGACATCTTCTCGCGAAAGTACTGGGTGGCGCTATCATCCGGCCCATTGAGAATGCCGCGCGCATCGTCGATCGACATTTCTTCGATCGAAGTGACAAAGAGATCCTTCGCTTCCGGAATTGCCTGCTCGGCTGCCCGGTTCATGCGGACTTCGAGATCGTCTGCCATATCACCCATGCCCACTGCATCGAGTGCTGACTTTGCCTGCTCGATTTCTCCGGGCAGGGCGATGCGCACCGCCTCGTCATCGAGAAAACCGCCGCTTTGGCCGAGTTGATCGACGACTTTTTCCGTGCCGACATGCAGCGCCTCTTTGAGACCGGAGGCGATGTCGCTATCGGCAAGGCCTGCGCCTAGAGAGCCTGTTCCACTTGGCGCAGGCGCATCGTTGGAGGCACCCTCTTCTTTGTCCTCGCCCAGTAGATCCTGCCCCTGTTTCAACAGATCGCCGAAATTCTGCGCATATGCTGTTGATGCATTCGATGCGGCGAGAATCGCCACAATGAGTGCAAGTACCTGTTTCCTTGTTGTCATCGACATCTCCTCTCACGGATTAATTATGGTCACGGCAAGCGCCTTAGCGGACTTTGCCGTCGGGACCAACAACGCCTTTTGTGAGAATAAAATTGGCATAGGGACGCCGATCGAGGGTGGCAATGATTGCGGTGCAGGCTGATGACAGCTCGTAAAAATCAAAACGCTCAAGCGACCCGGTCTTCCATTGCGGGCCCGAGACGTCCTTCGCCATATCGATGAATTCCTGGTGAGCCTCGACAATCTCGTTTGGTTTGCCAATGACTTCCATGCGTCGGAGTGGTTCGTCGACATAGGAGTCCAGTGGAAAAACCGAGAGTATAGCCCTTCCTGCCGCAACGATGTCGGTATCCATGGTGAGTGCCGGCGGTCCGACATTGAATGCTGGAAAATTGCTATCGACGATCGCGAGTGTTTCTCCATGGCCCATATCACGGAGAACACTCAAGATCTCGCCGCGCAGAAGTGGATCGATACCGATGAGCATAACTGCCTCCTCAATCTCTTTCAGAGGCGGTTCTAGCAGATCTCAATCACTCCTGCGAAGAGCGTGATCTCCTGGCGAAAGAGGCTCAGCCTGCGAGTGAGAAATCACCTTCGGTTTCGCCGGGTTCGATGTCTTCGGATTGCAACAGGTGCTTGTTAAGCGGGCGCTTTCCCATGGCAGGGCTCGCAAAGAGCCCTCGTTGCAGACCAACACGAATGCGCAGGAGCTGACGACGACGTTCGAGATCGGCGCTCAAGAACCGGCTACATTGCCAACGCTCCAAAGCGGGCAAAGCCTCGCCCCGCGTAAATCGGCTCGAATGATTGTTGAGCGTAACCAGAGGCTCGATGGTCATCAATGCGGTCCACTCGACCAGATCTTCTTGCGGATCGATACGATCAAAGCGCGCGATTGCGGGCAGAAATGGTTGGTCGAACGATGCGGGCGGCCGATTGAGGATTCTTGCGGCGTGTCCGAGCGCTTCGAGTGCCAGCTCTCGGGAACCAAAGGACATGGCGACACGCGCCAAGGTCCAAAGCTTGGGAAGCGACTTTCGGAAATCCGTGCTTCGTTCCATTTGATCGGCGAGGATGGCACAAGCGTGCCGCGTTGCCTGCCATCTCTTTTCGGGCGGTTGACGATCGTCGATCGCAATCGCTGCGCTCCAAAGGGCGTCCCGATAGGCATCACGTTCACGACCTCTCCGAATTCTCTCGATCGGTGACTGCATCGAATCATTGGGAACACCGAAACGTTGCCACACAGGCATCGACGTGAGAATTTCAGGCCAACCTTCCTCGGGAATGTCTATGTCGCCGACCGAATTACTTGAGTTCGCTGCCGCGTCATGGGTAACGATCAATCCGCGCTCGCGGAGACGTTGTTCCTGTGCCGGCATCAACGCCACAAGGTTGATTTGGTAGGCGGAAAGCTCGCCAGCGGTGAATGGCACAAGAAAGCCTAGATCCCACGCGTACCTGTAGAGACGATAACCTCGCTCCTGGAGCCAGCCGCCGATCCGTCGGGCGGCACTAATGTCGCCGCTCACCTCGAACATGATCATGGGGCTGGTCTCGGCGATCATCTCCTGACCGCCCGTCAACACTTCGAGCTCGTGCTCTTCAACATCGAGCTTCAGGAAGGTGACCTGTTCGGCACCCGAGCTTTTCCACTCGTGATCAAGTGTGGAAACGTCGACCTCGGCGATTGGCTCGCCCTTGCTGCTTACCAACGAGCAATTTTCGGTTACGGCAACGCGACCGCTACTCCCGCCGAACAAGGCGGCTTTTCCCGCTTGAGCCCCTAGAGCCTTGCGCACAAGCGAGATCGATGAGGCTTTCGACTTGGCTACCGAAAGCTCTAACCGATGCGCCGCATCCTTTCCGGGTTCAAATGCAACGACGAATCCATCGTTACCAACATTACGGGCAAGGGAGAGCGTATAGACGCCGTGATTGGCGCCGACATCAAAAACCGTGTCTCCAGGCTCAAGGACCTGGCACCAAAAATCGAGTTCAGGCTCGAACCAGTTTTCCTGCTCGGCGAGCACATAACTGGTCACATGGACAAGGTCATTGGGAACGGCAATCTCGGCTCCGTTGGCAAGCTTGATGTAGATCGTATCGTCAAGATCAAATCGCGTATCGAGCCGGGTATCGACAATCTCAAATCCTGATTGGCTTTGGGTTTCGTCCTGCGTGTGCACGCCTTTATCCTCGCTTTAGGAAGCTCACGAGGCTGGCTGATAGAGACCCAGAGTTAACGGATGGTAAATTCAGCTCCCTGAATTCACGAGGAAGTTTACCAATCAGTCGCTGTTACGTTGCAGCGCCATCAGTTCCTGGGTGCGTGCAAGCAATGCTTCGGCGTCGATACCTTTATCACTCGTTTCGTCGACCCATTCTTCGATCACGACCTCGGCCGCTTCTTTCCAAGGACCGACAGCCGTATCGTCGATCCGAATGATCCTGTTTCCTTCCTTCTCGGCCGCAGCAATGCCAGCAGCGTCGGCCGCGTCCATGACTTTTCCAATTGCTGCCGAAACGTCTTGGCCGGAATTCGCATCAATCACTGCCTTCAAATCGTCGGGCAACGCGTCATAGCTATCCTTGTTCATGGCAAACACGAAGAATGCGGCATAGAGGCTCGATGGACCCGTGAACTCGGTATGAGCGTCAACCAACTCGGCAATTCTCAATGGTGTCGAGACCTCCCAAGGGATCACGGTACCGTCGATCACGCCTCTCGAAAGCGCTTCGGGAACGGCCGGTACAGGCATGCCCACTGGTGTCGCTCCAAGTTCTTCGAGAAGTCTATTCACCGGCCGCGTCGGACCGCGAAGTGTCAGACCTTGCAAATCATCGACAGTCTCCACACCATCGCCTTTGACATGAATGACGCCTGGACTGTGAACATGGACGGCAATCATGTGAACATCCGGAAAATCTTTGTGAATTTCCTCTTCAAACAATGTCCATGCGACGCGTGAACTATGTTCCGCGTTCAAGGCAATGAACGGCATCTCCAGCACCTCAGAGCGTGGAAACCGCCCGGGCGTATAGCCTGTCAGCGTCCAAATGATGTCAACGACCCCGTCTCTTGCCTGGTCGTAAAGGGCGGAGGGCTTTCCACCAAGCTGCATGGCTGGAAAGATCTCGACATCGATCCGGCCATCCGACTCGGTTTCGACTTTTTCAGCCCAAGGCTGGATGAAGTTTGCCGGAACCGCGGACTGCTGCGGCAAAAAATGGTGAACGCGCAAGGTTACATCGGCGGCAATTGCCGAGGACGCGAATAGCAACGCCACACCGATCGGGCCTGCTAGCCTTCCAAACATTCTTGATCCCCTCTCTCGCCCACGAAGCGCGTAACCGGTACGAGTTACGCACGCTTATCGTCAAGCCGGCACCCGGCCCCCCAAACAAGCGAGCCGCCGGGAACAACCCCGACGGCTCTACTGAGGGTAGAAAGGGATATGGGATTACTCCCGATGATGTCATCCCTTCGGTTGGGGAACAATCCGGATATAAGGAAGCGGAGACTGCCAGCCTTCAGGGAACTTCTCTTTCGCTTCTTCATCCTTGACCGCTGGAACGATGATCACGTCATCACCGTCCTTCCACTGAACCGGCGTCGCCACCTTGTGCTTCGCGGTCAATTGGCACGAGTCGAGGACACGTAGGATCTCATCAAAGTTGCGGCCTGTGCTCATGGGATAAGAGATCATTAGCTTGATCTTCTTATCGGGACCAATGACGTAGACGTTGCGGACGGTCTGATTGTCGACCGGCGTCCGTCCCTCTGAGCTATCCCCAGCCTCGGCCGGCAACATGTCGTAAAGCTTTGAGACTGCGAGCTTGGTGTCACCGATCATCGGATAGTTGGGCGCGTGACCCTGGCTTGCTTCGATATCCTTCGACCATTTGGCATGGTTCTCGACCGGATCGACACTGAGGCCGATAATCTTGGTGTTTCGCTTGTCAAATTCGGGCTTGAGTTTGGCCATGTAGCCAAGCTCGGTGGTGCAAACCGGCGTGAAATCTTTGGGATGGGAAAAGAGGACCGCCCAGCCGTCACCGATCCAATCGTGAAAGCTGATCGTTCCTTCTGTGGTTTCAGCCTGGAAATCAGGTGCGGTATCGCCAATACGCAATGCCATCGTGATCCTCCGTTGACGCTTTATACTGCATGACTTGGGAAAACACCGGGTTTCGCAACTACCGCGGTGTAGGTGTCATATTTGGCTGGCCATTGCCAATTTAAACGTGAACAGCAAAACAATTCGGCAAGCGACCCGCCTCGTCGCCAAACAAATCTAGGCGAACCGTCTGCGTAGATTGTTCTTGATACTATCCAGCATGACGGCGAGCAGCATGAGGCCGCCGCGAATGACTTGCATGTAGGATGCGTCGAGGCCCATCACATTGATCGCCGTATCGATCGATGAGAGCAGGATCACGCCGGCAAAGACACCGCTCAGATTGCCGACACCACCGCGCAGACTGACCCCGCCGATGACCACAGCGGCAAAGGCCTCAAAGAGCATCCCAAGACCGAGGTTCGGCGTTGCGCCATTGGTTCTTGCTGCCAAGAGCCATCCGGCAATCGCTGCAAGGATGCCAGACATGATGAAAACCGTGTAGAGCACGCGCTTGGTATCAATGCCTGCCCGGAAAGGTGCCATTGGGTTGCCGCCTACCAGATAGACATGACGGCCGAAACGCGTCTTCGTTAGAACGAGCTGAAATCCGACATAGGCACTCACCAAGATAACGATCAAAAGTGGCAGGCCAAACAGATCGATCGTTGCCACACCACGGAAACTGTCGGGCAGACCGTACATCGAGCGCCCGCCGGTCAACACCAGCCCCAGCCCCCGTATCGCGATGAAGGTCGCCAACGTCACGATGAAGGCATTGATCTGAAAGCGGATGACAAGAATTGCGTTGAACAAGCCGGCCAGGGCGCCGAACCCGATGACGGCGATCAGCGTTAGTGCGGGCGCCAATTCGAGACCCGATGCCGAGCCTCGCGACGCGGCGAGATAGGCGGCCATCATGGCCGCAAACGCCATCACCGATTCGACCGACAAATCCATATGGCCGGCAATGATGCAAAAGCTCAGCCCGATGGCGATAAGACCGACAAAGGTCGCGTGGTTAAGGATGTTGAGGAATATGCCGATCTGAAAGAACTGATCGATCGTCAGCGAAAAAATGGCCAGAATAATGACCAATATCGCCCAGACGAGATTGTCCAGGGCGAATTCAATAAGCCTCTGGTTCATATGCTAATATTGGCGCCAGCCGGCCTCAAGCCGGCTGGCATCAGCCATTGACTACTCGACGACCTGAACAGGCTCGGTCGGCGGCGTCAAATTACCCCAAAACCGGTTATCGTCGACATTGTCAGCCGTAATCGCAGCACCGGGGATCTTGATATTGGGCCCCCACTCTTCGATGGTAAGTTCGGATTCGAGGCCGGTCACGTCATAGGTGCCCGGTTCAAGCTCCTCACCGGCGATGACCTTGGGTGTGAACATCGCGAGGCCATAGATTTGTGCGTAGAGCGGTTGTTCCACCTCGACCTGCTGCCAGCCTGCGCGGATATTGTCGAGCCCGACCGGTGCGCCGTTGGATGCCATCACCATGACATCGCCAGGCGCTTTGCCTTGTGCCTC
>CAYPOV010000047.1:0-18889 GCA_964412385.1 uncultured Geminicoccaceae bacterium
GCGGAACTCTCCCGAGATGTCGTGGAGGGTGCGGCGCAAGCTATCGGTATTGAGAAAGCCGATAATCATATGGCCGGAACGAACTTTGGGAGCATTATAGAGCAGGCTTCCATAAACCCAGCCGCGTTCGAGCGTATCCAAAAGTTGATCCGAGAGATCGACGATGGAACTCGAGGCGCGCGGCAATTTCTCGAGGGCCGTCGTGATATCGCGCGCAAGGGTTGATGGCTCGAGGTCTTGATGCCGTACGAGGTGCTGGATGTCGCTACCCTCGGTCTCCAGCAATTGGTGCATGAGATGGACAATTTCGACGTAAGGATTGCCGCGAAGCTTGGTGTAGGTGTAGGCGCTTTGAACCGCCTTTTGGACGGCGGGGTTGAGCTTGGCGAAGAGGCTCTCGCGACTGATACCGCTCATGGCGTGACGCTTTCGTAAGATGTTGGAGCAGGAGTACCGGGGGCAATACCGGCGACGGTAAGATCGGCTGCATCCTCGGTTCGCTGGTCTTGAGCGAGCCAGCTAGTCAAGCCTAAGCGCTGCCAACCGTCGGGACGTGTTGGAGGAATGTCGTCATGTCTGAGGATCAAGCGCATATCCCAATCAAATTCGAAGCCGATGACGGTATGAACCAGCTCGCTCACTTGCTGGGTTAGAGGTTCGCCCGGCAATAGCCGGCAAAAATTCTTATAAGATAGCGGCCCGACATGAATGCGGAAACGATGTTGACACTGCCAGGTTACGCGTCCGACAACGACAGACTGACCGAGCACACCGGTCGTCCGCGACTGGCCAAGCCGTGTTTGAACAGTGACCGGCAGGGCCAACCACCCGCCGACAAACTCCTCAATGTGGAGCGGAAAGTTCGGGCCAAGCAGACTCTTGAGCATGGTGGCAAGAGCACCCGGATGACGTGCTTGCTGGGCGAGCAATCCTGCATGGCGCAGCTTGAAATTGTCGTCGAGCAGCGTGCGGTTTTGCTGGCTCGGCAGGCCGAGGCCGCACTGTGCCGCAAGGTAACTCCGAAACCGATCCTCGGCGGTGTGCGGACGCGCATCGGCCCACGCGCGGTAGAAAAGCGAGAGCAGCCGATGCTGCAGCATGTTGCAGAAATCGAGAAAGCTTCGATCGGCGTGGTGATCCCGCCGTTCCATGGCATGGGTGGTGAGATGGAGCGGCAGCGGTCCTTGCGGCCCGAATAGCCCGATGAGCAGAACCTCCAACCGGGCAAAATCCCCGCGTCGATCGAAGCTCACCAAGCTCGAGGTCGGGAAGATCACATGAGGGGCCTGGCTGATGCGAATGGGCTCATCGCCGCCTCGTTTGGCCTTGCCGAGGCGATAGCCTTCGCCCCGCGTCAATTCGAACAGCCGGAGCGCTTGGAAAAAGTCAAAGAGCTCGGTTTCCTGCTCGAGACGCGGCGTCACATCAGATGTCGTTGTCCGATCCTCGCTGGCCATGTCATGAGCTCAACACCCTCCATCGTAGAGAGCTTGGTGATCACAAAACTATTGATCGATACATGCCGTCTAAAGAACTGTTCCAATACCGCACCCAAGAGAAAGGCGCCGCGGCCATCAAAAAATGTCTCATCAACTTGGAGTGTGACCTTGAGGCCTCGCCCGAAGCTAATCGGTCCTGGAAAAGGTAATCGCTCGGTGACGGTTTCACTTGCCACACCGCGAATACCCTCGACTTGACGTGCGATGCTCGGTTCGCTGAAAGCAGCATAAAGTCCTAGAAGTTCGCGTAGCGATGCCGCGCCGTCTTCGCTCGGACCGTTGACGACGGAAAGATAATTGAGGCTTAGATGGGAAATGAGATGCCAGGGCACGCGGCCAAAACTCTGTCCTGCGCGTGCCGTAATCGGATCACCATTCGCAAGCGAGGCCTTGGGACGGCTGAGTTCGCCAACGCATCGCATCGACGCAATGGGTGCGTCACTTTCCGTGCTGAAGTGGCTTTCATGGACAGGCAGCGGCATGATTCCAGGCTGTGCCAAATCCCGGTTGGTGCAAAGCGCCCGCACATGAAGTCGTTTGAGACCACCTTCATCGGCGAGTGCATCACGTCCGAGGAGGCGAAGATAAACGTCGCTTCCCTGATAACTGGTGAGGCGGCCGCTTCGTCCCTCGGCGGATCCCCCCGATTGGCGCGGCCGCCGCTCGATCGTGTAATGGCCTCCTTCAGCCGCTCCACGGGACGCGTGACTATAGAGCGGCTTGAAGTCACGGCCCGGAGCGTTGCTACCTCCGTCACCTGCAACCTCCAGGAGGGAATGGATCTCGAAATCGGCGGATCGCACCCGATCGACGACAACATGATGCTCGCGTTTGGTCGCATCCAGACTGACAGGAACACAATCACGCTCGAAAAGATTGATGGCCGGCGTGGCAAACAGCACGATATCGTCGGTCGTGAGACTGCCCTCGAGTTCATTATCAAATCGGTCGAACAGAATAATGATGTCGAGTTGCTTTCCGGGATCGGAAGGCAAGGATGAACGGATGCCACTGATTTCAGCAAAGCGAAAGCGCGGCGGAAATGCAAAATACTCCCGAAGCAGACGATATCCCTCATAACCGTTAGCAGGACTCGGCAAGAGCGCTTCGCTATCTGCGAAACCTTTGGGTGCCAGCGATAGCCGGCCTCTCTCTTGGCTCACGACGGTATCTTGGGACCGCTTGCATGCGATCCCGCATTGTCGCGCGAACAGGGACTCATAAAGGCGATTACCGCTACGATCGCCTGCAAGGAATAACGTCAACTTGTCTAGCGGCAATTGATCGAATGTCGTCTCATTGAGCGTTTCAAATCGCATCAACAAGCCGGATTGCGCATGACCTCCACGAGAAAGTCCTGCTGCCGTGAGATTAGCGCCACTCAAATATCGCGTCTCGGCAAGCTTGATCGGCCATAGTTGAACTTCATGCGCGGTCTTGAAAATACACCGCGTCTGCATCCTTGGGCCGAGTTTTCCGAGGAGCCTGGTCCCGCGCTTGACGACGCGACCTTCATTGATATTGCCGGCACTGAGATCCGGGCTCATGGCGACAATCGCCATGGCGGGTGTCGGAGCAAGATAGTCCGGAAAGAGCATCTCCAATAGATGCTCGGTGAAACGCGGAAACTCGGCATCCATTTTGAGCTGGACGCGTGCTGAAAGAAAAGCCACGCCCTCAAGCAGCCGTTCCACGTAAGGGTCGGCACAGGCAAATTCATCGAGGCCCAACCGGCCGGCAACATTGGGATGCGCCTTCGCAAACTCGCCGCCCATATCACGCAGAAATCGAAGCTCATCCTCGTAGTAGCGTAAGAATCGCCGGTCCATGGCTCAAGCCGCCTGATCTTCGACAATGGCGGTACCGTTTTCGAGATCGATCAAGGTGCGAAGCAGGAGCCTCAAGGGCATCGGATCACCCCAAAGCTCGCCTTCGATTTCGAGCGCCAACGTATTCTGGCCCATGTCCTCCCGGTCGACATCGATACGCACTTTGACCGAGTCATGACCGATTCTAGGCTCAAAACTCCGAATGGCATCGCGGATTCGCCGGGCCAATGTTTCGGCATCGATCATGCTCGCGACATTGCCGGCGAGAGCCGGGATGCCAAATTTGACAACACTGGAACGAACATTGGGAAAATCATCGAGAGGAACAATACAATCAAAACTTTCGATATTGAATAGTTCTTTCAAGTCCCGCAAGACGAGTTCACGGAGTCTATTCATCGAGATAACGTAATTTTGCCTCATTTCGAAGTAACGTTGCTTCTCGATAGCAATAAGCCTCGAAATAATTTCTGTGCCATCGTCATCTAGATTTTCGAAGCCTGATAAGATAGCCTCATCAAAATGCTGGTGTGACCGTTGTTCCTCCTCAATGATCTCACTCAGTTTTTTGACCTGCTCGTCGGAGAGCCGGTCGCGAACTTGCTTTTGAAGATGCGATCGTTCCCGTTCGATGCCATAGAGATTGTCGACCAAGCGATCGAGCAAGGATGGCTGAAGATGCCCGGAAAACGTCGCCTCAACCATCGCCACACAACGGGTCGATCGTGAGTTCGCGAATTTCCATTAAGGGGTGTTCGGCAAGGTTCGTTGCCAACATGCGTTGACCGATCCCAGCATAGCTTCCCTCCCCCATTTGCCTCCAACCGGTCTTGCGAGCAAGTCTGATGAGCGGATCGTCGGATGACGCGCTTTCGGGATATCGCGTTGGAATGAAGCCTACCGCATTGCCCTCATTGGCAAAGGTGAATGATGCAGGCAACCACACGAGATCTCGCAAATCCTTCGGCTGACCAATCGCAATACTCCGAAAGCGGGAGAACTGGACCCAAAAGTATTGGCCGTTGATCATCGCTTCGAGACACGGCCCGAGACGTTCATCGCCATCGGCAACCCAATCAAAACTGGTACCGTCAATTGTACCCGGCGCCGTGTCAGCGAGTTCGAAGGCCCGATCACGGAGGGTTTTGGCCGGGGCATGGTCTGCTGCACCATCGAGACGCAGGGCTTCAATCAGCATGCCAAACCAAGCTTCCGGTTCGCCGAACCCGAGAGGGCTGCGTTTGCCGGCGAACACTTCGCTTCGAATCGCTTCGCACGCGATTAGCTCTCGATAAGTTCTCACCATCAGGTCGGCGGAACTATCGAGATCGCCAATAACGCTGAGTTGCCTAAGCGCGCGCTGCCATTCGCCGAGGACGGTGTAGAGTTGAAACAAGAGGATCCGATTCTTCGCATCGCTTGGCGCCGCGCGTGCAGCGGATTGCGCCAACTCGAGTGCCGCGCCGAGATCGCCAGCTAAAATGGCGTCCCGAGGATCTTTCACTGATCCTTCCACGGCAAACTACTCCAAACACAACGCCCGGGTGCAGCAAGGCGGCACCGCACCCGGGCCTTCTTCCTAAAGTTTGGTATTGTGACGGACCGACCAACCAGTCTCGATTTCGTCACCTGCAGTACCATCGTCATTCTGGCCAGTGTAGACCACAGTGACATCAGCGAAGTTCAGCGCCACGTTCTCAGTGAAGCGATCTTCACCCCCTGATCCGCCACTCGATACCGAGGTCAGAATAACCTTTTCCATTGTGATCGTGAGGTAGGGAATTTTCTCACCATCACCCCCGACCTTGCGGCAAGTCAGGGTCGCGGTCTCGAATTGCACACCGGACAAGCAGTAGAGGATGAGATTGGGCGACGCCGAATCAAGCCATTTGGTGATGGAAAGATCCTGTACATTGGCCTTTCCGGCGCCACCGCCTGTCGCCACATGCATGGTGCCGGACTGGCTCAATCCCCAGGACCAGGCAAGGACATCGATCTCTTCTTCGTGTTCGTCGGCCTGCGACTCACCCGCGAGATCGGGTCCTTCGATTTTCAAGAAACACTCAACAGCCATTGGAGCTCTCCGTTACTTGGCAAGACGCGCTGAAATTATGATTTTAGTTTGATTTCGCAGTGATCTGAGACACAGGACTTCGATCCACACTAAGCCTTCATGGATGGAAGTTTGGAGACAAGGCGCAACGACGCTGTCAGCCCCTCAAGCTGATAGTGAGGACGCAAGTAAAAGCGGGCACTGTAGTAGCCGGGATTGGCTTCATCCTCCTCGACAACCACTTCGGCCTCTCGCAAAGGTTTGCGCGCCTTGGTGTCCTCCGAGGAATGCTCGGGATTGCCGTCGACATATTTGCGGACCCAATTGTGGAGCCACTTTTGCATGTCTTCGCGTTCTTTAAACGATCCGATCTTATCGCGCGCGATCGACTTCAGATAGTGGGCGAACCGACAGGTCGCGAAGAGATAAGGCAGACGCGCAGAGAGATTGGCATTGGCCGTCGCATCCGGATCATCGTATTCCTGCGGCTTCTGCAGCGACTGAGCACCAATGAATGCCGCAATATCGGTGTTTTTCTTGTGGAGCAGCGGCATCATGCCAAGCTTGGCGAGCTCTGCTTCGCGCCGATCGTCGATGGCAATTTCTGTGGGACACTTCATCGCCACTCCGCCATCATCTGTGGGAAATGTGTGAACAGGAAGACCTGTCACAGCGCCACCAGACTCGACGCCCCTAATGCGGGAGCACCACCCATACATCTTGAACGAACGATTGATGTTCACGGCCATCGCATAGGCGGCATTCATCCAGCAATACTTGCTGTGCTCTTTGCCGTCGGTCGCCTCTTCGAACGCGAATTCATCCACCGGATTGGTCTTGGCACCGTAAGGTAGCCGCGCCAATACGCGTGGCATTGCGAGACCGATGTATCGGCTATCTTCACTTTGACGAAGAGAATTCCAGGGCGCGTAATCCGGTGTCGAGACGATCTTTGTGAGATCGCGCGGATTCATGAGTTCTTGCCAAGTTTGCATCCCGAAGAGCGTGGGAGCGGCAGCACTGATGAAGGGCGTATGTGACGCCGCGCTGATCTTGGCGATATTGTTGAGTAGCGAGACATCTTTCGGGTGATTATCGAACTCGTAGTCGGCAACGATACAACCATAGGGTTCGCCGCCAAACATTGAGTATTCGTCAGTATAGACTCGTTTGAAGACTGGGCTCTGATCCCAAGCCGTACCCTCAAATCTCTCCAGATTTTTCGAAAGCTCGTCTTTCGAGATGTTCATCACCTTGATCTTAAGCATCTCGTCGGTTTCTGTATTATTCACGAGATGGCGAAGGCCACGCCATGCACCTTCCAGCTTTTGAAAGTCGGAATGGTGGATGATGGCGTTGACTTGCGTGGTGAGTTTCTTGTCCAGCGCTTCGATTAAAGAATTGATAGACTTGATCACATCGGGCGATTGGGTGGCGACACCATCGAGAGCTTGCTCGGCGAGCGTGCGAACCGCCGCGTCAATGCGATGTTCTTGCGCTTGATCGCGCGGATTGAACTCCTTTTTGAGAAGGAGCTGAAAGTCGTCCGGCGTCTGGGCTTGCGCTTCCGATTGGACTTCGGCCGTTTGCGTTTCAGCCATCGTGATGTCTCCCGCTACTTATCCGCTTTAGCACTATCTTCCGACTGACCCGACTTGTCGCCTCCGTCTTTGGGAGCCGCGGCCAATGTTTTCATGAGTTCGCGATCATTCATGAGTTTGCTAAGCAAATCTTCCGCACCAGACTTCCCGTCCATATAGGTCAAAAGGTTGGAAAGCTGCGTTCGTGCCTCGAGAAGCTTGCGCACAGGCTCCACTTTCTCCGCGATTTTGGCGGGCGAGAAGTCATCCATTGAGGCGAAGGTGATATCGACCTTGAGATTGCCCTCACCTGTCAGTGTATTGGGCACATCGAAAGCGACACGCGGCTTCATCGCTTTCATACGGTCGTCAAAATTGTCGACATCGATGTCGAGTAGCTTTCGCTCATTGACTGGCGGAAGCGGCTCGGACGGCTTACCGGAAAGATCCGCCATGACCCCCATGACAAAGGGGAGCTGTATGGTTTTCTCAGCACCATAGATCTCGACATCATATTCGATTTGAACGCGAGGTGCGCGATTTCTTGCGATGAATTTTTGGCTGCTTTCGGCCATGGTCAGGCACTCCTATCCAGCTTTATGGTATCCAGCTTCGTATATTGCCGTCGACAACGAACACCGAACAGCTCGATCATCGTTGAAAACCACCCGTCAGTCCCAAAGACACTAGCCCTTCTTGTCCGTACCCGCCACGCTCTTGAGTTCTTTGACACTCGATGGAGCGAGGTCCTCCATGAGTTCCATAAAGCTCAAGGGGACGAGACGTTTAACGCGTTCAACCACCATGGGTATCGGGCTCGACGGCTCGCGCCTTCGATAATAGTCAAGTATTTCATCGAGGCATGCAATGACTTCTTCCCGACTATCCACCCGAGCACTCCTTGACGGTGGGATCTGAGGACTAGGCGCAACCCCAACAGACTGTGCAGGCGACACATCGGACGGTGGTTGGCTTTGCATGGCTGCAGCACCGGCACTTCCATTGACCGTTCCCGCGTGATTATCGATTTCTTGGGCAATGTGGCGCAAGCACTGAGCGAGTGGCTCAAATTCCGGTACACGAGTGGCGTCCCCTAGGGCCTCGCCAATCACCGCTTCGATCTGGCCAACTTCGTCGAGTGCCCCGTCAATTGCGTGGCGGACCCCACTGACCACATCACCTTCGGCCATCTTGAAAACAGCGCCGACGAGAGATGCCTCTGGGGCCTTGTCAAAAGGACCCGGCTGGAGATTGCCGGCCGCAAGTTCGATATCGCGCAAGGAGAGCCCACCAAGTCCTCGGGCGCCTACGATAATCGCACGTCGGAGGTCGATGATGAGGCCCTCGGGGGCGCTGAGTTGGCGCAGAGCATTCAGACGGTCTGCCGCTTGATCGACAGGATCGCGCTCCGTGGTATCGAGTTGCGGGTGGATATCATCCCAATAGGACGCGAGGCTCTGGCGAATCAGACGGAGCCCCGGATGGATCGCGCTGACACCGTCTGTTGCGAGGCTGGCGCGAACCAGGATAACCTGGATACGGAGATCACGGCTCTGTGCACTGAGATGTCGCGCTACTGACTGTATGTGTTGCCAATCGCGTGCACGCTCCTTGCGCACTTCCTTGCCGTTGAGCAATTCGTAGTCAAATTTCGGCTCGATATCTTGGCGCAACGCGAAAAACTGCGCGTCATGGCGCAGGTCTTCACCGCTTGGCGCGGCCGCACCAATTGGTTGGAGCAGTTGATCGATGTCGAGAGCCATGGGGTGTTCGTGCCTCGTAGAGCAACACGTGTTTGTTCTAGACCGCTGAATTCATGCAGCAAGTGCGATTTCACACGCTTTGCGCGCGAAGCCTTGGGCTCGGCACCAGCTTTCCGGACGGCACCAATCGTGACATCATCGCGGACCAATGATCCAATTAAACTTCAAGCGAGGTTCGAGCATGCCACAGATTGCCAACAACCCCAGACTTCTCGAAGGAAAGGTGGCGCTAGTCACAGGCGCGGGTCGAGGCTTGGGACGCGCCTTTGCTGAACATCTGGCACATCTTGGCTGCTCAGTTGGCATTCATGGGATGCGAGAGCACGGACCTTCGGAATATGGCGAGGGAACGACGCTGACCGATACGACAAAGGCAATTGGCGATACACATGCTGTTCGCACCACACGGCTCCTTGCAGATCTCACGGACCAGGCGCAGGTCGAAGCCATATTCGAGGCTCTGGAATTGGAACTCGGACCGATCGATATTCTTGTTCACAATGCGGGTGGTGATATCGCTGCGGAAGGGGGGAAGCCGAATCCCAATGATTCCGTAATGATCAAGGAGGCCGATATACGCTCCGTACTTGACCGCAATGTTCTGTCGACAATTCTTGTCTGTCAGCGCGCCGCACGTTCCATGATGGAGCGCCGACAGGGAAGAATCGTCACGCTCAGCTCAACGGCGGCCTTTATCGGGCGCGAGCACAGCGCCATCTACGCCACCGCTAAAGCGGCGGTGGTCCACTATACCCGTTGCCTCGCTGACCAGCTTCGAAGCTATGATATCAATGTCAACAGTATCGCGCCGGGCGAAACTCGCACCGGCCGTTTTCTCGGTACACGGGATGTTGACGAAGCCCGCCTGGCCAAGAGTGGCACACTCGATCGCGTCGGGATGGTCGATGAGGTCGCCCGCATCGTCGAGATCTTTGCGGGACCTCTTGGCGATTTCGTCTCCGGGCAAGTGCTGCGGGTCGACGGCGGTCGCCAATGCTGGCCTGGCTGATCACCGTGCCATAAGGGTATCGATAATTCGTTGACCAGGCGGTCCGTGGCTACGCCGCATTGAGATAGCCCGTAAAGAGAACAAACGGAACAAATTCCGGCTGGCTTATCTTGTCCTTCGGCAAGAAGAAGATAATCGGTTCTTCGGCCGCTTTGGCACGAATAGAGCGAAACACGTCGATGTGGCTGCTGAGAACGATCAAGGCCGCACCATTGAGCCTTGTAGACACTTCGCTGATCGTTTCCGGCGGCCACGAATCGGGCAGGTGCAAATCCAACAGCACAATGTCGTAGCGATTATCTTTGAGTTTCTTTTTTCCGTCCTCGAGCGTGGTCACCGATTCGAGCTGCGCGTCGGCTCCCTTGAATGCGCGTTCCAGGCCGATCGCGTCAATTTCATCATCCTCAATACTCAGTAGCTTCAGCCGTTTCCTCTCGCCGCCGAGGCCACGTTCCAATTCTTCCATGAAATAATCCCGCCAATTAATCGACGGCGGCATTATAACGCGATTTCACTCTAAAGCGAACAAAAAACTAGGAAACTAAACCATTTTGTCTAAAATTGTCCAGGTCTAACGTCCGAGCAAATCGTTAGCCACGGCCGATAAACGGCATTCTTGTCGCCATGACGGTCACGAACTGGATATTCGCATCCAATGGCAGGCTCGCCATATGCGCGACCATGCGTGCGACATGATCTACGTCGATCCGCGGTTCGGGTTTCTTGGAGCCGTCGGGCTGAAGCACGCCTGCGGTCATTCTTTCGGTCATGGGAGTCACCGCATTGCCGATGTCGATTTGTCCGCAGGCGATATCGTAGTCGCGGCCATCGAGGGATGTCGACCGTGTGAGCCCCGTAATGGCATGTTTTGTCGAGGTATAGGGGGCCGAAAACGGGCGCGGCACATGGGCGGAGATCGAGCCGTTATTGATAATGCGTCCACCCCGCGGATTCTGGCCTTTCATGATGCGAAACGCGTGCTGCGTGCAGAGGAATGGACCGGTGAGATTGACCCCGACGACGGTCTGCCACTGCTCGAAACTGAGTTCTTCCATGGGCACCGCAGGCGTGCCGGCACCGGCATTGTTGAACACAACATCGAGCCGACCGAATGTCTCTTTGATCTGCGCGAAGAGGTTTGCTACGGCCTCAGGATCGGAAACGTCGCATGAGACGGGCAATGCCTGAACGCCACTTGCCCTTACCTCTTCTGCAACCTGATCGAGCGGCTCTTGTCTTCGTCCGGCGAGCGCAACCGAATAACCGTCTGCTGCCAAAGCAAGCGCCGATGCGCGTCCCACCCCTGAACCTGCGCCCGTAACCAAGGCCACTTTCGAAGACATCATAAAGCCATCCCGTAATTGCTCGATTTCACCATCTTGTGTGCGAAATCCAAGCACGGTTGGCATGGCTTGGCCATAGGGAAGTCGATCAGGAGAGAGCCGGAGACAAGTGCCACGTTTGACCGCGTCACCCGTCTCTCTCAGCTCTCAAGAATCATCCCTCGGCTTGAAACTCGACCCGCCGGTTTTCAGCGGCCGTTGCCTGAAAACCGTCCAGAAGATCCAGCTCACCACGACCTTCGGTCAGCAAGCGGCTTGGGTCGACATCATAGCGTTGAACCAGAAAATCGCGAACCGCTGCAGCCCGACGCTCGGACAAGTTTTGGTTGTAGCTTTCCGGACCAAGCGAATCGGTATGTCCCACGATGCGCATGCGCGCACCGACGTGCTCGGGACGGCTCAGTAACTCGCCCATGCTATCAAGGTAGCCATAGGACTCCGGTTTGATCTCGGTCGAGTCAAACTCGAAGTTGATCGTGAAGCCGACGATCGTGTTGGTCGACGCATATTGGACAGGCGCCTCGGCAACAGGTGCGCTCGGTGCCGGCGCCGGATCTCCTTCAGCCTCGAGAGCCGTATCCTGAACAGGCGTTTGCGGCTGCGGATGCTTGTGAATGACGATGCCGCGTGTCGGCCCAGGGAAACCGGATCCCGCATCCGATTGGCCGGGAAAGAGCAAGTCTTCCAGCTCATCGGCACTCGGCGCCTCGTCGGTGTAAAGGATGCGGTTTTGCGCCTCGGCCGACAAAGCCGTTGCGACGGTGAAAATGCCAGCGAGGACAGCGGCTTTGGCGTTTCTCGAAAATAAGGCAAACATCGGTACTCTCCTAAATTATGTCAAAACTTAGACTCAGGCCGACACTTTCGGCCATACTAACGACTTCTCGCTACTTCCGCATATATTTTTGCCGCTCGACGCGGCTAGTTCGAGTTTTCTGGCCGCCCCCTTACGAAACAAACCGTCTCGTTCAACGGAACTACCACGAGCGACTTCTGATCGCCGTGATCCTGCTTGAGGCGAAGGGAGTTGCTCTTGGCAATGGTTTCGAGGTCGAGGCCGGAATAGCCACTGTCCTCGAAAATCTTCACACCGTGTTGCCAGCATTCGGTCGAAAGCCGCTCGCCGTGGGGAAGCGGGCTTAGGCCCGCAGGGCTGCGGCGCTCGATCTCGGCCTGGACTGGTGCCGCACTGCCGCCGATACCACAAAGCAACAGTACAATGAGCGGTCGAGACAGCTGACTAGTCATTTTATCCTTAAAGCTTTTCACGTGACGCACTCCGAGGGAACTGATCGCTAGAATGGCGAACTAGGGCGTGACTTGGATGGGGATGCGAACGTCGTCGAACACCGCGGGCCTGATCTGGCCATAGGCCGCTTTGACTTGTTCGAGGCTGGCAACCGGCAGGGGCTCGAGATCCGGCCCTTGTAGCGTCTGCGGCAACTTCGCCATGACTTCGCGATCGACCGCGAGACACATTATTTCTTCGGTCGCTCCCGCTGTGTCCAAGACAATCCCGAATGGGGTCGAAGGTCCTGGTATCTGTGCCTCGGTGCCGCCTGCGACCAGGGCATCGGGCTGGAAGCGATTGGGGAAGATCCGCAGAATGTCGCCTCGCGCATCCTTATAGTAACAGCTCACATAGGCCTCGTTATTGGGACGAACCAAGGCTGTCAGTTGCGCTCCCACCTGATAGACCGGCCGCGGCCCGATCGGCGTCGTGACACTGATGCTCAGCGGCCGCTCAGGTTGTGGGGGAAGGGGTTGAAGGATGCTGTTTGGCTTCTCTTGGGGCGGACGACCTTTGGCTAAATCACCGCTGATCAGGCTCGCATAGAGGTCGAAATTGATACGGCCGTCCGCAATAAGGCCATTGGCAGCCTGATAACTACCGATCGATGTTCGCGTTTCGGCATTGAGTACGCCATCGATCGCACCATCATAAAAATCGCCTTCGCTCAATGCAGTCTGGACCAGCTCGACACGCTGTTGATCGCTCATATCGGCGTACCAGTCGCGCGCATCGGCTTCGATTTCAGGGTTAGTTTGCTCTATTGAGAGGCACCGCCAATAGGGAACGCGGGACAGCTTGCCGAGCGTTTCGATCGCACCGAGCTCGATCAATGTGCGCACCGCAGCACCCGTGCCCTCACTGCGATTGAAATTGATTTGGAAAGCGACGCCGAACGAGACGATCTCGCCGCCGGCGTCACCACCGGCCCCTGTCTTGCGCACAGCTATCGAATTATTGGAGGTCGTGCCGGAAATGATTTGCCGAGTGAGTAGATTACCCATGTTGAGATCGAGCGATACGACCGACACAACCTGATCGGCGGCAATCCCAGCCGAGAAATTCTCGTAGGCTACCGAAGCCCCGGCACTCTCGGAGACGACGCCTTCATCCAACTGGCTGATCGCGCCACGCAAATAGTAGGTCGGCACGAGGAAGTCGTCGCTGAAGCCGATAAGCGCGCTCAGTGCATTCACATCGGCAGCATTTTGATCGTAGTCGACGAAACGGAATGCACCGCTACGAACCGACATCTTGGAAATGGCCGAGATGAGCATCTCCTTTGTCCCGGCGGCAATCTTGCCGGTCGCGTCCGGAATACCGTCGCTGGTGATCACAATGTCGCTGACACCTTGTGCCAGGAACAGGTTGTCCATGCAGCGCAAGGCCTCGCTGAAACCGGTCACATTCTTGACCGGCAGCCTGTTCGGCCGCGCCTCCAACGGTGCTTCCTCGGGAGGCGTGTAAGCACAGGCAGAAACGGCAATCGAAAGCCCGACCGCAGCCATGATTTTTCTCAGATGCCGCGTCGCACCAATGGTTTGGCGTGGGTGTGAGATGCCGGCGGTGTTGGTCGTGGAAAAGACCGGTGCCGCCATCTCCCTTGGCTTGGCCATCTTATGGCTCCCTCTATTATCGCTTTGGCGTGACCGCATGGACTGAGACAATCGGTTCAGCGTCGGCAGTGCCGACCGGGCGCATTGATGACATCGCCGGTGACGACGGTGACTTGTTCGCGCAGGTTACGCGCAGCCTTGGAATCCGTCACCACGCCAATCGCGATGCCGCGGCAACCCGTTTCAACGACATCACCCTGGACAACGGTGCTACCCGCAGGTGGCTTGCCATCCTTGTAGGTCTTGGCAAGCACGCCCAGTACTTTGAGCTGGGCTTTCGGATCCAGGTGCTGACGCTTATTGATGTCGCCTGCCTCCACGTCCGGTGCAAAACCAAGAACGGCGGCGGCAACAATCAATGTCGGAACAAAACGCATGAGATCTCTCCATCACTTCATGCGTCTGTTGTAGCGGCATCCCGGGCGACTTTATGTGATCCGGCTCACCGGCGTTGAAGTTTTTTGTCGCACTGAATTGACGATAATCGCGACAGTACATGCGCTATCTGGATTTGGCGTGTCGGTTCAGTTTAGGACCTTGATACTGTCGGCTTCGCTCGGATCGATCTGGCAAGGCGGTGGTTTCTATCGGTCGAAACGATAATCGAAGAGTTGGATATCCCGCGCATAGAGGCGGGAGACGATTTCTGCAGCCTTAATGTCGTAATATTGGCGATAGTCACGTCGATCCGACTTGTTCAGTCTTTCTGGTTGAATCGCGATGCCGAGATGTTTCGACAACTCAGCGCAACCCTCGTCAATTGTTTCAACTCTGCCGATCCAGTCGGCAGCGATCTTGCCGCGCACTTCCAGAAACTCGCATTGAGGTCGGAAATGGTGCCATGCCAGAAGATCAGCCCTTCGCTCAAGTGCGTGCGCAAATGCAGTAAAGTCCGGGAAATCCGAAAGATATCTGGTGGCGAAGTCCCGATCGATGCCGGTTCGTTTGTCACTCTTGAGGTAGTGAAACGCTGATACGAGACGGTCCCTAGGATTTCGCACAAACGCAAACTTGTGGCTGGCGGCAGCGGTGCTTTCGTCGAAAGCAAAGAAATGGAGAAGCGGATCATGCCCGATGAACGGCACACCGTAGAGGGCGTTTGAGATCGAGTTTCCCGCGTTCTTCGGGATATGCACAAAGATTGCCTGACGTTCACGATGATGGTCGGTCCAAGGGGTCTCCGTGAAAATTCGCAAGAGAGACCTCAGCGCAAACCAAGGCAGGCCGGTTTCCAATCGCCGTTGCACCCTCTTTTGAAGAAAGAAGCGCTTCTGGCGCCCAACTAATGATGCGGCCCGATGGTCATTTTCCTGCTTGGATGGAAGTATCGTTGTCATGCTCATCGAACCAACCCTTTTGCCATATGGCGTCTGCTCGAATGCTCAGATGCGGTGACTGGCCCCTGCGCAGCGCTATTGTGCATTGTGGGCACCAGGTTGCAGGGGTAGCCCTTCGGTTTTCGGCTTTGATTTTTCTTCTCGACTCGATCGACCGATGAGCGTTCGCGCGCGGCGTACAATCGGCAAAAAATCAGCTGCCCTCGGTATCAAGAGAACAGTGGGGTGGATCTCAAAGTGCCTGCAGAATGCTACAGAAAGCACACTCATGACCCACAGCTTGGCCAGAACAACCGACCAGGCAGCTCCCTCAAGTCCCCAGATCGGGATCAGCAGCCAAGTAAGCAGCGCGGCGACGAAAACGCCTGGCCCATAGGCCAAAATGCCAATCCGTGCGTGTCCGTTTGATGCCAGGCACGGGTACAGCATCATGTTGACACAACTGAATACCGCGCCGATCAGCATGATCCTCAATAGCGCAGCGTGATCGGCAAAGGCGCTGCCGAATGCCAGCTCCAGTACGAGATCCGCGACGCCGCCAAGAAAAATGGTGCCGACAAAAAGCAAGAATGTGGTCGCGCGAATGACGATCGCGGTATCTTGCGCGCTCGATGCCGCCACCTGGCCGCGAACGCCGTAGCTAAAAAGGGCGACGCCGATGGCACCTGCGACCTCGACAGGAAGTTCGGATAGCCGCAGCGCTGCAAAGTAGACCGCCACATCATCCAAGGACATCAATGAACTGATGATCCAGATCGAGATCCTCCCGAGGGCGATCATGGCGATCGCCCCTGTAACGAACACAGCCCCCAGTAGAAGCAGAGACCACAGCACTCGGAAATCCAGAGGCACACGTAAAAGGAACCGAACGCAGAGGACCCAAAAGAGATAGCCGGCACCCACAAAATGGGCGCCCAACATCAAGGAAAAAACCGTAACCAGATTGATGGCGTTGAACGGCCACAACAGAGCGATACCGACCAACATCGCCATGCGCGGCAAGGATTCGGAGATGTTGAGTTGGTCGAGCCTGCCGGTGCCAAGCTGCACACCCTGCAAACACCGAAGCACCATGACCGGGATCGCCGTGAGGGCAAAGAGAGCCGCGACCAACGTATTTCCCGAATCGCCCGGCCAAGCCATGATCGCAAATGAAACAATGGCCGTGAGCACGCATGTTGTCGCGGTAAGCGCTGCCAAATGTGTGCTGAGTTCTGTCGGATCGTCGATCTTGCCAATTTGGTTAGCGGCTGCTTGACGAATGCCGAAATCCATCATGAACGAGAGCATGAGCAGCGTCGCGACCGCGAATGCGTAGAGGCCAAAAGCGTCGAGCGGAAGTGCCCGAGCCAAGATTGCCAACACCAAAAAGTTGGAAACACGCATCAGAACGCGTGTGCAGAACACCCATACGGAATCGAGCACCAATGATAATTGCATATTGCCCTTGCGATCATCACGCCGCCCAGCGGCAAGACGCTATCAACCTAGGGTACGCATCGTTAATTTGACGTGAACAACAAGGGCCGACAGCGGGCTTGCCTACGCTTTTTGGTTGACCGAACGTTCGAAGCCAGCGAAGCAACCGATCAAACTGCCTGACAAAAAGGAAGTGATATTGGATTACGTCATCCACAAATTGATCGATCTACTGATCAAGCCGACGAATTGGCTGCTCCTTGGAGCGCTATTCGGGGTTTTTGCAGGCCTTCTGCTACGTCGGGTCTGGATAACATGGATCGGTGCTGCGTTCCTGGCAGCGATGTTTATTTTCTCCTACGTTCCGCTCGGCGAATGGCTCATGGTGCCACTCGAGAACCACTATCCTCTGGCGAAACGCTATCCCGACAAGGTCGATGGAGTCGTTGCGATTGGCACGCGCATCAGCCGCGACATGTCCGAAAAGCGCAACGAACCGTCGATCGTAGGCGATGGCCAACCGTTTACCGCTCTGATTGAGTTCGCCCGCAACTTCCCTGACGCTAAGCTCATTCTCACAGGAATCGGCGAGTCAACGGACAGTTGGCCTGCGGATCTTTCAGGACATCTCAAGGAATATTATACGCGCCTTGGGTTTGATCCCGAGCGCATCACCTATGAGCCGCTCTCGCTGACTATGGAAGATTTCGCCGAGAATACGTACGAACTGGCCGAGCCTGAACCTGGCGAAAACTGGTATCTTGTGGCATCGGCCTACCGCATGCCTCGGGCCATGAACGCCTTTCAACATGCTGGTTGGGATATCGAAGCGTGGCCTACCGACTATCGAACCAACGGTGAATATGACCCGATCGCACCGCACATGCGCCCGACATATTACCTGTTCATGATCGATTTCGCCCTCAATGAGTGGCTTGGCCTGATCACTCAGTGGTGGCAGGGCAAGACCGATACGATCCTTCCTGAAGTTGCAGCGACGACGAGCGAAACGTCTCTCTCTAGTTCCCCGTGAGCCGGTGGATGAGAAAGAAGATTCCGCCGACACTCGCGATGAATAACATCAGAGCAATTGCCGTGATGACTTCATGATCAGTGCGGCTGACGACAACAAGTGAAATCAGAGCCAGGACGCCCAGTCCGGCTCCTCTCATAGCGTGTTCCATAGGTTATCACCTCAATCGCCTAACGGGCTTGAAACATGATCCGGCGGGCGCATCGCACAGCACCATTCTCCCGTTTCGAGCTGGCGTCTAGTTGTAGGAATTAAACGGAAGCTTCTCTTCCGTTTAATTTCTCGCCCACCTCTAACTCATTGATTCCGGGGGATCCTGCGCCGCAAGACTTGGCACCCAAGTGTTGCGGCCGATCCATTAGTGGTTGATGCGATCGCCCGATTGCTTGTCGAAGAGGTGCACACGATCCAAATCCGGCGCCAGAGAGATCTTGTCGCCCGGACGGAAATTGTGACGCTCTTTGAAGACCACTTGGCATTCCGTGCCAGCGTATTTGGTCACGACCAGGATTTCGGCACCCGTCGGTTCCACCACATGGACCTCGCCATGTTGGGAACCTTCTCCGTCCTTGAGCATGAGATGCTCCGGTCGAACACCATACACCACCGACTGACCCTCCTTTGCACCTATTTGAGGCGGCAGAGGCAATTCGGTACCGTCATTGGTCACCGCAATCGGTCCGGCACCATTGCTCTTGATCTTGGCATCGATGAAATTCATCGAGGGCGACCCGATGAAACCAGCAACGAAGAGATTGGCGGGCGTGTCATAAAGCTCGAGCGGTGCTCCGATTTGCTCGACGACCCCAAGTTGCAGCACCACGATGCGATCCGCCATGGTCATGGCTTCGATCTGATCGTGGGTAACGTAAACAGCGGTCGTCTTAAGGCGCTGGTGCAGCTCTTTAATCTCCGTGCGCATCTGAACGCGAAGCTTAGCGTCAAGATTGGAAAGAGGCTCATCAAAGAGGAAGACCTGCGGATCGCGGACGATGGCGCGGCCCATGGCAACACGCTGACGCTGACCGCCCGAGAGTTGCCGAGGATAGCGCTCGAGAAAGTCGGTCAAGCCAAGGATCGAGGCTGCTCGGCTCACCCGCTCTTCCATGACGTTCTT